>JAKEHV010000021.1 GCA_022614915.1 Gemmataceae bacterium | reverse complement strand
TGCGACCAAGGGGGTGCACTTATCAAATGGCAAGAAATTGAAATGTGGGTTGCTACACCCCAACTAACTGCAATGAAGTGACTTGCGGCAATAGTTGACACCCATTTTTCAAATTGGTGCATATGAGGGAAAGTGAAACGTCGCTGTTGCGGTACGGTCCCAGGCAAGGTTGCCAAAAAAAGTCGCTTCGAGCTTCTTCTCTCAGGGTAGATGCCGTAATCGGCCGGGCGCACGCTCCTTCTTCCCGCTCGTGATTCGGGCCGACGCGCGCGCCATTGGCTGAGTGATCGATGGCTGCTTGGCAGCGGCAATCCTGAATTGGCCAGCATCGACTCCACAATTCATCGAACTTTTTTCCTTGCCAGCAAGCAATTGGCCGCACATAATCCAGCCAATTCTCCTAGAGCAAACACTTTTGACGCCGCGAGGCACTCATGGAAAACGAACAACAAGCCGTCACTGCTGATCCTTCTGCGCCCACAACGCAGGAAACGGAGATTGCTTCGGGGCAGCAAGCCGTCGTGAAGGGGCAGCCGCTTGACGAATCGGAATCCGATCAAAAAACTGCGCCGGATGAAGGCGACGATTACGCCGAGGAAGAAGCAACAGCGACCGGAACGCGCGTTCGTCATCGCCGCCGCCGGCCCGAGCCGGATGCCGCGGAACTTCGTCTGCGGGGCCGACGCGCATTGTGCTAGGGAATTGCCGACATCGCGCCGGACATGCTCAAGACGATGAAGTTGCGCGTCTTGGGCCGATACCTTGAATCGACGCGCGGCCTGGAAGAAGACGATCTCACCAACATCATCAAGCTTGAAGCATCTCGCGGAACGCTGGGTGGCTCAGGAGCCCGAGAAGCCGTTTCCGATTCGCTTGCTGAATCGGACGGAGGTAATTGACAAGGAGCGGGCGGAGTTTTTGTTGAGCCTCGCTTGATGGAGCAATCGCCGTCACTCTCCGGACTTTTCTCGAAGGCGCAACCGAGGATTGTTCGTCGCAGCGAATCTTCCAGTGTAGTTTTCTCCAATTATCTGGCCATTTTTTCGCATCGAACGGACAACTTCATTAAGTTGCTTGCTCAGCCACAATTCTTCGCGAAGTTCGTCTATCAAGAACTGCCAGTTTTTTGGACCATGTCGCAACCTCTCAATCACCCAATTGCCAAGAAGTGCCAAATCGGGCTCCGGCTCGATTAGCAGCTGCTGGTCAGGATTATCCGACTTACTTGCGTAGTAACCGCCGTCCGGACATGCTTGCCAAATACATCCCTTCATGAGATCTCTGCCATCAGGGTGTTTCGTGAGATGCAAAAGGAGATATCGAACGCGATTCTTGTCAAGCATTCGAATGTACGTTCCCCATCTTGCTCCACTCAGCTTTCGAAACAGCTCGACACACTGTACGGCCCGTTCATCGGGATCATCAGCGCTAATGCTGCGCCAGGCATCGCCATCAAAAATGGAATTCAACGTGCCCACCAATCCTTCGAGCTCTTGATTGCCACTTCGTGCTTGGCAAACCGCCATGTCAAGCTCCCGCCAAATCACATTCACAAATAGCTCAATCTTTGGGTATGAAAGTAACTTTCGCAGCAGCTTGGACGGCAATTTGAAACCATACGGATCAACAAAGATGAAACTCGGGGCAAGCCACGCGCCCTCTCGATCATAAGAGGTAATCGTGTTGTCGATGATCTCGAACGCATCGCCCGCCTTAGCGTCAATGAATACCTTCTTCGGAACTTGAATCGCGGCGAGTTCGCTCTTCAGTGCGCTGAGATTGGCTTCATTGCGTTCGACAAAGATGAACCTTACTTCAGTTTTCGCAAGTATTTTGTCGCGAGATGTGTGGTCAAGCAGGGTCCTCAAGGCTACGAGTGGCGATCCCAGTTGACCCTTCAGGTGTTTTCCGCGCCCGGCATGAGTGTCGATATAGAGAAGGCGCGAAGAACCCCAAGGCCCCAGCGCAAGTTTAGGAAACCATCCATTCAGGTAGTTTCGAATCAGAGCGTGCTTTACGTGTTGAAGATTCGAATACTCCGTCCAGTATTCAGGGTTGCCGTCGGCGGTGAATTCGCTCATGCTCACTTCTCGATGCTGCTCCATCGGGCGGCAACTGTCGACCTATCGAGAGCCAAAATCAGACGACGTCTTTTGGCAAGATCTTGTACACTTGTGCGATTCCGCGGCGGCAACTCGTCGTACGTGCACCCTTCCAGTTCCCGGCCCGCTTCAGTCCTGCGCGTTCCGCCCCACTGTTTGAAAAAGAAGGGAACGCCTCCGTCTCGGCATTGATCACGAATCGTAAGAACCCAAGCCTCTTCCATTGGGCGCGAACCGGGCCCGCTTTCGCCGCCGACTATCACCCAGCAGATACCGTCGAGATTGATAGCGCCAAGATCCTCGAGGAGTGGTTCGATGGACAAAAAGCGCATCGACGCCGGAGCATCACGGAGATGTTGGATGCGTGGGACGCCGTGCTTTCTGTTTTCCACGCTTACACCCCACCAGATGTGTTTCAGAAGTGCGGCGAAGGCGAGCTTTGTTGAGAGAAGATCGCGCATGCGCGCCGAGCGCTTCGTCAAAACCTGAAATGTGTGCCAGTTCGCAAGTTCCATGACACGCACAACGCGCACAATGAATTCGTCAGGCACGTCTTCGTGAAACAGATCGCTCATGGAGTTTACAAAGACGAGGCGGGGACTGCTCCAGCGCAAGGGTTCGGCGAGTTTCTCCGGAACAAGTCGCAGGTCAAAACCTTGTTCGTATGCATGGCCTGGCACGCCTCGAAATCGCTCCGCGAACGTCTCGGCATAACAATGGGCGCAACCGGGGCTGATCTTTGTGCATCCGCGAACAGGATTCCAGGTCGCGTCCGTCCATTCGATCCTCGAATGGTCGCTCATGGGCACCCTCCATTGATACATTTGTATACTATACAAGAAGCGCTTGCATTCAAGCGATTTCTGTATAACCGCTGAATCTCCAACTGGGCAAGCGAATTCCTCGCAGTATTGCGCGCAGCCGACTGCAAATGGGTGTAGGATCGCGGCTTCTTTGGAAGTGGCAACTATTACTTCACCTGCGTCGGCCACGCCTTTGGCAGCGTCGAAACGCCGTTAATCCCTCGCTCACGCGTCGGGCTCCGCGTGTTAATCGACGAAGCCGCGTGCCACGACTCCCGGCCCGGCAACGACCAAGGCACCGCATAGACAGAGTTGCGCGCGGTGATGTAGAGAATGTTGCCATGGCGACCGCCGAAGGCGAGGTTGGAAGGGCGCTCCGGCACCGGAACGATTCGGAGAAGCTTGCCCGTGGGGTCGAAAACTTGGATGCCGCGCTGCGAGGCGATGTAGAGGTTGCCGGCGACGTCGAGCCGGATGCCGTCGCCGCCGGGATAGAAGAGGTTCCAGGAGCGGGCCATGTGCGCAAAGACGCGGCCCGGACCAAGCTCACCTGGCCCGAGCACCGGATAGGCCATCACTTCGTTTTGAAACGACGGCACGACATAGAGCGTTTTCTCGTCCGGCGAAAGGGTGATGCCGTTGGGATTGGCGAGATTGTCGATGAGCCGAGTCACGCCGCCGTCCGGCGTCAGGTAGTAGACGGCGACCCGGCCCTGTGGTTTCAAAAGCGGCGCTCCGAAGCAGGGGTCGGTGAAGTAGATGCCGCCCTGGCGATCGATGACCAGGTCGTTGGGCGCGTTGAAGCGCCGGCCGCAATAACCGGAAGCTAGCACGCGCATGCCGCTCTGCGCGTCGTAGGCGACGATTCGGCCGTCCATTTGGCAGGCGACCAGTTCGCCGGACGAATTGAAGGCCAGCCCGTTGGCGCGCCCCGAAGGAGCGAGCCAGAGCGTCACATGGCCTTGTGGGTCGCGCTTGTAAATGCGGCTGGGCCAAGCGCGATTGTCGGTGAAATACAGATTGCCGTCACGCTCGACCGGCCCGTCGGTGTAAACGAAGCCGGTGTGCAGCCGGACCATGGGACCGACGGGCTGCGGGGCATGCCAGCAAGGCGGGGGCAGAATGGAGCTAAAGACCAAGGCGACCAGCATGCCCAGCATTGTATGGAAGCGGGCCGCCGACCCAAGGTGAGCTTTTCACTCGCCGCGCCACTGCACGAAGCCCTCGAGCGCATAAAACTCCGGCAGGCCGAGCTGATCGTAGACTTTGGCGGTGTTGCGGTTGCGGTCTTCGGCGCGCTGCCAGAATTCGCGCGTGTCGTGGCCGCCGGGAAACATGGCTTTGTCTTTCTGCGACTGATGGCGGAAGACGGCGGCCTTCTTGCGGTCGAGGTCCTTGGGGGACAGGGGCACGACGCGTTCGACTTCGTGCGGTTCCCATTCCTCCCAGGCGCCGCGATACAGCCAGACTTCGAAATGCTGGCCCTTTTGGCGCACGGCGCGGACGGCGTCGAAGATGGCGTTGGCGCAGACGCGGTGCGTGCCGTGCGGGTCGGACATCTCGCCGGCGACGTAAATCTGCGCCGGTTGCAGCCGCTCTAAGAGATTGGTGATGTCTTGAATGTCTTGCGGGTGGATCGGCGCCTTGGCGATGGTCCCCGTGCGGTAGAAGCGCAGGTCCATGAACACGAGTTGTTCCGGGGGGACGCCGCACACCGAGGCGCCGGCGCGGGCTTCGGTCGCGCGGATCAACCTCTTGATGTCCAATAGGTCTTTGGAGTCGGGCTGGCCGGGACGCTTGCCGCGCAGAAAATCCAGTACGCGCTTTTTGACCGTTTCGGAATGCTCGGTGTCGATCTTGAACAACTCGTTGAAGCCGCACACAAAGTCGGTGAAGCGCCAGGCGTCGTGATCGAAGACGGCGATGTTGCCGCTGGTCATGTAGGCGATATGCACCATGTGGCCCTGCTCCACGAGGCGAACGATGGTGCCGCCCATGCTGATGACGTCGTCGTCGGGGTGCGGGCTGAAGACGAGCGCGGAGCGTGAAGAGTGGGGCGCGGAGTGTGGAGTGTGGAGAGTGGAGCGCGGAGCGCGAAGCGCCTCCTCTTCGCCCTCCGCGCTCCGCGCTCCACTCTCCGCGCTCCGCGCTCCACTCTCCGCGCTGCGCGCTCCACTCTCTCCTCCTACGCCCGGCGACGTGCAAATTGTGTTCATCATCTCGTCAAAGACGCGGCGGCCCAGGCGATGGGCGGGACCGTATTCGCGCAACAGTTCATACAGTTCGTGTTCGCGGAAGTCGTCGTCGGAGAGCTTGAGCAGACCTTTGCCGACTTTCAGGCTGAGCCAAATGACGGCCCGGCGAATGAGCGACGACGTCCAATTGACCGAGCCGACGACCCAAGGCAGCCGCACGGGCGTCAGGTATCCTGCCGCGGATTGATCGAGAATAAACGTCGTGTCCGGATGCTTTTGCAGAAAGCTGGCGGTGATGGCCTCAGTCATTTCGCCTTCGACGGCGCGCTGCACGGTGGGCGCTTTGTGCTCGCCGAACGCCATGATCACGATCTTGCGCGCTTCGAGGATGGTGCCGACGCCCATGGTGACGGCTTGATGAGGGACGTTGTCCTCGCCGAAAAAGTCGCCGGCGGCGTCGCGGCGCGTGACCGGGTCGAGCGTAGCAAGGCGCGTGCGGCTATGGCGCGTGGAGCCGGGCTCGTTGAAGCCGATGTGGCCGCTGCGGCCGATGCCGAGGATTTGCAAATCGATGCCGCCGGCACGGCGGATCATTTGCTCGTAGCGGGCGCAATAATCCTCCACGTCGTGCGTCGACACGGTGCCGTCGGGTATGTGCGCGTTTTGCGGTTGCACGTTGACGTGTTTGAAAAACGTCTCTTGCATCCAAAGTTGATAACTGTGATCGTCCTCCTTGCTCATCGGGAAGTATTCGTCGAGGTTGAAGGTGATGACGCGGGAGAAATCGAGATTCGCTTCTTTATGCAGGCGAATGAGCTCGCGGTACAGGCCGACGGGCGTGGAGCCGGTGGCCAAGCCAAGCACAGTGGGCCGGTTGGCCGAGTTGTTTTGGCGGATGAGGCTCTCGATCATAAGGGCGACGTGGCGCGACGCCTGCGTGCTGGTCGGAAAGACCAGGGTCGGTATCTTCGTATGTGGCACGTAATGAGACGACATGGCAGTTTCCGTATTCGGCGCGGCGCTCTCGCGTTCGTCAACAGATACTTTACATCAAGGAAAGCCGACTGACTACGCGGCCGTCGTGACGCGACTGGTAGTAATAACCACAGAGGCACAAAGACACAGAGAAGTACACAGAGTCAGAAGAGGAAAAGGAATTCGATTGTACCGGATGTGTGGCCTGGGATAGACTGCAAAGTGTATCCGATGGTGTTCAGAAAGAGGCAACTCGTGAAATGCTGGATTTTTGCAGTTGGCGTGCTGCTTCTGCCCACGGCTGCCTCGGCGCAGACGCCCGCCGATGCCAAACGAATGTTCGCGGGCTGTCAGCATTGTCATCAGCCGCCGGACCTCAACCTGGCCATCGACCGCGCCTGGCTGGATCAAATTAAGCGCACGGCCTGAGTGACGAAGCCCGAAGCGGCCCGTGCGGCCTTGATCGATTTTCTGAAGTCCGGCGAGCTTGCCGTGCCAACCGCCGTCGCCGGTCCGCCGCGCGGCGACAACGACGGCGATGGCTTCGTGACGCCGAGCTTCGAGGAAGGTTCACTGCCATTAAGGAACAAGGCGGGCAAGTACTTTCGCCTCGTTTGGGAAAAGCGGGCGGGCGAAAGACCGGGCGATCTTCGCCGCGCATTAGAGCCCGGCGTCTATCAGGTCGCTGGGTATCACGTCGCTCGGCACGATCCCCAAGGCAAAGATTGGTTTGTCTGGTTCAACACGAAACACGGCGACACGGTCCGAGTGCACAAAGGTCAGACGGCGTCGGTTAAAGTGGATGACGCCATTCAGCTTGATTGCCGCCCCAAAGCCAGTGCCCATGGGATCGAGATCATTGCCCGCGTCGCGGGCGAGCGCCATGCGAGCATAACGATTTACAAGGAAGGCAAGCGCGTTCCGCTCGGCTATCGGGTCACAGACACGAATCAACGCGTTCTGGCCGAGGGGCCGCTCGGTTACGACTGAGGCGGCGGCGCCCGGGCTTCGTGTAAGCTCGCCGCTGCGGACCGTCAAGGCGTTACCGTATCGCTGGTGTTTGAAACCCCGCCGTTTCCTGTCCGAGGAGCAACGACGGCGAAAGTGAAGGAGTAGTCATTTTGCGTTGGTGTAGTCAAATCGTATCACTTCTACCTACGCAAACGGCTTGAAATTTAGAAATTGATTTCTAAATTTCAAGCATGCCACGACACCGTCAGATTGTCAAGTTGCTGCGCCAACGCCTGCTTGAGTATCCCGCGGTCGCTTTGGTCGGACCGCGCCAAAGCGGCAAAACCACGCTGGCGCGCACGTTGTCGAAACTGTATTTCGATTTGGAGCAGCCGGCCGATCGTTTGCGCTTGGATTTGGCCTGGCCCAGCTTGGTAGAGCGGAATCAGTTGGCCATATTGGACGAAGCACAGGTCTGGCCGGAGATCTTCCCGCGCCTGCGCGGCGCCATCGACGGCCGCCGCCGGCAAAACGGCCGCTTCTTGCTCTTGGGATCGATCGCGCCGCCCTTGATGCGCGAGGTCAGTCAATCGCTTGCGGGCCGCTTGGCGCTCGTGGAGTTGGCGCCGTTTCACCTGCGAGAATTGCCTCTTGGGAAAGCGGAGCAGCTCTGGCGCATGGGCGGCTATCCCGATGGCGGCGTCCTGCGCAAACGAGCGTTCCCGCATTGGCAAATCAACTATCTGCAAATCCTGGCGCAGCGCGACTTGCCCGCTTGGGGATTGCCCGCGAAACCCGGCCTGACCACGCGGCTTTTTCACATGCTCGCGGCGAATCAAGGCGCCATCCTCAACGCTTCGCAACTAGGCCAAAGCCTTGGCCTGTCGTTCCACACGGTGCAATCCTACCTGGACTATTTGGAGGGCGCCTTTCTCATCCGGCGCTTAAGCCCTTTCGCCGCCAATCTGCGCAAGCGGCTGGTCAAAGCACCCAAGGTATACTGGCGCGACAGCGGTTTGCTGCACGCCCTGCTCGGTGTGACGGAAAAAACGGATTTATTCGCTCAATCTTGGATCGGCGCCAGTTGGGAGGGCCATGTAATCGAACAGATTCTGGCGGTTCGTCGCGCGCAAGGAGACGAACTCCAAGCTTCTTTCTTTCGTTCCCACGACGGTTGGGAGGCGGATTTGATCTTGGAAGGCAACGGCGAGCGCGAAGTCATCGAGGTCAAGCTCACCACAGCACCGTCGCCCGAGGACTTCTCACGGCTCGACCAGGCCGCGGACCTCGTGGGCGGCACGCGGCGCGTGTTGATCAGCTGGACGCGCCAAGCCGTGATGGAGGGACGACGGTGGTCTGTAGACCTGGCCGGCTATCTTAAGCGCGTTTCCTCCGGTCGCTGACGCTCTCGGCTCGCCGTTAATCCTGAATCACCAGCCGTATTTCGTCCGAGTTCCCCTTCAATTCCGGTGCGTACATCGCGTAGGCCCGCGTCGGCAGGGCGCTGTAATTGCCCGGTATCTCGGCGCGCATGCGGTAGGCGATCGAGTGCTTGCCGCGCGGCAACAT
>JAKEHV010000144.1 GCA_022614915.1 Gemmataceae bacterium | reverse complement strand
CGCGTCAACGTGGCCCTCATCGGCTGCGGCGGCCGCGGCATGGCCGTGGCCCGACTCATGCGGCAAGTGCCCGACGTCGCGTTCGTCGCAGTCTGCGATGTCTACGAACGCAACGCCGGCCGGGCCCGCGATTGGGCGGGCGACGGCTGCCAGATATATCGCGATTTTCGCCGTGTGCTCGACCGCAAGGACGTGGATGCCGTCCTCGTCGCCACGCCGGACCATTGGCATGCTATCCCGACCGTGCTTGCTTGCCGCGCAGGCAAAGACGTGTACGTCGAGAAACCGCTGGCGCACAACATCCGCGAAGGCCGGGCCATGATCGACGCGGCCCGGCGCAACAAACGCATCGTGCAGACCGGCACGCAGCACCGCTCGGCGCCGCACTACCGCGAGGCCGAGCGCATCGTCCAGAGCCGTGAGCTGGGCCGCGTCCACTTCGTTCGCGTCTGGAACTACACGAACACCTTTCCCGCCGGCATCGGCAAGATGGCGAACACCGACCCTCCCGAGGGCCTCGATTGGGACTTCTACCTCGGGCCGGCGCCGCGGACGCCGTTCAACCGCGGCCGCTTTCTGGGCACGTTTCGTTGGTTCTGGGACTACGCCGGCGGCTTCATCACCGACTGGGGCACGCACCGCTTCGACTCGGTGCATCAAGTAATGGGCGTCGACACTCCGGTCACGGTAAGCGCGTGCGGCAGCCGTTACGCTTCCAACGATGGCACGGACACGCCGGACGTGATGCAGGTCACGTATGAGTATCCGGGCTTTGTGCTGAGCTATGAGTCGTGCCGGCTGAACGGACACGGCGTCGGCGGGCGCACAGCCGGCCGGCGTTACTACCGGGCGCGCGGCGACGACGACAGGCCGCACGGCGAAGCATTCTACGGCACGAACGGCACGCTTTTCTCAGACCGCATCGGCTTCGAAATCTATCCCGAATTGGAACCGGGCGTGCCGCGGCCGCGCATGAAACGGCGCGATCAGGTTGCCCAGGACACCACCGATTTACACGTCCGCAATTTCATCGACTGCGTGCGCTCGCGGCAAACACCCGTCGCGGACGTCGAGATCGGCCACCGCTCCACGCTGGTCGCACACCTGGGCAACATCGCCTACCGCACGGGACGCAAGCTGCGCTGGGATGCGGCCAAGGAGCAGATTGTGGGCGATCTAGAAGCCGCGCGCCTGCTCGGGCGGCAGGCGCGGAAACCGTGGGATGTGATATAGTCTCGAACGCGCGGACTGAAACAGCGGCACTCTTCGACGCGCCTTGACAGCAATTCCATGTCGCGCCATAGTACAGCTGGAATAACGAGTTTGGGAGCTTCGACCATGGCTGGCGCCACGACGAGCCGCATTACCAAAACACCGGGCGTTTGTGGCGGCGATGCGCGCATTGAAGGCCATCGTATTCCGGTTTGGGTCCTCGCCGGCTACCAGCGCATGGGCAAGTCCGACGCCGACATCCTGAGCTATTATCCGCAGTTGACCGAAGCCGACTTGGCCGCCGCGTGGGAGTACGCGGCCGCTCATGTCGATGAAATAAGCCAAGCCATTGCCGAAAACGAAGCAGGTGAAGAAGGCGAAGTGGAGTGACGCCGGATGCTGCTCTATGCCGACGAAGACTTTCCTCATCCGGCCGTCGAGGAATTGCGCCGCTCAGGGCACGACGTTCTTACTGCGCAAGACGATGGTCGGCGTCAAGCGCTCGACTCAGACATTCTCGCGCGTTCCCATACCCTTGGGCGCGCGGTCGTCACTTACAATCGCCGCCATTTCGAACGTTTGCACCGCGCCGGCAGCGATCACAGTGGTATTGTGTCGGCCACGAAAGACGATGATTTCGTGGCTCTAGCTGCTCGCATCGACGCGGCCCTGGCGGGACGGACGCCGGGGCGCTGGTGCATCCGCGTTAATCGTCCCAACAAACCATGAAAGGTATAAGTCTTATCCGCTGGAATTTGACGCCTGACCTCGTTGTGCACTGAGCGGATACTAGCCGCCGAGGCACCAGCAATGGCGGGGACGAAGATTGTTCTGGCCCCTGTTGGCACGCGCGGCGACGTGCAGCCGCTTTTGGGGTTGGGCGTCCGCTTGGCCGGGCGCGGCCACGATGTGACGCTGTGCGCTCCCGCGAATTTCGCCGGCTGGGTGCAGAGTTTTGGGCTGCGCTTCGTCGCCATTGGCGAGGATTTCCAGGCCAACCTCAAGGATTATCGCGACGGCGGCACCGCGGCGATACTGGCCGTGGCGCGGCAACTGCCGCAGCAGTTCGCCGAATTGGAGCGCGCTTGCGAGGGCGCCAATGCATTGATCGGCGCGGGCTTTCAGTTCGCCGGCCCGTCGATCGCGGAACAGCTGGGCATCCCGTATTATTACGCCATCTATTGGCCGCAACTCATTCCAAGTTCCATCCACGCAATGCTCGGCGTGCCCTGGCAAACGCTGCCGGGCTGGCTCAATCGCTTCATGTACAAGCTGTGGCCAATGGTGTGGAATCTTTACTTCAAGAAATCTCTTAACCGTGAACGGCATGCGCGTGGCCTGACGCCGATTCGAAATGTGCATCGTTATTTGACCTTTTCAGGTTACGCTTTCTTGGCCTGGGACGCCGAACTAGGACCGCCGCCGGCACTGGATAGTCCGCACACTGTTACTGGTTCGTGGCGTCTGGAGGAGCAGTCGGCGCTGGCGCCCGAGCTTGAGGACTTTCTTGCCGCCGGAGCGGCGCCAGTCTATTTGGGTTTTGGCAGCATGCCGGCGCTCGATCCGCGGCGCTTGACAGACTTGCTGGTGCGCGCGGCGCAAAAGGCGGGCCGGCGCGCGCTCATTAGCGCCGGCTGGGCTGGGCTTCGGGGAAAACGATTGCCGCCCGAAATTCGCGTCCTTGGTCCAACGCCGCACGATCTACTGTTTCCGCGGATGGCGGCGGTCGTGCACCATGGCGGCGCGGGCACCACGGCAGCGGCAGCCCGCGCCGGTGTACCGCAAATCATCGTGCCGCACTTCGGCGATCAGTTCTACTGGGGCCATCGCGTCCAAGTGTGTGGACTTGGTCCCGCGCCTCTGCGGCGCGGCGGACTGAATGTGAATGGATTGGCCGCCGCGCTAGACATCGCGGTTTCCGACCCGCGCATTCAGGCTCGCGCGACTTCTCTGGGCCAAAAACTGCGGCAGCGCGACGGCCTGGCGGCCGCCGTCGCAATTATTGAAGCCGGTATTGGAAGTGGTTTGGCGACTTCACGCTGAACTTTGCAACTTCTGCCCGATACCGGCCCACACGTCTTCAATCGTCTTTTGCGCGGCCCCTCGGATCAGTCCGGACGGAATCGCCTTGAGCAGGCCGCCAAGCTGGACGTCGGCCGACCAGCGGACGCGCGAGCCGGCGTCGGTTTTTTCGACGGTCAGATTGGTCTCCACATCACTACTCGAGCCGATGCCTTTGCTTAAGAGCATGAACTTTAGCGAGGTCGGCTGGACACCGTCAACAATTCGGATAGTCACTTCCAATGTGCCGCGAACGAAGGCGAAACCGGGCCGCACTGTGCACTGGGCCTCGTCGCGCGTCGGCTGCCCTTTGATGGTCGCATCGGGAATGCAAGTGACGAGGAACGCCGCGTCGCGCAGCTTGGGCCACAAATCGGCCGGAACCAGGGAAAAGTCACGCTCGCCTTCAAAATGCAGCATACAGGATTGATACGAGCCGGTTTTTCGTTGCCAAGATGGTGAAGTAGAGTGTGTAATAGGATAGAATGAAGATTCGTTTGGCCTTATATGGGTTCATCCGTGCACTGAGGAGGTGTTTCGTGTCGCGTAATCCAGACCGTCGTTTTCCTCGGTTGGGCTTCACGTTGATCGAGTTGCTCGTCGTCATTGCCATCATCGCGATTCTCATTGGCTTGTTGCTGCCGGCGGTGCAGAAGGTGCGCGAGGCCGCCGCGCGAACCCAGACGCTCAACAACGTCAAGCAAGTGTCGCTGGCGTGCCATAATTGCAACGACATCTATAAGCGCTTGCCGCCCATGTACAACCAACCCGTGGCGGGCGTCGTCGCCTTCGGCCCCTGGGCGACATATACGGGCACCGCCCACTTCTTCCTCTTGCCCTTTGTTGAACAAGACAACCTGTTCAAGGCGGCCAACGGCAACGTCTACAACAACAATTCTCATTTGAAACCAGTCGTACCTTACCAGTCGCCACAAGACTACTCGACGAACGACGGCGTCTTGATGCCGAGCAATCCCTGGGGCGTCGGCAATATCGCGGCGAATTTTCAGGTATTCGGCAAGGCCGGCACCGCGGCGGCGCCCGGCGCTTGGGACGGCGGACGCTCTGTTGCACGTATCCAGGACGGCACGTCGAACACGATTTTCTTCGGCACGCGCATGGGCCAATGCGGTTACGGCGGCAGTTTGTGGGCGCACGGCAACTGGAATTGGGCGTTCATGCCCATGTTCGCCTACAACAACGTGGCCCCGCCGCAGATCGAGCCCACGGTGCAGAATTGCGATCCGACCAGGGCTCATAGCTTTTCCTCCTCCGGCTGCGTCGTCGGACTGGGCGATGGCAGCGGCCGTATCGTGGCCCCGGCCATCAACCCGACGACGTGGTGGTGGGCGGTGACCCCCGAAGGCGGCGAGACGCTGCCGGGAGATTGGTAGCGGAGTGGGGAGCGCGGAGAGTGGAGCGCAGCGGTAGGCGATTTGGAGTGTAAAAGCGATGCGTCGATGCGGACCGATGCCTGGCCTTGGCATTTTGGTGTGCGTGATTCTAGTCGGCTGCAGCGGCGGCACGGGCAATACCGTGTTCGGCAAAGTCACGTACCTGGGCAAGACGCTCACGACGGGCGTGATCACCTTTCACGCTGCGGACGGCAAACCCTATGGCAGCGGCATAAGTTGGGACGGCTCCTATAAACTCCTAGGCGTTCCCTCTGGGCCGGCCAAAGTGACCATCGAAGTGAGAAACTTGGAGGCGCCGGGAACCGAGGGCGCGATCCCTCCGGCGGGTGTAAACCCCGTGGCGGGCGCGGCGGCGCCGCCGATACCGGTTTTCATTGACGAGAAGTATAAGAGCTTGAATCCTGATAATAGACTGCAATATGACGTGGGTGGTCCCAAGGGACCCGAACATAAGATCGACATCGATTTGCAGTGAGTTTACGTTTCGCGCTCGCTGCAATCTTGCTCCAGCTTGGGATGGTGCGAGCGCGAAACGTAAACGTCAGACGGCGCCTTCCCGCTTCTTCTCTTCGGGTTTTTCCACGTCCTTTTCCACAAAGATCGCGCGCGAGCCGGGCACCAGCTGCGGGCCGGGATAATGGCTCTCCAGAATCGTGCGCACTTCGCCGCCGTCGATCACTTCCTTTTCCACAAGCCGTTTCGCCAAGGCATCGAGCGCGTCGCGGCGCGCTTGGATAATGCCGCGCACTTCTTCGGCGGCGTCGTCGATGATCTTGTGCACTTCCAGGTCGATTTCGCGCGCGGTTTGCTCGCTGTAGTTGCGGTCCGGCTCCACAAAGCCGCCCGGCAAAAACGGGTTCTCCGACTGCTCCCGATAGAAAATGCGGCCCATCCGGCTCATGCCGAACTCTTTGACCATCCGCCGGGCGATGTGATTGGCGTGATTGAGGTCGCTGGTCGCGCCGTTGGCAATCTCGCCGTACACCGCCTCTTCCGCCAGTGTCCCGCCCATGCAAATCTTGATGATGCTTTCCAGTTCGCCTTTGGTTTGCATGAAGCGGTCGTCTTCCGGCCGTTGCCAAACGTAGCCGAGGTAGCCGGGACCGCGCGGGATGATCGTCACTTTGTGAACAGGATCGGTGTTGGGCAACGAGCAGGCCACGAGCGCGTGACCGGCCTCGTGATAGGCGATTCGCAGTTTCTCCTCAGGTCGAATGATGCGGCTTTTGCGCTCGAGGCCCATAGCGCCGCGCTCGACGGCTTCGTTGAACTCCGCCATGGTGACGGACGTCTTGCTGTTGCGCGCCGCCAGGAGTGCGGCCTCGTTGACCAGATTGGCCAGGTCCGCGCCCACAGTGCCCGGCGTTAGCCCCGCCACATGCCTTAAATCGACGTTTTCCGACAGCTTTACGTTGCGCACATGCACCTTCAGGATCGCCTCGCGGCCTTGAATGTCCGGCCGATCCACGACCACGGTGCGGTCAAAGCGGCCCGGACGCAGCAAGGCCGGGTCCAGCGTCTCCGGCCGGTTGGTGGCGGACATGATGATGACGCCGCGGTTGGAGTCGAAGCCGTCCATCTCGACCAAAAGCGCGTTGAGCGTCTGCTCGCGTTCGTCGTGGCCGCCGATGGCGCTGACGCCGCGCGTTTTACCCAAGGCATCCAATTCGTCGATGAAGATGATGCACGGAGCGCGATTTTCGGCGGTGTCGAACAGGTCGCGCACCCGGCTGGCCCCCACGCCGACGAACATTTCCACGAAATCTGAGCCGGACAGGCTGAAGAAGGGCACGTCCGCTTCGCCCGCCACGGCTTTGGCGAGCAGGGTCTTGCCGGTGCCGGGTGGGCCCACGAGCAACACGCCCTTGGGTATGCGGCCGCCCAGCGCTTGGTATTTTTCCGGGTTCTTGAGGAAATCGACGATCTCGCGCAGCTCTTCGACCGCTTCGTCAATGCCGGCCACGTCCTGGAATGTGATCTTCATGTCCTTCTGGGCATAAAGCTTGTGCCGGCTGCGTCCGAAGCTGAACGGCCCGCTGCCCCCCGCCAGCCAGCGAAACAGGAAAAAGCCGGCGACGACGACGGCCATGATCATGATGAAGGACAACAGCAGCGAATAGACGCCGCGCAACGGCGAGTCGTCTTCTTCGATTTGGTAATCCTTGACGCGGGCGTCGAGGCGTTTGACCAACTCCTCGTCGCCGCCCAGGCCGATGCGCGTGCGGAATTGCCGCGTTTCGACGAGGGCGCCGGCCGTGGTCTTGCCGTCGGAAACGGCATCGGTGATGACCATTTCACCGCGCAGCTCGTTATTGCGGCGCACGCTGACGTTTTGAAAGCGCACCCCCGGATCGTTGGCGGCGAGCATTTGCATCAGCTCGCCGTAGGTGATTGTTTTGACCTGGCTGTCGCGGCTGAAAAACCAGAACAGGAAAGAAATGGCCGCCAAACACACAAGCAGCAACGGAGTGCTGGTGAGCAGCGGTTTGCGCTCTTTGCCCTTCTTCTGCACGGTGCATCTCTCTGTAGGATAGGATTCCGTTCCTGTCCGCCCGGTTGTCAGGACGGACAGGAACGGAATCCTATCCTACGTTGCGGAGGACAGGTTGGAATCTACTCTTTGACTTTGGCGATTTTCTTTTCCACGATCACGCGGCGCTCCTGGTCGCGCCGGCTTTCACCGACCACTTCCAAGCCCTTTTGCCAGGCTTGGAGGGCCAACTCGCGCTCGCCCAGCGCCATGTGCACGTCGCCCAAGTGATCGTAGATTTCGAGGTGCTGGCTGCTCTTGTCCTTGACGGCATCGAGCAATACCTCCTTGGCTTCCTTATATCGCTTCTGTTTGTAGAAGACCCACGCCAGGCTATCGAGATAGGCGCCGTTGTCGTGGTCGTCTTCGGGCTTGAGATCCGGGTTGGCCTTGCGGCGTTTGCGATCCAAGTCGAGCGCCTTGCGGACCAACTTTTCCGACTCGTCCAGGTTCATGTCGTGGTCGGCCATGATGTAGCCCAAGTCGTTGTTGTAGCCGGGATCGTCGGGCTTTTTGGCCAACAGCTCGCGGAGCTGCTCGACGGCCTTATCCACCTTGTTGGCTTCCAAGTAGATGTTGCTTAATAGATAGCGGTTGCGCTCGGTGTAATACTCACGGTCCTCGTCGTCGAGGTCCTTGTCCTTGCCCACGCGCACGAGCACGTCTTCATACGTCTTGGCGGCTTCCTCGAGCTTGCCCGCCTCACGCAGCACCCAGCCTTTGAGCTGCCGCTCCAGCCAATGGTCTTGCGCCTTGATGAGGTTGTCGATCAGTTTGACCGCTTGCTCGTACTTGCCCTGTTTGGTGATCGCTTGGATGAGCAAGCGATGGACGCCGGGGCGCAAGCGGCGGGCCGTGTCAAATTCGTCGTCGGGGATGAAGTCGATTTCGCCGGTGTTGGTCTTGATCGCGTGCAGGACGATGCGCGGTTTGCCGTCGTCGGTCTTCAGTTCGAGCAATTCGCGGCAGATGCGCTCGCTCTCGTCGAATTTTTTGTTGTTGTACAGGATGTCGATCAAGCCGCCGTAAGATTGGAGCAACTTTTGCGCACTTTGCATTTTCGCGGCCTGGTCCATGCAGACGCGAAAAAAGGTTTCGCTGGCGCCGAGGTCTTTGAGGTCGGCGGAGGCCAGGGCGAGCACGAGGGACGCATTGTACGAAATATCCTTTTTTTCCTTGGCCAGCGGCAAGGCGGCCGCCACCAGCTTTTTGGTTCCTTCCTTGTCTTCCATCAAGGTGCGAAGCATGCCCTGCATGGGATCGCCGCCCGTGAGGCGATTGAGTTCTTGGATTTTCTTTTTGAGGGCGCCCTCGTCGGAGCCCGCCTTAGCGCCGGCGGCGCAGAGTAGAAAGCCGCACAGTGTCCAAGCAAAAAGCCTTCGTGCTGGGTAGCTTGTTCCACGCATTGCTCCGTCTCCCGTCAGAATCGAATCACAAAACCCACAATAAAGACGAATCACCACGGTTTATGTTAATAAAGAAGTGTGTGAGCCGCTATGGCAGGTTGCGGGAAACGGGCAAACCGTAGGGGTAGAGAGGGCGGTTATGCCGCGCCCAACGCCTTTTGCAGCCGGCTGACCTGCTCCGCCATGGGCCACGGCGCTTTCGGGGTTTTTTGGCCCATTCGGGCTTCAACTTTGAGCCAAACCACGACCGGTCCCGGACCAGAGAGTGCCTCCCCTACGCCCGATTGCCACTCTTCCAATGTCGAAAAGCTGTACACGCGCCGGATGCCGGCGCCGCGCGCCAGCTGGGCAAAGTCGGCGTGCTTCGCCCCGGCATGCGCCTGTCCGCCGGTCACTTCGTAAATGCCGTTGTCCAAAACGATGAGGTAAACGTTGGCAGGATGATTGGCCAGTGTGACGAGCACGCCCAGATTCATGAGCATACAGCCGTCGCCGTTAATGACGAGCACACCGCGCTTGGGATGAGCAAGCGCCAATCCCAGGCCCAAACTGGGCGCGTGCCCCATCGCGGAGGGAATATAGGCGAAGTCCAAAGGTGAATTGGAAAACTCCGGCCATATGCCGATGCTGCTCATCGTGGTGACGACGATACGGTCGCCGCGGTGGCGCGCCAGGACTTCCAGAGCTTGGCGTTGAGACATCACCTCTATCCGCCTTTCTTCCGCGGCGGCTCGTCCGCCGTTTTGCGGATGATTCCTTGGAGGATATTGGTCAGGTCCTCGGCAACGTTGGCGCGTTTGAGAAAAAGCAGAGCGAAGCACGTGTCGCTGCCGTAGCCGGTGTAGGAACCGGGCCAGGCGCCGTCCTGGTTTTGTTTCTCAAGCAAGTGCTTGGCGCCCCAGGTGTACCAGTCGACGTCGCCGATTTTCTTGAGGTCATAGACGATGGCCATGCGTTCCAGGCTGAAAAGGAAGTAGTTGCTCTTGCCGCCTTGCAGTCCCTTTTCGAGGCCGGTGATGTACTTTTCCAAGAATTGCAGGCCCTTCTTGGCTTGCGGGTCCTTCGCGAGGTCTTTGGCCTGATCTTTGAGCCCGGCGCCCAGCGCGATGCCGAGCAGGCCCGCGCAGGTCATGGGCGGATAACTGTCCTGTTCTTGCGGGGGCAATGCGACGCCGGCCGGCGCCTTGGCCAGGAAGTTGGTGTAGCCCCACGCGCCTTGCTCGTGCTGCGCTTTGCGAAAACGCTGTTCGACGGAGGCCAGGCCTTTGTGCACGGGCAAGCCGTGCCGCCGCGCCACCCATAGCGCCATCATGGCAAACTGCGTGTTGGAGTTATCGCCGTCGTAAAAGCCCAGGCCGAGCGGTCCGATTTGCATGTCCTTCCATTGGCGCTCCCATTCCTTGGTCATTTCCTTGGGATCGCGTGCGACGACCGGCAGCGCCGCGCCGTTGTCACGCTTGGCTTTCGCCGCGACCACGCTTTGCCGCAGACTTTCTTGATCTTTGGCGCTCGGGACGGGCGTGTTGTACGTCCAGCCGCCGGTCTTCGACTCGGCGACCAACAGGCGCAACGTCATGGAATCGATCAAGGGCACGTCGCCGCCGTCGCCGAGCTTGTCGAGAAAGATGACGGCCAGGGACAAGCTATAGGTTTCGCCGTTGTCGATGGCCATGCGCCGGACTTCGTCGGCGATGCTTTGGACGCTGGGATCCTTGGCGGTGCAGCCGGACTCGAGCAGCGTCCAACCGATAAGGGAGATGGCGCCCATGCGATAGACTTGGTCCTGAACCTTGAACTGTTTCAAATAGGCGACGCCATTGTCGACGGCTTCTTTGATCCTCTTCTGCAAGTCCGCGTCCTGGGCCTTCGCGCTTTGGCCAAAGGATGAGAATAAAAGGAATAGAAACAGGCTGCCGGCCGCGAAAAAAGTGCGCATAGACCAACACTCCGATAAGAAGGGGTCTTTTCCACTCTAATGGCAACGCCGGTGCAATTGCAACAAGGTTTCGCCGGTTTGCCGGCAAGCAGTGGCACACTCGTTGTGAATTTTCTTTTTGTTTGAAGCCCAACGGGAAATAATACGTCTGCAAGCAACAACAGCACTGTTCCCCTCGCTGGCGCGTCGGGCTAGTGTTGTCACTTTCTGGAGGTTGCCATGAGGAATCTTCTTGCAGTGGGATTGGCATTTCTGGCGGCGGCGCCCCTGGGGGCCCAGGATTTCGTCAAACAGCGGCTCGAAAAATCACCGCGGCATCACGAATGGGTCGTCGTGAAAAACGGTCAGCGCGAGGTGCACTGCTTCGTGGTTTTTCCTGAAGTGAAGACCAAATCGACGTGCGTTATCGTTATTCATGAAAACAAGGGCCTGACCGATTGGGTGCGCGGCGTGGCGGATCAATTGGCCGAGGCAGGCTACATCGCCATCGCACCGGACATGTTGTCCGGCATGGGCCCCAAGGGAGGCAAGACCAGCGATTTCCCAAGCGAGGACGCGGCCCGGACGGCGCTTGGCGGTCTTAGCAAGAAACCCGAGCAAGTGACCGGCGATCTCAACGCTGCCGCCGATTACATCGTCAAAGTGCCCGGGAGCAACGGCAAGCTGGCAGTCTGTGGATTCTGCTGGGGCGGCGGGCAGACGTTTCGCTTTGCCACCAACCGCAGCGACCTCAAAGGAGCGTTTGTCTTTTACGGCATGTTTGACATGAGCCGCGAAAACTTGAGCAAGGTCAACTGCCCCGTCTACGGGTTTTACGCCGAGAACGACGCCCGCATTAACGATACGATTCCCAAAACTGTGGAGCTCATGAAGGCGCTCGGCAAGACCTACGAACCGATCACTTACTCGGGCGCCGGGCACGGTTTCATGCGCGCGGGCGAAGATCCCGCCGGTTCCGCCGACAACCGCAAGGCGCGCACGGACGCATGGGAGCGCTTCCGGGGTCTTTTGAAGAAGCTCTAATAGGCTGCAAAAGGCCGCACTTGCGTGCGGCATCCGTTCTCGATAAGTTGCAGCTGCACGCCCTTTGGAGTGCGGCGATCCAAGCGCTGATCGGAGAATCTTGACCACGGATCGCACGGAACAGCACGGATGAGAAAAAAACTGTCCAAGCACTTTCATATCCGTGCTATCCGTGTCATCCGTGGTTAAGAAACGGTAATGTTCCTGTCCGGACCAGATTATGCATTCCCAAAACGGTGAAAACGGCCCTTTTCAAGACATCCACGATCTCGATCCTCAGGTCGATGAAGAGCCAAAGGTACAGGGCACCGAGCACTATATCCAACTCATCAAGGAAACCGCGGACAAGCTGCTGCGCGATCAGGCCAACCGAGGCGACGTTAAGTTGTTGGCCACCGCTCTGCGCGAGCTGCGCTATTGCTTCAAGGTCTTTGCCGCCTATCGCGGCCAGCGCAAAGTCACCGTGTTCGGCTCCGCGCGCCTTCCGTTGGACCATCCTTCGTGCCGGCAAGCCGAAGAGTTCGGCCGGCAGATGGCGGCTCTGGGTTTCCTGGTCATCACCGGCGCGGCCCAAGGCATCATGGAAGCCGGCCATATCGGCGCCGGCCGGGCCAACAGCATCGGCGTCAACATCCTGCTTCCGTTCGAGCAACAAGCCAACCCAACGATTCACGGCGATTCGAAGCTAATGCACCTGAAGTACTTCTTCACGCGCAAGCTGTTGTTCGTGAAAGAGTCTGATGCTGTCGCGCTCTTTCCCGGCGGCTTTGGCACCATGGACGAAGGCTTCGAAGTGCTCACCCTCGTGCAAACCGGCAAGAGCCATCTTTTTCCGATCGTGCTCGTCGAAGCGCCCGGCGACGATTACTGGCAGCGCTGGCTCGGTTTCATCCGCGACGTGCTTCTGGCTCGAGGCTTGATTTCGACCTACGACCTCGCCACCTTCAAGCTGACCGCGTCGGTCGACGAAGCCGTCGAGGAAATTCGGCGTTTCTATAGCGTTTTTCACAGCATGCGCTATGTCCGCGGCGACCTGGTATTGCGGCTGCACAAGCGCTTGAGCGAGGCCCTCCTTCATAGAATCCGCGACGAATTCAAGGATATCACCAAAGCCGGCACGTTTGAGCAAACAGGCGCTCTGGCTGCCGAGACCGGCGACCATCATCTGGCGGACCTGCCCCGGCTCAAGTTCAAGTTTGACCGGCACAAACTGGGCCGGCTGCGCATGCTGGTCGATCTAATCAACGCGGAAGGATAGCAGCGCCAACGCTCTCTATGCACAAGCGAGATTTGCCGACTCGCCTTTCCATTAAAAACGACGTTTCTTATAATGTGCTTTTGGGTTGCGCGGCTGCTGCGATCACAGGCGAAAGCCTCAGGCTACGTGCTTTTCTGTAGCCAGGGCCTTTCGGCTGCAGTCGCGGCGTGGAAGGGGTATCGACATGCTGTCCTGGCTCGCCGGTCCGTTGAATCTGATTCTGATATTGCTCAGCTTGTTCATGATTCTGCTCGTGCTCATTCAGCGCGGCAAAGGCGGCGGCTTGATCGGCGCTTTGGGCGGCGCGGGCGGCTCCAGCCCGTTTGGTTCGCGCGTCGGCGACCAGTTTACGCGCCTGACCATTTATGTCGCCTGTATTTGGCTGTTCTTAACCATGCTCCAGGTGCGCGCCATCCACAGCAGCGCCAGGCAAGCGCTGCAAAGCACTTTTTACGGCCAATAGCCAGACGTCAGGAGTCAGGAAACAGGCGTCAGGGGCTTGGGCCTGATTCCTACCCCTCACTCCTGACTGATTCCTGACGAACGAGGTTGGCGTGCTCTTAAGTATGACCGGCTACGGCGAGGCGCGCTTTGAAAACGAGCGGCTTTCCCTGTCCATCGAGTTGCGCGCACTCAACAATCGCTACCTCAAAGTCTCGCTGCGCGCGCCCGACCCTTACCATCTGCTCGAAGCCGAATTCGAGAAAGTGATTCGCCGCCAGGTGAAGCGCGGCACCCTGCAGGTGCAGTTGCGCTGCGAGCGTCAGGCCGCTCCGCAGGACTTCCGCATCAACGGCGTCGCCCTGGAAAGTTACGTGCGCCAGTTGCAAACCCTCATTCAAGACCTCGGCTTGGGACCGCGCGGCGATGCGCTCCTCAGCCACGCCTTGGAGCTGCCCGGCGTCGTTCCCGAGCCCGGCAGCATGACGGGCGTCTTGCACGACGACTGGCCGATCCTGGAAAAAGTCCTGCTCGACGCCCTCGCGCAATTGCACGGCATGCGCCAAGAGGAAGGCAAGGCCATGGCCCAGGAACTGCTCACCTTGCGCAACCTGATTGGCCGGCACTTGGACGCGATCAGGCAGCGCGTCGGCGGCGTGGCGGCGTCGTTTCGCGACCGGCTTCTCGAGCGCGTCCAGTCCCTGTTGCAGGATCTCGACGTGAAAATCGACAGGGACGATTTGATCCGCGAAGTGTCCATCTTCGCCGAGCGCAGCGACATTGCCGAGGAAGTGGTCCGCTTGGACACGCACTTGGATCACTTCACGGAGATCATGAAGGAACCGGAAAGCCCCGGCCGCAAGCTGGACTTCCTGACGCAAGAGATGTTTCGTGAAGCCAACACGATCGGCTCCAAGGCTGGCGACGTGGAAATCTCGAAACAAGTAGTGGAAATAAAGGGCGCGCTCGAAAAGATTCGCGAGCTGGTGCAAAACGTCGAGTAGTCATGGGACCATTGATTGTGGTTTCGGGTCCGAGCGGCAGCGGCAAGTCGACGCTCATCGACCGCTTGCTGGCCGGGATACGGCGGCCCGTGCATTTGGCCGTGTCGGCGACGACCAGGCCCATTCGCCCCGGCGAACAAGACGGCAAACACTATCACTTTTGGACGAAGGAGGCATTCGAAAAAGAAGTGCAGGCGGGCGGCTTTTTGGAATGGGCCGACGTCTTCGGCAACTACTACGGCACCTTGCGGCGCGAGGTGACGCCGCATCGTGAGCGCGGCACCGGCGTGGTGCTGGAAATCGATGTCCAGGGCTGGGCCCAGGTGCGGCAAGAGTGCCCGGATCTCGTGTCGATCTTCGTGCGGGCCTCATCGATCGAAGCGTATGAAAAGCGCCTGCGCGATCGGGGCACGGAGACACAGGATTCGCTGCAGCGGCGCTTGGCGGGCGCCAAGCGCGAGCTGGCGCGGGCGGCGGAATATGACTTTCAGGTGATCAACGACGATTTGGACCAGGCGCTGGAACAAATGCGCGCGATTGTGATTCCCTTGTTCGAAAGGTAAACTCATGCTGGATGAACTGAAGGAAGAGGGCATTGTCAACAAAGTCGGCGGGCGCTTTAAGCTGTCGACCTTGATCCAGAAACGCATGGTCGCGCTCAACACGGGGGCCCGGCCCTTGGTCGATATGCGCACCACCGACAAGATGGCCATCGTCCTCGAGGAGATTCTGCAGGACAAGATCTACCTCGACAATTCGGGCGAGGTCCGCGCCCGCGGCGCAGGTCCCAGCGATGCCGCCCGCCGCGCCATGTTGACGGACATATCCGACGTCGGCGGCGGCGACGACTAATTTGGATTCGTCGAAGGACAAGGCGACCAAGAAAAGACAAAGATTAAGAGTAAGATTACGATTAGGAATTGGATTAAGAGCCAGATTAGGATTAGGATTAAAGAGTGCCTGACTCGGTTCGAATCCTAATCTTGATCTTAGGCTTAATTCTCTTCCTAATCGTAATCTTAATCCTAATCTTTGTCCGTTGATTGCACGCCAACGGTCAATTCTTTTCCCCGTTTCCTCTCGCGAACTTATCCGCTATTTTATTCGTAGCCAATACAGTCTAGCCCTCCCATTAACGGGTGCGCGCTGACTTCTTCCTCGGGTTACACTCCATGGCTGAACTTTCTTCTGTTCCCGCCGCGGCCGAGTATCGTCCGCTTTCCGGCGCCGCCGTGGGCGGCTTCATTCTGGGCTCGGTCTTCGCGGGGATACTGACGCTGGCCACGCTCATCGCCTTGATTCAGGGAAGGCCGCTGTTTCTGCCGACGTGGGCATTGGCATTGGCGGTCGTGGGCGGCCTCTTATCCTTTGTGGGCCAGATTCACATTCGCAATTCGGAGGGGACCCGCGCCGGCATGAAACTGGCCCGCTGGGGGCTAGGCTTGTGCGTGTTCCTCGGGCTGGGTTATTTCGCGTACAGCTTCGTCACCGGGCTGGCCCTCACCAAACAGGCCAACGACTTCATGATGGAGGAGCGCGATGCGCACACCGGCTTCTTTCCCATGATTCAGAAAGGGGCAGTGAACGAGCGCGATTTCCATCAAGCATTCCTCTTGACCCTACCCATGACTAGCCGCATCGGCGCCCGCCCCGAAGACGCCAAAGGCATGCGCATCCGGCACGATCAGGCCTCTCCCGACGGGCAACCCGGCCATCTTTCCAATTTTCGCCGCATGCCGCTCGTCGCCCTATTGATGACGTACCCGAAAGACACCACCAAAATCGAGCCTTTGGGGGTCAAGGAGTGGTACTATGAGGTGGGCAGTTATGTGGTCTCGCGCGGCTATCGCATCACGACGCCGGAAGTCGTCATGGAGGTTCTCGTGCCCGTGCAAAGCACCGAGGGGGCGGAGGAAGGCGATGTGCGGCGCTGGTTCGCCGCCTTGCCCAAGAGTCAAGTCATCTCAAGCCAGCGGACCGATAAGGGAAAAGGCTTGTATTATCTTCGTATGCAAGCGCGCGATTACATCGACCAGTGGCTCACGAAGATGAATATGGGCAATCCGTTCGAGGGCTACTCCGAAAAAGACACCGACTGGGAAGCGCTCTTGCCAAAGGAAGACGTCCGCCAACACGTCAAGCAGTCGCTGGCGAAGCTATTTGGATCCCACGAAGCCGGACGGCTGCGCATGCAGGCCGCACTGCAAGAGGAATTCGGTCCCTGGAAGCAGGTGGACGGCAAAGTGCAGCTCACGCAAACCATGCGCATCAATATCGCGCCGACTCCAGGGCCGGGCGCCGGCTACCCTCCGTATGGCCTCGAATGCGACATCTTGCTCGAGACCGCAAAGCCGTGCGATCTGGAAGAGCTCGGCCGGCGACAGGAGCGTAAGGAATG
>JAKEHV010000143.1 GCA_022614915.1 Gemmataceae bacterium | reverse complement strand
GTGATCGCGGGGGTGCTGCTCGTGCTGGGACTCGTGATCTTCATCTTTGTCATATCCGCACGTTAGGAGTGGTGTCCATTGGCAGACCAGCATACACAGGAAAGACTGAGAGAGGGTGTTGAAGCCGCACGGCGCGGTGACAAACTGACTGCACGCCGTCTGCTCCAGCAGGTACTTTTGCAGGATCGGACCAACGAGGTCGCGCTGATGTGGATGGCGTCGGTGATGGATACTGTCGCCGAGCGGCGCGCATATCTCGAACGCGCCTTGCAAATCAACCCGAATAACGATCGCGCCCGTGAAGCCCTGAACCGTCTTGGGGGAGCGTCGCGGAGTGGCGGCGGCACTTTCACGACCGCGGCGCGGCGGCGCGGCGGTGCCAATCCGTATCTGATCGCCGCCGCGATCAAAACACGCTGGATATCGTGTTCGCGCTGTCGTCCATCGCGATGCTGGTAAGCCTCGTGGTGATGTTCATGCAGGACTACCATCGCGAATACAAGACCGAGCAACGGCTGTTCCGCGACGTCGAGTCGGCGCTGGCGCAGCGGCAGGCGCTGGACCTGATCCCAGGCATAGAAGAGTTTGAAAAGGCCGAGAAGGCGGTCGACGACGCCAAGAAGCAGCGCGCGGAAAACGAAAGCCAGATCAAGAGTTTGAAACAGAAGATTGCGGAACTCTTGCCCACGAAAGAGCGCAGCGAGCAGTACTACAACACGGTCAATGCCGATCTGAGCTCGATCACCAGCTTTTACAACATCGAAGTGGACAATCACGGCCCGAATACACGGCTTGCGAAGCGCTATTTGGCGGAAATCGCCGAGTTGCAGCAAAAGGTCAGCGCAGTGCAGGCGGAGAAAGACGACATTCTGACCAAGCTGACATTGAAGCAACGCGATCTGGACAAACTCGAAAAGCCGCTCACCGACGCGCTGTCCAACCTCAAAAAAGTCAACGACAAATTCGACACGCAGGTCAAGCTCGCCATCAACAAACAATGGGGCTTGGGTGACTGGGTCCGCAATTTCCCCGTGCTCGACGGCTTCGCGCCGCCCCTCAAGATCCACCAGTTCACGATCAACGACGTGCCGATCGACTACAATTTCAAGCACGTTACCCGCTTCGACCGCTGCATGTCGTGCCATCTGGGCATCGACCGGCCCGCCTACACCAAGGAGCGGCTGCGCGAGCTCACGCGCGTCGCCTCGGATTACGAGAGCCGATTGGGGGAAGCCCAGTGGCTGGTGTATTTCCGCCGCCAAACGCTCAAAGGACTGCCCGAGCGCGCCGCCCTGCCGAAGCCGAATCAACTGGTTCTGTCCAAAGTGCCGGCGGGTCAACTCAACGAGTCGCGTATCACCGAATACTGCGCCCATCCGCGCCTGGAACTCTTCGTCGGCGCCAACAGCAAGCACCCCGCCGAGAAATTCGGCTGCACCTCGTGCCATTCGGGTCAGGGCAGCGCCACCAGCTTCACGCTCGCCGCGCACACGCCCAACGACGCGCCCGCCAAGGACGCCTGGATCTACCAGCACGGCTGGGAATCGCAGCACATGTGGGATTTCCCGATGCTGCCCATGCGCTTCATCGAATCGTCGTGCCTCAAGTGTCACCATCAAGTCACCGATCTTGTCAGCAGCGAAAACCGCATCGAAGCGCCCAAGCTCTTGCGCGGCTACAACCTCATCAAGGAGAACGGCTGTTTTGGCTGCCACGAAATCGCCGGCCGCAAATCGGGCCGCGACGTGGGCCCCGACATCCGCTTGGAGCCATTCACGCCGCTCGAAGAAATGACGCCGGGCGATAGGCAGAAAGCGGAAAGCGATCCGGACAATCCGCCCGGCAAGATGCGCAAGGTCGGCCCCAGTCTCTACCGTTTGGCGGAAAAGACCAACAGGGAATGGACCGCGAAATGGCTGCGCTCGCCGCGCAGCTTCCGGCCGGACACCAAGATGCCGCATTTTTACGGCGTGAGCAACAACGACGAAGCCGCGCTCAAGGGCACCGACCAGGGCAAGTTCCCCACGGCGGAAATCTGGGCGGCGGCTCATTACCTTTTCGACGCCAGCGAAAAATACCTGCGCGACGTGTCCGCCAGCCACAAGGACGATGCCAACGTTCGGCAAAAGGACCAGGAGCGCTTCGATGAATTACAACTCTCGCCCAAGCTGACCGACGAGCAAAAGAAGGAATTCGACCAGATCGTGCGCCGCATCAAGCTGCGGCAGACGCCCGTACTTGTCGACCTTTCGCCCGCATACGCCGGCGATGCGCAGAAGGGCCGCATCCTGTTTTCCGAGCGCGGCTGCCTCGCGTGCCACAGCCACAACGCCACGGAAACCGCCCAGGGCAAATCCGGCGACAAGAATTACGGCCCCGCAATCACCGGCGAAGCGATCTTCGGTCCGAATCTGAGCCAGGTGGTTGACAAACTCGGCCGCAAGAAGGGCGACAAGGCTTCGGCCCGGATGTGGCTCATACAATGGCTCGTCGATCCGCACGTGCACAGCCCGCGCAGCCGAATGCCCGTGACGCACCTTAACAACGAAGAAGCCGC
>JAKEHV010000142.1 GCA_022614915.1 Gemmataceae bacterium | reverse complement strand
GACGATCCGTTGTTCCGTATCTTGATGCTGCGCGGCATCGCGTGGACGGCGGACACACCAGCGGATCGCTGGCTGGAGCTAGCGACGATTGGGGCACGGCTGGAAGAGTGAGGAATTAGTTTTCGGCAGAGACGTATTCAGGATCGCGTGGAATGAGCCGTTGTTTTTTGCAGTCCACCAGGAAATCCAAATCTTCCAAGACGATTGCGCCAATCAAGGCATCGCTTCGCGCCGGCTCGACTACAGCGCTAAAGACGTCGCCTCGGCCTTGCAATTGCACATAGACGCCTTCGACTTCATCGCGTAATTCGAATTGGGCGTCGCCGTATTTCACCCGGATCTTGCCCTTGACGGGAAAGCCAAGCTGCTGCGCGACGCCCTCCGACAAGAACAACTTCGCAGCGCCTGAATCAACAATTCCCGAAAGGGCGATGCGCCGTATTTTGTCCGCCGGCAGCTTCCCTTCGCGATGCTGCAACATGTCGCCGTAATGGGAAACTTCCACGTTCACGGCGAACCGGCCCACGAGTGGTTCTCCATTTTCATTCATGACCGGCAACCTCAGTGTTGCTTATTCTCTAGTCATTGCTCGTCCAAGTTCAACTCTGATCTTCGCTATTCGCTCTCGCTTGCTCTATTCCCTTGTCATGAACTCGTCGAGATTGAGCAATGTCCGCGCCAACGCCGTCCATGCTGCGGCTTCGGCAAGACCGATTGTCGTGGGCGGCTCGCCGCCGAGCAAACGGGCAGATTCTTTTGTGTCCGCGCTCGCTGCCTTCATCAGTTCATGATACAAGCCTACAAGCGCGGCTTTTTCTTTGTCCCTGGGTGATCGGCTAAGGCACAGCCGAAACGTCCAATCGACGCGTTCTTCCGGCGTCCCCTTTGCTTCCGTCATGATCCGCCTGCCGAGCGCCTGCGCGCATTCGACGAAGACCGCATCGTTCAGAAGCGTAAGCGCCTGCAGCGGCGTGTTGGATTTCTCGCGACGCACGCAACTGAGCACTCCGTCCGGCGCGTCGAAGGTCGTCAGCATGGGATGCGGGCTGGTGCGCTGGAACCAGGTGTACATGCCGCGGCGATAGCGGTCCGCGCCTTTGCTCTCCACCCACTTAGCGGTGTTGGCGTAGGTGAGCTCGGAGACGCCGGCCGGCTGCGGCGGCTTGACGCTCGGCCCGCCGATCGTCCGGTTCAAAAGGCCGCTGACCGCTAAGGCGTTGTCGCGAAGGATCTCCGCCTCGAGCCGCAAGCGATTCTGCCGTGCCAGCCAGGTATTGTTGGGATCACGCGTCAATAGCTCCGGCCGCGCTTTGGACGACTGCCGATAAGTCGCCGACGTCACGATGAACTTGTGAATGCTCTTAAGACTCCACTTGCGGGCGCGAAGCTCCGACGCCAAATAGTCGAGCAACTCCGGATGCGAAGGCAGCTCGCCCTGCGTGCCGAAGTCTTCGAGTGTGGCGACCAGGCCGCGGCCAAAGTAGTGATGCCATATCCAATTGGCGATCACGCGCGCCGTCAGCGGATTCGCCTCGTCGATAAGCCACTGGGCAAGATTGAGCCGCGTCAATGTAGCAGGCACACTCCGTGTGCCGTTGTCGGCGGACGGCACACGGAGTGTGCCTACTACCTTGAGCGAATGTAACACGGCGGGCGTTGCCGGTTTCACTTCGACGCCCGGGCGCAGAAAGTCGCCGCGCAGCATGACGTGCGTTTTGCGCTCTTTGCCTAAGGCCAAGGTCGGCGCAACGGACAGCGTTGGCGCTTTCTTCTCGTGATCCGCCAGCATTTTGTTGAGTTCGGCCAGTTTCTGGTCCTTTTTCTGCTCGCCGGCTACTTCCTTCTTGCGTGTTGCGACGGCGTCTTGCAGCTCTTTTTTCTTCTTGTCGAAGGCTTCTTTGGCCTTGCGGTACTTCTCCTCTTCGCCTGGCAACGGCGCGGTTAACTCCACTTCGTCATCGCTGTTGAAGAAGGCAAAAAACTCATAAAACTCGCGCTGGCTGAAGGGATCGTACTTGTGGTCGTGGCATTGCGCGCAGCCCAATGTCAGTCCCAAGTAGACTTTCGACGTCGTGCTGACTCGATCGAAACAGGCTTCGACGCGGAACTGCTCCTTGTCGGTGCCGCCTTCGCGATTCGTGAGCGTGTTGCGGTGGAAGCCGGTCGCCATCTTTTGCGCGATCGTAGCGTTGGGCAACAAATCGCCCGCCAGTTGCTCGATCGTGAATTGATCGAACGGCATGTCCTTGTTCAGCGCCTCGATGACCCATTGCCGGTAACGCCAGGCGAAAGGCCGCGGCCGATCCTGTTCGTAGCCGTCGCTGTCGCCGTAGCGCGCGAGGTCCAGCCAATGCCGGCCCCAGCGCTCGCCATAGTGCGGCGCGGCCAGTAGCCGATCCACGAGCTTTTCGTAAGCGTCGGGGCTCTTGTCTTGGATAAACGCATCGACTTCTTCCGGCGTGGGCGGCAGGCCCAAGAGATCGAAGCTGAGCCGGCGAATCAGCGTGGCGTTGTCGGCTTGGTGGCTGGGAGCCACACCCTCCCGTTCGAGATTCGCGAGAACGAACGCATCAATCGGATTGCGCGTCCATTCAGTGTTCTTCACCTTCGGAAGCACAGGTCGCCGGACGGGTTGAAACGACCAGTGCTGGGATTGGGTGACCGTCTTTGCCGTGGCGGATTTCGGCCAGGGCGCGCCTCGGTCGATCCACTTGCGCAGCTTGGAAATCTCCAAAGGAGTGAGCGGCGGTTTTTCGCGCGGCGGCATGCGCACTTCGGGGTCCAAGCCTGCCACCACGTGCAGGAGTCGACTCTTTTCCGCCTGGCCGGGTACGATCACCTTGCCGGAATTGCTGCCCTTGAGCGCAAACTCTCCGCCGTCCAGCCGCAAGCCATTGTGTTGTTTCTTGGGTCCGTGACAGGGCACGCACGAGCGCTCCAGAATCGGCCCGATGTCTTTCTGGAAATCCACTTCACCGGCGAAAGACGCCGGCAGTTTCTTGGGATCAATGGGCTGCGCGCCGGCAAGGAGGGACCGACACGCCACTACCACGATCAAGAAACCGAAGAGTACGCTGCAATGTCGCATGACGCTCCCCGTGCGGAAGCAAGGCCGGCGGGATGGATGAAACCTGCTGTACGCCTATGTTATCTGTTGGCACACACGCGCCGCAACAGGATAATAGAAAGTGTGGGCCGCTCCATTTCTCGACGGTGTCCTATGAATCGCACATGGTCAATTCTTGGGTTGGTTTGGCTTGCAACGGCAACAGCGGCACTGGCCGATGAACCGGACAAGGCGCGCAGCCCGGTTCGCGGCAAAGAAGCCGTCCGCGGCGTGCCGGCGATGAACCCTCCGCTTTGGTCCGCATCGGGCTACGAGGAGGTTTGGAAACGCTGGGCCGTCAAGGAAAAGCCGGCCGATTTCGCCAAACGTTTCCGCGACCGCTACGGCCTGCACGAAGCCCCTTACGAAAACAACGGCTTGCCGATGGGCTTGCACTACACAAAGGGCCTGTTCGGCAAAGGCATCGTCAACGATTGCCTCCTGTGCCACGCGAGCCGCGTCGCCGGCGAGACGATCATCGGCTTGGGCAACGCTTCGCTCGACGTGCAAGGGCTGTTCGACGAATTGCCCAAGGTCGTCGGCGTGCCGATTACGCTGCCCTTTACCGGCAGCCACGTGCGCGGCACCATCGATCCCATTACGCCGGTCGCGTTCCTTTTGGAATTCCGCACGCCTGACCTGGAACTGCAAAAGCCGATCAAGCTCGATTACTTCGAGAATATATGCAGCGATCCGCCGGCCTGGTGGCTCCTCAAGCGCAAGAAGACGCGCAACTGGAACGGCGGCGTCGATGCCAATTCCGTGCGCGTAGACATGGCCAACCTGCTCAGCCCCTTCAACAGCGCCGCGCACATCAAGAAGCAGGAGCCGGTCTTCGCCGACATCCATTCCTTCATCCTGACAGTGGAAACTCCCAAGTATCCGTTTCCCATCGACCACGAGTTGGCGAACAAGGGCAAGGGACTCTTCGTCCAGAACTGCGCCCGCTGCCACGGCACTTATGGTCCGGACGGCGAGTATCCGAACAAGGTTGTGCCGCTCAAGACTGTCGGCACCGATCCCATCCTGGGCTCGTCCTTCTCCGGGAAGAACTTTGACTACTTCATGAAGACCTGGCTGGCGCAAGAAAAAGGCCCGGACGGAAAGCAGATCGAGTACCAGGACCAGCGCGGCTACCAGGCCCCGCCCCTGGACGGCGTGTGGGCCACCGCGCCGTATTTCCACAATGCCTCCGTGCCGACCATTTATCACGTGCTCAATTCCAAAGCCCGCCCCAAAATCTTCACGCGCTCGTTCGGGACGGAGAAGGAAGATTTCGACGCCGAGCGTGTCGGCTGGAAGATCAGCGAATGTGACCGGTCGATTGCGAACAAGCTGCCCGCCATTGAACGCCGGCGCATCTACGACACAACGCGCCCGGGCCAGAGCAACGCGGGGCATACGTTTGGCGACGAGTTCACGGAGGCGGAACGGCGGGCGGTGATTGAGTATTTGAAGACTCTCTAATGAAGTGTCTTATAGCACTCAGCCGCCCATCATTCGCTTTCGCGCGCCGAGCATGTTGCAAAAGAGCGCTCCCTGGCCTTTGGCGTCGTCGAGCGCGACGTGCGTGTGCGGCAGTTTGTCGAACCAGTCGCGCGGCATGTTCTTCTTGACCGAATCGCGGTAATCGGTCCCCAGTACGGCCATTGCGTAGGACTTAATGTCGAGCGCTGAATGCGAAAACGGGCTCTCGCCGGCAAAGCGGATCAGATACCAATAAACGAACAGAAAATCGTAGGCGGCCGGATAGCCAACGAAAACCGGGCGACCCGGCAGCGCCTTTAGCCAGCGCACATACTCCGGCATCACCTCCGCCGGGTCGCGCGGATTGGTTCGGCAGGCGGCCCAAGCTTCCGGCTGGGTTTGCCACCAGTCCATCGTCTTGGGTTCGCCCGAAGCGCCGGGCAGCGTTTTCAAATTCGCAGTGAATGTGCTGACGAGGGTCTTATCGGCCAGGAACGCGGCCGAGGCGAAACTCAGCATCGAATGCGGTCCCGGAATGGGTCCGTCCGCTTCTATGTCGGTGCTGACGTAGATTTCCGACATGCTGAATCACTCCAATCCCTTCCGCATCTCCTCCTGAATCGACGTTAAGTCCTCTACGCCGACCGATAACCGAATCAATCCTTCGGTGATTCCCTGCCGCCGCTTTTCCGCGGGGCTGGTGTAGCGGTGCGAAGTGGACCACGGGTAGCTGAGCGTCGTGAACGTATGGCCAAGCGAGGGGCTGAAGGGGATGCCCACAGCGGTGCGGAGGAAGCGATTGACGGCGTCGCGGCCGCCGTCGAGCTCGAAACAGAGCATGTTGCCTAGGGCGCCGTCGAGCACGCGCGAGGCCAGCGCGTGATCGGGGTGGTCGGAGCGGCCAGGATAAAGGACGCGGCGAATGCCACGTTGCTGGGACAGCCAGTCCGCCAGCTCGGCAGCGTTCTCCGAGGCGGCGCGCATGCGCACGCGCAGAGTGGCCAGACCGCGGTCCGCCAGCCAGCAGTCGAACGGATTCGACGCCAGGCCCCAAATGCTGACGGCAGCCGTCACCTGCGGCAGGAAATCGGGGTAGTTGCCGGCCAGAAAGCCGAGGGTAACGTCGCTGTGGCCGCCGATCATTTTCGTCAAGCTTTCCATAACGATGTCGGCGCCGAGCGCGAGCGGTTTCGTCAACACGGGCGTCGCAAAGGTATTGTCGACGACGAATAAGGCGCCGCGCTCGTGGGCCAGGCGCGCGAGCTCAGTCACGTCGACGACGCGTAAGAGCGGATTCGACATTGTCTCGACGAACAGGATGCGTGTTTCTTTTTCAAGAGCCGCCCTTACCACGTCCAAATCGTTGCAATCGACAAACTCCGTCTGCACGCCGAAGCGAGCGAGCTCTTGATCCAAGAGCTGCACGGTCCGCCCATAAAGCCGATTGCTGGCGACGATGCGCTGGCCCTTTTGCAGGTTGGCGACGCAAACAGCGGTGATCGCCGCCATGCCGGAGCCGCACACGATGCCCCAGCGGCCGCCTTCCCATTCCGCCAGGCGCGAAGCCAGATGCCGGGCATTGGGATGAGCGTCGCGGGCATAGATATACCCCGGTTGACCGTCGTCGAGAATGCGGTCCAGTGCGTCGAGATCGGGAAGAGTGTAGACGGAAGATTGGTAAAGCGGCGGGACCAGTGGAATGGTTTCATCCAGCGAAGAGGAGCGGTACGGTTCCGACATGGTCTTCCGTTGTCCAAAAAAAGCGGCGGAAAAGCGCCGCACTCCAAAGTCAGCCGCCGATGGCGTGCATGGTGCGCAATGGCTTGATGAAGCGCGCGGTGTTGATCTCGTGGCCTTCCCATTTGGCCCAGACATTGTCGCGAACCAGTTTGGCGATTTCTTCTGGGAATGCGCCTCCGCGGAGCAGCGGTTTTAGGTCGACCTCGTCCAAAGCGAACAAGCAGTTACGCAGTTTGCCCTCGGCGGTGAGGCGGACGCGGTTGCAGCTATGGCAAAACGGCCGCGACACCGAGGCGATGATGCCGATGCTGCCCGCGCCGTCGGTGTATTGAAATTCCATGGCTGGGGCGCGCCGGTCATAGTTTTCCGCGGGCACTATCGGGCAGACCTCGCGCTCCAAAATCTCCAGGATTTCATGAGCGAAAAAGACCTTGTCGCGCTCCCATTGGTCGGCGCCGATGGGCATGTACTCAATGAAGCGCATTTCCAAGCCGTGTTCGCGGGCGAAACGGGCCAGCGGCACGACTTCATGCTCCGTGATGCCGCGAATGGAGACGGCGTTGATCTTGACCGGATCGAAGCCGGCTTTTTTGGCAGCGAGGATGCCGGCGATGACTTTTTCCAAACCGTCGCGGCGTGTGATTTGGCGAAAACGGTCGGCGTCGAGCGTATCAAGACTGACGTTGATGCGGCGCAAACCGGCTTCGAAAAGCGGCTGTGCCTGATCGGCTAACAGGATGCCGTTCGTGGTCAGGCCGACGTCCTTGATGCCGGGGACAGCACAGATCATGCGGACCAGGCGCGGCAATTCGCGGCGCAAGAGAGGCTCGCCGCCGGTCAAACGAATCTTGTCGATGCCGAGCGGCGCGACGATTTCGACGAAGCGCGTAATCTCTTCGAAGGTGAGCAATTCGCGCCGGTCGAGGAACGTCACCTCTTCCGGCATGCAATACGTGCAGCGCAGGTTGCAGCGGTCGGTGACGCTGATGCGCAAGTTGTTATGTGCGCGGCCAAAGGTGTCGATTAGCATGTTGTTTGCGAGCATGTTCATGGAAGCAAATCCGCTACGGCAATTGTCTTTTTGGGCATGGCCAGCAGAGCAATACTGTCCGGAGTCCGCACAATAATCACGGTGGCGTACTTGGACTTGCGCGGACTCCTTCGATTGGGCTGCGGATCTCGATACACTTCCAGTTGGCCGTCGAGCAAGTTGACGATCCAGTTATCCTCGATGCCCGCGTACGCGTATTGGGCTCCTTTTCTTTCTCGATCCAAGTCGAGTGAAGTATCGCTGATTTCCATGATGAGAAGTGCGGTTTTGGGGTGTTCGGTAAAGTCCCTGGGTTTGCCGAGCACCACAGCGAAATCGGGTTCCGGCTCGCCGTATTCTCCAAGGCTCAGAGGAAGTTGCTGCCGAATCCAGTAATTGACATCAAAGACGCGTCGCAGCGCGTCGTCTCCCAAACCCATGGCGATGGCGTGTGGATTCTTCATCGCGGGCATCTGCATGATCTCCCCCAAGACCAGTTGGACCTTTCGGCCATTGAAAAATCCAAGATTGGCCAAGCGATGATATTCGCGCCGAGTCCAACGTCTGGTTTTTGGTCGAAGCGCAGGCATTATTCCTTCTCCGAGCACGGGACGCTCAAGCGCCGGGATGCACCCACTCGGTCGCGCCGTCTGCCCAATTCTCTTTTTTCCAGATCGGCACCAGTTCTTTCAAGCGGTCGATGGCGTGGCGGCAAGCCTCAAACGCTTGAGAGCGATGGGGACAACTTACCGCCACCGCGACACTTACCTCACCCAAATCGAGGTGCCCCAGTCGATGAACCAAGGCGATGTCGCCGACTGGCCAGCGCTTACGCGTGTCGGCTTCGATTTCCGCCATCTTTTTCTCGGCCATCGCAGGATACGCTTCGTAATCGAGAGCCACGGTCACTTTGTCGCCGGTTAAGTCACGCACCGTGCCGAGGAATAGCACCACCGCGCCG
>JAKEHV010000141.1 GCA_022614915.1 Gemmataceae bacterium | reverse complement strand
CATTTCGTTCCCATCGGCTCCAATGGCTTCTATCCGCGGGGCGGGACGCGCGCCCGATTCGACCAGCAGCCCGTCGAGGCGCACGCCATGGTTTCGGCGTGCCTGGCAGCTCAGGCTTGCACGGGCGAGTCGAAATGGGGCCAACAAGCCCATCTGGCGTTTGACTGGTTTTTGGGTCGTAACGATCTGCACCTCTCCCTTTATGATCCCGCCACCGGAGGCTGTCGCGATGGCTTGCACTCCGACCGCCTAAATCAAAACGAAGGCGCCGAATCCACGCTCGCTTTCCTGCTCGCGCTTTTGGAAATACGCGTCGCGGAGAACCTCGCACTATCGGGCGAGAACGCGGATTCGGAAATCACCGCCGCCAGCCGGGTTTTGGCCTAGACCGGCACAACGCCTGTGGATTAGGCTTTCTGCGCGTCATGGAGGAATTCAGTGTAATTTCAACCGCGGAGGCGCGGAGAACGCAGAGTGAAAACTCCATCTTGTCGTTACTCTGCGATTCTCTGCGTCTCTGCGGTTCTCTGAATTCAAGCGCGCAGGAGATCAAGGGAATGAGCCGCCAAAACTCGTCAGCCCGCAAAGCAGCGTCGCCTAAGAGTGCTCCAACAACGCCGAAGCTCTTCAAGCCGGAGACCATTGGGAACGCCTTCGACGGTACCAACATGCACACGGCATCACGCCAATCCGGATCGTTGTTTCAACGTCATCCAAAAAACCCAATCCTGACCGCGGCCGATTGGCCGTACGCCATTAACTGCGTCTTCAACGCCGGGGCGACCTTGCTGCCCGATGGCACCACCCTGCTTTTGTGCCGGGTCGAGGATCGCCGCGGCCACTCGCACCTGTGCGCCGCCCGCTCGAAAAACGGCGTGGACGGCTGGGAAATCGATCCTCAACCGACCCTCATGCCCGATCCCGAAAACCATCCGGAAGAACTTTGGGGGATCGAAGACCCACGCATCACTTTTGTGCCGGAGCTGAAAAAATACGTCGTCGTCTACACGTCCTTCTCGTCCAGCGGTCCTGGCGTGTCGCTCGCCCTGACCGAAGACTTCCGGACCTTTGAACGCTACGGCGACATCATGCCCCCCGAAGACAAGGACGCCGCCCTGTTGCCGCGCCGGATCGGCGCTTACTGGGCCTTGATTCACCGTCCCGTCAGCGGCACGCTCGGCGCCAACATCTGGCTGTCCTATTCGCCGGACTTGCGCCATTGGGGCAGCCACCGGGTCATTCTCGAAGCACGCCGCGGCGCCTGGTGGGACGCCAACAAAATCGGCTTGTCTCCTCCGCCCATCGAGACCCCGGTGGGCTGGCTCTTCCTCTATCACGGCGTCCGCAAAACCGCGGCCGGCTGTCTGTATCGGCTGGGTCTGGCCCTCTTCGATCTGGACACGCCGGAGCGCTGCCTGCGCCGCGGCGACTCCTGGATCTTCAGCCCCGAGGCGCCCTACGAACGCTACGGCGACGTCGACAACGTCGTCTTCCCCTGCGGCTACACCATCGCACCGGACGGCGACACGCTGCATCTCTACTACGGCGGCGCCGATAGCTGCATCGCCCTGGCCACCGGCAGCGTCCGCGCCCTCCTGGATTGGCTGGACAAGGACGGCAAGCCCGACGGCGAAGGCGCCGGCTAACGATTCCGTCCGCAGCGACAGAAGTTTCCGGAGCGACAAAGAATTGACTCACGTGTCGCTCCGGAAAAAATGTCTAAGTCCTTATTTTGCTGTAGCTTGCAACCGCGAATAGCTCCGGAGCGAGGGGACTTTCTCAGCTTCGATAATCGGTGCGGACAGATTGGTCCTGACTGTTGGGTTGCGCGCAATCGTTGGGCATTCCGCAAGTCTCTACCGTACAAGCGGTTAATGGATTGCCTTGCGCTCACTCCCAATACACACACACACACTGAAAACGTCCACTTCGCCCCCGGCTCTTCGGTGCTCTTTGAGAAAGTCCCCGGAGCGACAAACGACAAACGAACCAGAGGAAGCCGGTGTCGCCCGCCGACTAGTTGGCAGTGCTGCGGAAGACAGCGTAATCGATCTCGTCCACATCGCCGTCGCCGCCGACCGATCCATCTACCGGCGGTGCGGCGAGTCGATTCAGGAATTGTTGACACGAGAGACGCCACGGAAGTCGGCGGCCTAGACCGCGTGATAGAATTTGTTCAGCTTCCGGTCGTTGCGGCCCAACGATGACGTGGAAGTGGAAATCGAAGGCATCGGCCTGTTGCGCAACCCGGTGGAGGCGGAGAAATAGGGCTCATGACGGCTCGTTCCTTCGACAAAACACTAGTGAAGACAGAATGAGCCATCAAAGATCTGATTCACAACCGATCGTAGCGGTAGGCGGCGTAAAAACGACAGAAGATTGCAAGCCAGCCTTGGGAGAATCGAAAGGGGCAGGACGGCCTTTCCATCAGTCAATAGCTCGTATCCGAGCGACCGTAAAGTCTTGCCGCCTAACCGTTCCAAAACCCGGACATCCGGCTCGGACAGTTCCTTTCGCCAACATTCAACTCGGTCCGCCGATATTTTCTGCATGGCTCGGGCCTTCCACGTGTACTCGCGCTCCGGGATTCCTTCTCGATTTCCGCAACCCTCCGCAACGGCGCTTTCGTAGGGGAGGCCCAAGAACTCGAGCAGATTCCGAAGTTCGCCGGCAGGATTAAGAACCAGGTGCTCGTATTTCACACAATACATGTTCAAGGATCGATCACGACTGGCTTTCAAGTGATAATGAGAATAGTAAAGCCAAACACAAAAACTCACAACGAGATCGCTATGCATCCACGGCACCTTCGTCATGCTCAGTGCGACGTCTCTGCCGTCTCGATAAATTAGCACCAATTTGGCCTTGGGAAAGAATCGCTTTATCCGATCGATGAAGCTCGTGTGCTCTGGAGTTTTCTCGCCAAAAGAAACGGCGTCGGTCCGCCCCAAGCGCGCGAGGTATTGCCTGGCCATTTCAAAGAAAAACTTGCGGGCCGCCGACTTTGATGCCACACATTTCTCTGGCGCATGCAGCTCGATTCCTAGATCGGAATTAAGACGCCTTAAATGTCGCAGTTGACACTTTCGGCAATGTCCCAGAAAGGAAAAAAAGAGCTTGGTCTCCGGCGGAATTACGATCCTTGAGTGCCGGTTGAGGGCTTGTTGCAGCATGGTGGTCCCGGAGCGCGGACAGCCGACAAGGAAGAAATGCCGCAAATCCGTCATGGGCCACCGCCAAGTCAATTGCTGTGCGGCTTCCGTTGCCAAATGCCTGAATTCACCCGAAAAAGTGCGTGCTTACCGTCTTCCCAATCGAGACTGAAAAGCGCCGGATCGTCATCCAACCATTGCCGGACGTTCACATAACGCCGCTGCACGTAAGTGTCCGCTTGTAATGTCACAATCAACTCTATGCTGTGGCGCCGCAAATAGTCGTAAAGAGCTTCCGCGTCCGGCAACCAAAGCGGCCGGTGCGCCCACGTATCCCGACGCGATCCAAAAAAAGGGTAATAGCGATAATCGCAAACGCAAAGCTTCGGAGCATGCCCCTTGTCTGCTATTTGCAGTACGGAATTAGAATACATGCGCGAATAATGGACCGCGAATCTCTCATGCCAATGGGAACTCAAGTGAGCCGTGCCGACAGCAATCCCAAGCAGCAAGGCAAGGACTGCACCCGACATAAGAACGGCCTTGAGTCGAACCGACAATTCTCGAACCAGCTGAATCAACAAGGCAACAAGCAGCAAGTCAACCGCCAACAGAAGCCGATCCGCAGCATCCGTTCGAAGCGTTCTCAACCAATTGTTGTAAAGTTGCCAGCCGCACAGCGCGGCAACCAAGGCGATCACCGCAATCGAGACATACTTGCGAGAAGCGACGGCGAACCAGCTTTTCCTTTCGGTGTCGCCGGACGACCGATGGCCAATTGTCCGGACAAGGTCGGAAAATGCCACGGCCGACACCACTACGCAAAGGCTCAAGAAGCACAAAGAAAAACGGGCCGGCAGGTAGCCACGGTAAAGCATGTCCATCGTTCCGGGTTGGACTTCGACGACGTTGGGGGTGAAACCCAAAACCAGAAAGGATACCGGCACGCAGAACGCTACGACGATCCGTGACAAACCGACGGACTGCGCTGTAGCGCTCCTCAACAATCGATAACCCGTGATCAATAAGAAAAGAACCGAAACCGGAGCCGCGGTCAGTGCGGCCACGTGACAAATGCCCAGCATCGCTCGAACCGCTTCGAATGCTAAAGGCCATACATCGACTTGGCCACTGCCGAAAAGCGTGCTGCCCCAACTTTCTGGACGCATCATTGCCCATAAGTCTGTATCGGCAGTGAAGGATTTTGGAAACGTCGGGCTGCCGGCCACCAAAAAGTTGCGCGCGTACCAGTAGCCGCCAAGCAACACACAGCCGACTAGAGCCGCGAGGCCGGTGTGCACACAAGCCGATAGGCCGCGCCGAAAAAACGCACCACCGACGAGCACGCCCCCGGCCAGAGCGGCGTAACCCAAGGCGTAATACTTCGTCCCTACCAACAATCCGAGGCTGGCGCAGGCCCAAACCAAGTCCATCACCTGCCCACCTTGGAGATGTCGAACGATGTACGCCAGGCTGGCGACAAACAAGGCTGCGACCGCAACATCGTTTTCCGTCGTTGCCAGTTGACGAAACACCGGCCAAACCGACACGACCGCTACGCCGGCAAGATTTGCGAATGCGCGGGACGCGCCTGACGATTGTGTGAGTTCTACAGCGGCACAAGCCAAAAGAATTGTGGCAGGAAGATTGGTGAAACTATGCAAAAAATCCCCGGAAAAGGGAGCGACCTGCCACAACGTCCAGAGTTCGTTATTGCCAGGGTTGTACCAAAACGCGTCCGCGGGAGCGTACAGGCTGCCCACTCGAAGCCACTGTACTACCAGCGGAAGGTGATAGGTCAGCGTATCCCAGTCCATCGGGAACCGCGTCAAGCCATTGAAGGTTACCTGGACCAAGGCGAATGCCAGAAGAGAAAGCCAAACCCACGTCCACGCCGACGCGGCCATCGTACGCGGTTCGCAGGCAACTTGAGGAATACCCCTACGTCGCCAGTGAATCACTATCGCGGTCAGAGAAAGCAAAGCGCCAACGCTGAGCAGAAACCAACCGGACAAGATGCCCAACGTCCCGAGCGAGATGCTCATACCGACGACGGCAGCCCAGACCAGAACCACGGTGTGCATCGTTCGAGCAAAGGGATTGTCATGGGGAAACAATTCCTTTACCCATAGCCAAGCTGCGCCAACCAGCCCGGCAGTGACGAAAAGCCAAACCAACCCGATAAGCGCATCGAACCACATGAATCAGGCCGCACGTCGTTTCCACCACCATAGACCAATTCCGGCGCCCAGTATTACGGCAGCGCCTACGACCAACCAAGGCCACGAACCGTCGCCTCCTGAAGCCTCGGGAGCGTTCAAGAGCTTCCCGGCGCGAATGCGAACCTCTTCGAAGCGCACGTCTAACGCCGAAGGACTTCCGCCGGTATTGGCAACGATCCGGAGCAGTTGGACGTCTTCCTTTCCCGCCTCTGTCTGGAATAGCTCCTTGAGTTCAGACCCGCTAGCGCCGGCCATGAAAAACAGGGTCGAGCCAGTTCGCTTCAGCGCCAGCTGGCCTTTCTTGGACTCCGTGGGAAACGACTTGACTTCGTATTCTTCCTTCTGCCCAACTTTGTAATCGAGGAAGAGCACGTTGCCCTGTCCTTGCCGAAGATAGTGGGCGATCTTCGCGGTCTTGGCTGGCTCGGAATGCAGCTGCAACAGGATGTTGACACCGACCCCATATCCTTTCGTAGGCTTGTCCGCAGCCACAATCTCATAGGCAATTGAAAGGTCGAAATCGCCCGAAATACTGAAATGGGGCGACAAGCCGACCGGTTCCAACTTCTTGCGCCCGGCGTCGAGTCGGATGCGCAGGCCGCCGCGCTCCGGACGCATCACCTGTTCCGCGCCTGGGCCAAACACTTTCCAAGCCGCATCGGGTCCGCGGCCGGTCCGAAAATCTTGCACGTAACTCTGCGAGCCTTGCTCCGGTCGTGAACTACACCCCAGAGCTAGAAGCAGGGTAACCGTCACGCTCGTGCAACGGCGATTTCTCATTATTCTTTGATTACTTCGCCGCCGCTCGGTGAGAGCAAGGCGGACATAGTGGTCCAGGAAACATCGTAGTTGACCGCGCGCGTGGAGCCGTCCGCGAAGACAAACTGCGCTCCGCCCGGATGCGGCGAGCCCCAATTGTGCTTATAGGCGATGCCAATGCCGTCTCGGACTACGCCGATGCCGGCGCGTGCCGTTCCGGCGGACCCTCCCAGAAAAAACGGCTCGTCCCAATACCACGTGGTATCATTGTGCACTTGTCGGTCAAAGGCCTTTTCACCCGCCAACAGCGTGTAAGAGGTGCCGTCCGTCAAGTCCGCTAACCTGCGAATTTTTAAGGGGCTCTGCAACGCCAAACCGCTGATGACTTGGGCGTTGCCGGCGTAGTCGGTTTTACCCCATGTCCAGCCGCCGCCTTCGTAGGCCCCGTGGGCGTCTTTGACGGCAACAGAATAAGCCACCGCCGTCCGCCGACTGGTGCAGATGTATAGCGCTACCGGCGTCGTCCAACTCCGGTTACGGAAGACGGAGTCTTGCTCAATGTAGGGCAAGATCGAATAGAGCCACGAGCCGGTCTGGTTGCGGGGCGCTCTGGCGGGATCGCCGACGCCCCAATTGAACTTCGTCCCCAAGGAGAAATCGGTCGTGGATACGACAACCTGTGCGCCGCTCTTGGACGCAATCGTCTGCTTGCCGTCCCAGCCGCCGTTGGTGGGCAGAATCTTCTGCGCGTCGTGGTGCTGCTGGAGCGCCAAGCCAATTTGCCGCAGATGGTTGGCGCACTCCATGCGGCTCGCTGATTCCCGCACTTTCTGCACGGCGGGAAGCAACAAAGCGATCAGGATCGCCATGATGGCGATGACGATAAGCAATTCCAGAAGGGTGAACCCGGCTTTTCGACAACTTCTTACCATTGTAAACTGTAAACTCTAAGCGAAGCCAGAATATTCGGCGAAGTCTCAAGTCTTGCACCGCGTTGGTCAACGATTCGCAATCAGCCGCCGACGTCAGGTGCTTTTCTCTTTCTTGCACACTCTCAATTTGATCTCTGCATCCAAAAACTTGCAACCCTGCTCTGTTGGATCAGGCGGCCAAATGTCACTGCAATTAACTTCTTGCAGGTCAACAACCGGACCACAGAGGTTTATGCACGAAAATTTACATCTGCCT
>JAKEHV010000140.1 GCA_022614915.1 Gemmataceae bacterium | reverse complement strand
TGTGCCGGGTCCTTTCACCGAGACAAAATCTGATTTCATTTCGCCGATGGGCCCGGCGCCAAAAACTAAAATCGAGGGCAGCAATGCAACCGTATCGGAAACGTGGCCGACGACCGGCAGAGAACAGACAACTGGCTGGTCCTGTTGCTCCGCTTTCGCTTCGAAAACTAAATCGAAAGTAAATCTCCCGACCGAAACAGTCGGGTTGATAGAAAGTAGTGTCTCGACAGCGCCCGAGACCTTTGCCGCATTAGGATTCAACCGGGCGGTTCCGAATTCCGGCGGGCAAATCACCTTCCATTCGGCATTCGCCAAGGTTTGGTGCGCTTTCGCATGAATCAACTGGACGGAAAAATCGCGACCGCGCGTCAAGTTGTCCTTGATTTCCAACGGGTACTTTTCGAAGCGTAGGGCGCGCCGGATAGTTCCCTTCAAACGCCAAATGGGCGGAGGATGCATGCCTTCGACAAACGCGCCGACGTTAGTTTCAAAAACTGCGTTTTCAGCCTCACTCGAATCCTTAACAAAAGCTTGCCTTAAAGTCGAGAAGCAGCTTCACTTCCGCAGTCTCGTTCGGGGCCAGGCTTAGTGATTTCGGCTCGCTCACAATACATGCGCAACTTGCCCCAAACTCCCTAATCTTCAAGGCTTTTTCCGATACGTTGGTGATCTTGATCTTCCAATGGAACTCTTTCGTTTCCCAAGCTTCACCGAAATTCAGTTCTTTCGCATCAACGACAAGCACCGTGGGGGCATCCTTTGAGCGCTCTGAGAGCCAATACGCCGCTGCTGCAATCGTCCCTAGCAAGAGGATCGGCCAAGTCCGGCTCCAAACAGAGGGACGGACGACCACAGGTTCCAATTGGTTTGTTTCATCTGCCGTCATCGGGAAGCCTCAAAAGAATGGCGGCCCGCAGCCTGTGAAGGCGCGAACGCGATTAAGGCGACGTGAAATGAAACGAAACCGAGGAGCGCGACCGCGATGGCAAAGCGCGCGTCAATGACAGGCCGCTGCATGACAGGACTTCGCGCTACATTCCAGCTGACGAGCGCAAGCATCATCCCGACATCCAATACCACCGCCAGCCACGGTTGCACCTGCACGTTGCTGCCAAAGCAGGTGCACGACCGCGCTCCGCCGAGGGCTTGCGACAGCGCCACGCCGAAGAAGGCGGCGAACAGCAGCATCGCCGCCCAGCGCGTCACGCGCGGCCACAGGGCCAGCCAAAGCGCCAAGCCGCACGCCAGCTCAGCCTCGACGAGCATGACCTGGAACCGTCTCGCTTGGAAAATGCCGGATTCGACCGGCGAATCGGCGAAGAGCGACTGGGCTTTTAGAAGCGCGGCAGAAAGGAGAACGCCGCCGACAAGAAGCGGAACCCAGCGGGCGCGCAGATTGAGCGCCCCCCCCTGCGCTGTTTGGGAAACGTCGCTGTCCACTCGCGGAGCGAGTGGATTACACTGACACGCAATGTTGGGCTGGGACGGCATGAGAACACCTCCGCCGCCGACCATCTGAAATTGTGGAGTATATCCTCAACTGCTTAAGGAAGAATGTCAAGCGAAAAAAAGAAAAGAAAACCGGAAAAACCTAGTACGCACTAGGTTCATCGAGAATGCAGTCGGACGTGCCACCCTAAGTCGCCGAGGCCGCTAGCTCCAACGCCGGCGACTTGTACGACGGCTTCGCGTGCCCATTGCGGCTTGGAGCGTGCGCAGCGTGTTCCACCGAGCGGGCTTGTTCCTGGTGGGCTTTGAGATAGGCGTAGGGATCGTGGTACAAGGCCCCTTCGGGCAACCAGTCCCAGAGCGGGCCCAGGTCTTTACGGACAAGGTCAATGTAGAATTGCGGCAGCACGGTGCTTTCTTGTTCGAAGTAGGGACGAAACGCGGGGTCCGTGTCCAGGCGGCGGCGGATTTCACTGTAGTAGCGCAGCCGGCCCCAGCCCTCCGTCGAAACGGCGCGGACCACGTTCATCCACTTGGGAATGACGCCCGCCGTGCCGCCTAGTCGCCGCCAGATGCCGCGCCACGAAAACGAATAGGCGACCAGGTCGATTACGTGATCGTAGAACTTCGGCCATTCGTAGTTCTTCGGTTTCACGTTCATCGCCTGATTGTTGTTCAGGAAATAAAACGGAAACGCCAGCACGCGGCCCGCGCGCTGGTACTCGAGGTTGAGGGGCGCGGCCTGGCCGAACGCGGTAAGGAGCGAGTAGCCGGGGAATGCGCCGGGAGTCAGATCGAGAAAGCGCTTGGTCAATTCGAACGGCTCCGGGCCTTCGTCGGCGTCGATGCCCAAGACAAAGTTTGTCTGCACGTACGGGATGTAGCGCAGCAGCATGTTCACGTGGTCGGAGACTTGCCGCACCTTTTCCATTCCCTGCCGCGCCCCGGTCTTCGACTTGTTGCCCATGTCGTACCACGATTCCACGCCCGGCAAGAGACCCTGAAAGCCATGACGCTTGAGCCGTTGCAGGTGCGGCTCGGACAAAAGCGACAGGCTGCTCTCGGCAATGTGACGAATGCGTGCCTTGGGATCGGCCTCCTCGATCGCCGCCATGATGCCGTCGAAGCGGACGCCGAAATTGGGATCGTGCCAGACCACGCCTGGGCGCTTGTATTTCGTCAAGAGGAAACGCAAGTCGTCCTTCAGAACTTCGAATTCGAGCGGTTGATACGGAATCGTCGAATCGATGCAGAAGCTGCACGTATAAGGGCAACCCAGGCTGCCGATGATCGGTACGATCTTGATGATCGGCGCTTTGTTCATCACCGCTTCGAGAAACGGCCAGCGCTCGCGCACGCCCGGCAGCGCCTTGGGTTGCTGCGCCGCGGCGACATGCATGCCGTAGGGCCGATGCTGGGAGCAGTCGTGCAAGACGCTTTTCAGCGTTTCACGGTCGGTGAAGCCGAAGACGTAATCGAAATACTTGCGCGCGTCGTGCGGGAAGCAGCGCGCGTGGGGTCCGCCCAGCGCCGTGATCGCACCTCGGCTGCGAAAGAGATTGCTCAAGGCATAAGCCGTCTGCGCCGCTTCCGTGAACGTGCTCAGAAAGATGAGATCGAGATTGTCCGGCAGCTCCTTCAGCAGGTCCTCAAAGCCGGTGTAGCAAGCGAAGACAACCTGATGGCCTTCCTGCTGGCACCACGCCGCCACGGCCTGGGGCATGATGCTGGCCATGTTGGCGTTCATGATCCAGGGGAACCAGGCCCGTGTCGGCCCACGCGAGACGATGTCGAGCACCCCGATGCGGAGTTGGCGCATGCGCGTTTCCTTGTGCGGTCAATGCGCGAGTCTCCTCGGGATGGAACTGCGGAGAAGGGTGCATCGACGTACGTTGGCGTGATTGTACGTATTTCGCGGCGCGCTTGCAAACGCGATATGCGAGGAATGAAGAGTTCGAACCACGGATTACACGGATAACACGGATTTGGGAATTACTCTGAATATCCGTGTTATCCGTGCAATCCGTGGTGAAGAAAGCCTAACCGCCGTCCAGCGAGCGGGGAATGCCCTTGTCGGGACTTGGCGGCAAATTCAAGACGCCGTCGGGGAAAAGCTCGACGAGGAAATCGACGAGATCGCGGACGGAGACGACGCCGACAGGCTTGCCGGCGCGATCGACGATCGGAATATGACGATAGCCGCCGACGCTCATCTTGTTGAGGGCAAAGGCGATGCTGGCGCCGGCGTCGAGCGTTTCCGGTTCCTTGGTCATGACTTGCGCGACCGTCCAGGAACGATTGTTTTCGCGAAAAATCACTTTGGTGAGCACATCACGCTCGGTGAAGATGCCTGCCAGTTTGCCATTTAGCTCGACCAGCACGCAGCCGGTGCGGTGCTCATTCATGGCGTCGACGGCGGCGACAACGGTGGACCCTGCGTCCACAACAATCGGCTTGCGGAGAGTGAGCTCGCTGACCGGCGTGGTCAAGATCGCGCCACGGATCAGTTCCTTGTCTTCATAGGCTTCTTCGAATTCGCTCGTGTTCATGGCAGTCATCCCTTGGAAGCAAAGGCGCAGCGATGTGGGGCCAGGCGGTCCTCCTGCCCGGCAATGGATATCAGCTTAGCGGGTGGATGGGACAAAGCAAACAGAAAAACGCAACCGCGCATGCCTAGCCGAGGAGCGTTAGCTCCCGGCCACCGGTCTCAACTCGTGCTCCAAGAGCCAATCCTCCAGCATCAGGTGCTCCACAAACGGCGCCCGCAAGAGCGTCGCGTCGGCCGGCAGCAGCCGCGTCAGCCACGGTCGGCGAGCCATGTGCGAAACCACGCGGCGGCCCAGATTGCCGGGCGAAAACCCCGTGGTCTGGGCGCGGACGTTGTCGCTCAGCCGTTTGAATGTGGCCGGGATGATGTTGGGCGCTGGGCCGACGTGGACGACCGTGTGAACGCCGGCGGACAGCGTTTGCTGGACCACGTCCCAAAGCCGCTGCGGGTGATCGACCCATTGGTACAGGTGCCAACGGCTGTTGTAATCCAGATAGCTGGCCCGCCCCGTGACGCCCGACAGGATCGGCGTCGTGGGCGCGGTGAAGCCGCCGGGCGTCGTGTGCAACATGACGCCGGCGCGATCGGGAACGTGCCGCTGCCACATGATCGGCGTGTGCAGCGGCGGCCAACGCTTCGAGTGCTTGTGTAGATGCGTTTCCGGTGCAAGCTGTTCGTGCATCCGGGCGCGGAATCGATCGATGGTGTCCTGTTGGCCTAAGAGCAATAGGCTGTTGGGCGAAAGGTGCGTCGAGACCGCAATGACTCCCCTGCCCTCGTGGCTTAGGCGCTGACACAGGCGCTCGACGGCCGCCTGATCGATTTCCCGGCCGCGCGAAAACAACACGCCCAGTGAAGCGTCTTGAGCCAACGCGACCGAATCCTGCGCGAACGCCAAAGGCACAGGCAAAAGGTCACGCATCCGGTAGACGCCGGTCGCGATCAAAGCGGCGATTTCGCCCAGACTGTAGCCGAATACGAGCTTGGCGTTTTGAATCGAGACGCCGTGAAAATCACGCAAGAGGCGAAGCTGCGCCAATTCCGCGGCGACGACGAGCGCGATGTCCTCGGCATAAGTCGAAAGATCGACGGTTTCGCGGCGGTGCAGCACGCGGTCCACGAGGTTCACGCGGCGGCCGAGCGCCTCGGAGCAAACCTGCGTGGCTTCGCCCAACACCGCCGCCACGGTCGGTCCATAGGCGCGATGTTGCAACAATTCCGGCGTGCGGCCGAGATTGGCGATATTGTAGCCGCGAAAGGCGACAGCCCATCCGCCGGGCTGCTCGCGGAATGGACGGAGCGACATGACAGACCTCTTTCCGGTTCCGGTTGACGCACAAGGCATCCTCCTCACTCCATTGTAGCACAGTCGCGATTGTAAGAGCTGCATACCTTCGGTACACTCAAGAGGAGTTGGAGACGACGATGGGTGAAACGAAGCCAATCGATGTTGTGGTGCAACCCGAGGCGGCAGCGCTCGCGTCCTCTCTGGGAGTTCGAGCCGATCTGGACAAGATGGTCAAGCATGCCCAGGACACAATCCCTGGGCTGCAATCGTTGCGCGTTGGTTTTGAAGCTGCTTTCGATACCGGCGAGGATCGAATCGTCATCGAAGCGATTCGAGATCCTGGCATTGCATCTTCGTGGACATGGCGCGACTACAGCATGTGGACCCACGCCATGTTTTCACCCGATATTTCCCGCCATTTTGTCCTACTCGACACATTCGACGTGAATCATGCCCGGTAGAGGATTTCTCCAAGTCGCGAAAGACGTGGTTGCCGGACCGACGGAGTTTCATTGGCGCGCGGCCGCCGTTCACGCGTATTATGCCGTCTTCCTAGAATGCCGCGATGCTTTGCTCGGATGGGGATGTACGCTGCCCAGCGGCGTCAATGTGCATGCCTGGACTCGATTGAAGCTTGTCTACGCAAAAGTCGCCGATCTCAAATTGCTTGGCGACTATATGGACCGATTAGTGATTTCACGAAACAAAGCCAGCTACGACTTGCACTCGCACTTATTCGTCAATAGGGTTTTGGCACAAACAAGAATTCAGGAGGCGGACGACGCCCTCAAGCTCTTGGACCAGATTCAAGCTGACCCGTCCCGCCGACAGGCCGTCATCGCCGCGCTTCCGCCATGAAGTAACTCCACTTTCGAGTCGAAGGCGCAACTCAAAGCCTTCAGTCGATCACAAAAGGCGCATTCTTGTCGAACCGTTCGCGCTCGGCTGCAGGCATTGCATCGCGCAGGACCCGAATCGTGTAGCCGCCCTTGAGTTTTCTATTCTCGGTGAACATCCAATCGGAAATCTTGTCGCGCGCCACCGACGCCGCGTCGCCCGCTTTCACGTTGGATAGATTCTTCGGGGAATTGCTTACGTGGCCACGAAAGACTTGGCCGTCGAAGCGGACGGACGCCAGCCACATGTGCTCCGTTTCTCCCCGATCGGTAAACGCCATTTTCACCGAGAAGCCCGTCTGGCCCGGCTTGGGCGAGCGCAGCGCCGCGATGAATTCCGCCACCGTCGAACGCGCCTTGTCGATGGCAGCGTTCATTTTCGCGTCACTGGAAGCTACGTTGATTACGTTGTTGTCGGATTGCTGCTGGCGGCCGCAGCCGGCCAATGCGAATAGGGCCGTAAGCGCCAATGGCCAAAGTGTCCCGAGATGGCGGACAACCGGGCTGCAATTCAAGTTGCTGTCCTCGTGAGTGCTTACTAATTCCGATGAGACTACCAAATGCTGCCGCGAACTTCAACGACGCCGGCAGCGCAAGTTCAATCAAAAAACTCGTCGGACTCAACGAGAGCCGGCACACCGAAGACAATAGTTTTTACACCCTGTTCGCTCCAAAGACGATGGCGCGTGCAGGGTTCGATGTAGATCACCGTGCCGGGCTGGATGTCGATGGTGTCGCCGTTCAACTCCATCTTGCCTTGCCCTTCCAAAATGTAGTACACCTCAGTGCATTGCTTGTGATAGTGGCGAACGGAGTCTTGGATAAAGGTGACGTGGAAGTTGCACACCGGCGTGTCGGCGCGCGTCAACGGCCGCGTGCTCTGGCCGCAGGGACAGGGCACGGTCGGGGCGTCTTCGAGACGGCGCACGAGGTAACCGGCGGACACGGAGGCGGGCATGATCAATTCTCCCAGATCCAGAAGCGGATTTCTGATTGCGGGACTTTGCATTTATCTTACAAGCTTGGGCTGCGACTTTGCGCCATCGAAACGAGAGGAATTGCCCGCGCCGCTTGCCGTCGCTGAACTGGGCGCTCCATTCGACGAAAAGAACACTAGGACGATTCAGGGCAGCGTGACCTGGCAAGGACCGCTGCCAAAGGTGAGTCCGCTAAAAGTGTTCGGCGTTGTCGGCATTCAGTCCGACGCATTTGGAGAATGGCCGAACCCACGCGCGCCACGAATCGGCCACGACGACCGAGGCGTAGCGGACTCAATCGTATTCCTGCGCAAAGTGGATCTTGCGCGGTCGCGACCCTGGAACCACGGCCCGATCACTGTGGAGCTACACGATCGACAACTGCGAATTCTGCAGGATGGCCAGAGCGTACACGCCGGCTTCGCTCGCCGCGGCGACAGCGTAGCGCTCGTCAGCCGCGACGAAGACTGCCACGTTTTGCACGGCCGCGGCGCGGCCTTCTTCGCGCTGCCGTTCGCCGATGTCGATCGGCCGACGCGCTATGCCTTGAAGCAAGACGGCGTCGTCGAATTGTCGAACGGCATCGGCTTCTTCTGGATGAGCGGGTTTTTGTTTGTCGCCGAGCATCCCTATTACGCGCGCACCGGCGTGGACGGCCGATTCTCGTTGGAAAAAGTCGCCGCTGGAGAATACGAGCTCGTCTGTTGGCACGCGAACTGGCATGTGGCCCACGTTCGCCGCGAACAAGACACGGGCATCGTCAATCAGTTGCAGTACCGGCCGCCGGTGGAACAAACGCGCAGCATCGTCGTCGGCGCCGGTGCAACATGCGAAGTGCAACTCTCATGGTCGGAGGGCGATTTCAAGCGGCGCATCGACACCCGCGCACCTTGACCCTGTTTCCCGCGGGACTTTATAATGGGCAATTGCAATCCAAGCCGACCGCTTGGCGGTCGGCAGCGGCATCGTCGACCACCAAGCGGTCGGCTTGGACGCCAAAGGAGGCTGCTGTGCCCGTGCATATGGAGTTGAAGCGCATCGTCATCAACGAAATCCACGATCAGCAAGTCATCTTGCTTCGAGAAGTGGAAGGCGACCGCAGTTTTCCAATTGTGATCGGCATCTTCGAGGCAACCAGCATTGACCGCCGCGTGAAAGGCGTGCAGTCGCCGCGGCCGCTGACCCATGACCTGTTAGCGAACACGATCGATCAATTGGGCGGCGACTTACAGGACATCTACATCAGCGAATTGAAGGATCACACGTACTTCGCCCGGCTGCGCATCAAGAAAGACGGCGAGTTGGTGGAAGTGGACTGCCGGCCCAGCGACGCCATCGCGATTGCCGTGACGGCGCGGGTGCCGATCTTCGTGTCCGAAGATGTGCTGGAAGAAGCGTCGGGAGAGATGCAGTGAATCTTCTCTTCAGATTCATCGTTTCGCGCTCAAGAGCCCTTGCAATTCGCTAAGACCAACCGCCGACGCCTGGCAGGTGAAATTCTCGCAGATATACGTAGTCACGCCGTCGTCCGACTTCTTCTCTTCGAGCAAGGTCACCGGCGCATGATCTCCCGACGTCACTTGATGCGCGACGACTTTGTTCGGCCGAAATCCCTGCCGAATCAGCCGCAACGCCTCCGCGGCTTCGTGTCCGCCGCCGACGAGGGCGAATTCCTGCACCGGACCCAGGTAGAAGTCGAGCACGATGAGCATTTGGCCGGCGGCGAGCGGCGACGCCTCCAGCAGCCCTCGATACACGTTTAGCGTTCGCTCCGCCTTGTCGAAAAGCTCCGTCCGCCCCGTAAGCTTGTACAAGCGCAAAAGTCCCGTCACCGCCATCGAATTGCCTGACGGCGTGGCATTATCGTGCGGATCCTTGGAGCGCGTGAGGAGCTGTTCGTGGTCCTTGCCGGTGAAGAAGAACGCGCCTTCGCTCTCGTCCCAAAACTGGTCGATCATTACGCGCGCCAATTCCAGCGCCCGTTCGATCCAGCGCGGCTCGAACGTGGTTTCGTAAACCGAAACGAATGCCTCAATGAGATAGGCGTAATCTTCAAGATACGCGTTGAGCTTGGGCGCGGCGCCAATGCCGGTGGTTCGAAACAGCCGGCCATCCGGGCAACGCATGGTGGTCCACAGAAACTCCGCCGCACGCACCGCAGCCTGCGTGTATTCGGGTTTCTCCAGAACCTGGGCGGCTTGCGCAAACGCCGCGATCATGAGGCCGTTCCATGCCGTCAGAATCTTGTCGTCGCGTGCCGGCCAGACGCGCCGGCTGCGCACCTGGTAGAGCTTTTGTTTGCTTTGGACGAGCCGGCGGCGCAGTTCTTCCTCTGGGATACGCAGCAGCTTTGCCTCCTGCTCGTCCGAGCGCGCCCGATTGAGGATGCTGTGTCCCTCCCAGTTGCCTTCCGCCGTCACGTCAAAGACGGCACAAAACAGCTCCGCTTCGACTTTGCCAAGGACCTTTTCAATCTCCTCCACGGTCCAAACGAAAAACTTGCCCTCCTCGCCCTCGCTATCGGCGTCCTGCGTGCTGTAGAACGCTCCTACCGGGCTGGTCATTTCGCGAAGGACATAGGCGAGCGTGTCTTCGACAATCTCACGGTAAAAGCGCTGGCCGGTCGCTTGAAAGGCTTCGAGGTAGGCGACGCTTAGAAGGGCATTGTCGTAGAGCATCTTTTCGAAATGCGGCACGAGCCAGCGCTCGTCGGTGCTGTAGCGGTGAAAGCCGCCGCCCACCTGATCGTACATGCCGCCGCGAGCCATGCGCTCGAGCGTCTTTTGCGCCATGGCCAGCGCTTGGTCGGCGTCGAAGCGTTTCCACAGGCGCAACAGCAAGCGCAGTTCCATGGGATGGGGAAACTTCGGCGCACGCCCGAAGCCGCCGTGGCGCGGCTCGAACGCGCGCTCCAAGACGGACAAGGCGCCGCGCAATAGCTCCGGGCCCAGCGTACCTTCCACCGGCTCCAGACGCATTTGCCTGCGCAGGTGGCCGGCCAGTTCTTGCGCTTGCGCCTCGGCATCGGCACGGCGATCCTTCCAGGCCAGCGCCAAGTGGGTGATCAATCTCTTGAACGAGGGAAAGTTGGGACGATCGACGGGCGGAAAGTACGTGCCGCCGAAGAAGGGTTTTAGTTCCGGAGTGAGAAATACAGACATGGGCCAGCCGCCGTGCCCGGTCAAGAGCTGCACCGCCGTCATGTAAATCTGATCGAGGTCGGGTCGCTCTTCGCGATCGACCTTGATGCTGATGAAACTCTCGCCGAGGATGCGGCCAACCTCCGGATCTTCGAAGCTCTCGTGCTCCATGACGTGGCACCAGTGGCACGCCGAGTAGCCGATGCTGAGGAAGATGGGCCGGTCGAGCTCCTTGGCCTTGGCGAGCGCCTCCGGGCCCCAGGCGAACCACTCCACCGGATTGTGGGCGTGTTGCCGCAGATACGGACTGGTTTCGTGGATCAAACGATTGGTGAATTGGTGCTCGGCCATGGAGTCATCTTAGAAAAAACCTGACCCCGTTGCCGAAGGCGCGAGCGCGAAACCACCGCGCGAGCTTCGCTGTTGCGTGACTGGGATTGTGCCTCAGTCCGAAGCGCTCGCCTCGACGGCTACGGCAACAGACTGGCTTTCCAGGTCCGTGCGGAAAAGAAGCGACTTCTTCCATTGGCCCGCAGCCGCCGGCTGGAAGCGGATCTCGACCACATGACTGACGCTTTCTCTGTCCGGGAAATGCGCGCTGACGCCGTCGCCTTGGCCGTCGATGCCGAGGATGCGAAAGGGCCGCTGGCCGCGGACAATGACCTTGCGCGACTCGGTCTGGCCGACCTTGACGCCGCCGACGTGCAAGTTGGCAGGCGCGACCGAAAGAGATGCTTGCACATTGCCCACGATGTTGAAAGTGAGCACGGGGCTCGAGGGATCGTTGGTCTTGAGCAGGATCTCTTGCTTGAAAGCGCCGGCCACGGCGTCCGGCTTGAGCGTGGCGAAAATGCGATAGCCGCGGTGGCCGGTGCGCAACTCTTCCACGCGCAGTCCGAAAGGCGCAGCGGCGTTTTTGACGATTTCGCTGACGGCCCAAGGAAAGCTGCCGGCGTATTCCACGTCAATGTGGCGCGTGGGGCTTTGACCACGCTGCACGATGCCAAAGTCGATCTCACCCGGATTGAAGACGACGTCGAGCCGGGCGTTGGCGGACAGCGTCAGTGTCGCGGTGGAGACATATTCCGGTCCCACTGTCACGTACGCGCGCACGGTTTTCGGCCCGGTGAACCGATTGGCATCCATGTTGATCGTAAAGTCGGCGCTTTCGTTGGGCTGCAGGACGCGCGGATGACCCCGGACGGAAAGGCAGCCGCAAGTGACGCGAATGTTGCTGATTTCCAGCGGCACTTTGTAAATGTTGGTTATCTTAAAGGAGTGCTTGAGCTGTGCGCCACGCGGCACATTGCCGAAATCGTGAGTAGTCTGGTTGGCGAACAGTTTGTCCGCCCAGGCCCCGGACTGGGCCCGCGCTGCCGCCGACGACATGAGGAGGACCAAGAGCGCTGTCAATCTGCGCATGCGAATCTTCCCTGTCCTTGTTGCAAAAACCTCGAACGCATCATAGCGTCGCGGCCAAATCGTTCAAAGGCGGATTCTAGCTGGAACGAATCGCCTATTAAGCTGCGACCTTAGCGCTCGCGCGAGCAAGATGGGGGATTTGGGGCGACCAAGAACCTTGCACGTTACTTGTGCACCACGATGTTGGTTCCTTTCACCGTATTGTCCTTGTAGTTGACGTGGTTGTCCTCAGCCAATCCATGAAAGAGACAACCCCCGATTTCGATATTGTCATTGAACTGCGGTTGCACGTCCGGGTTGGCGTCGAAGTGCACGCCGTATGCCGTCTTGGAATCGGGCCTCATTGCGAAGGTCAAGTGCAACAGGCGAATCAGCCGGTCTTTTTCACCTTTGGCATTCATGATGCGCACGCCGGCGCCGGAGAAGCCTTCCAAAGTGGCGTTTTCAATGGTCAGGCCGCGCGAAAACGACGTGACAAACACCACGTCGTTTACCCTTCTGTTCTTGTCCAGCGTGCCGGCAAGCGTCAGCCCTCTGCCCTTCAGCGTGAATCCAGCGGCCTTGGTCAAGGTCAAGAGCGGCGATTTCACGTCTCCTTTTTGCGCGGGAATCCAGCGCACTTCCTTGCCGGCCGCGGCTTGCAATGTGACATCCGTCGGACCTTGGCTGGGATCGACGGCCAGAGTTTCCTCGTGCACTTCATCATGCAATTCGATGACATCGCCCTGTTGGGCGGAGCGCAGCGCCTGTTTGATTGTCCTGAAGGCTTTGGGGTTGTCCTTGGATACCATCAACGCCGTGCGTAACGGCGTAGTTGTCCCGGAGCCGGTGAAGACAAACTTCCAAAGCAGGAAAAGGACGATCAAAACGAACGGCGCTGCGATAGCCGCAATAACAAGTTTGAGCCGGCGTCGCTCTTGGGTCTTCGCCTTGACGTCCGCGGTCAGGAGATGCTTCGGCGAGCGAATCGACTGCGGCGTGGTGTCGCCTTTGGCGTCGGGATCTTCCGTATCGGCGGCCAGCTTTTCCCAAGGTATCTCTTCGTCGTCTGGCGTCGGCGTGGGAATAGGCGTGGCAACCACGACCGGGGAAGGTTGCATGGGCGTGGTCGCTCGCACTTGGGCTCCAGCGGCAAGAGGAGATGGCGATGATTTCACGGGCTGCCGCGCTTTGCCTGAAGTACCAAGGGGAGATGCAGGGGAGGGCGCGGGCTTGGGCACGGGCGCCGGCGCCGCGGGACGCGGCGGCGCGGGCTTGGACGCCGGCGGACTGGGCGGCACCGCTGCCTTGACGGGCGGCGACGGCGGCGCGGTCGCCGCTTTGATCGGCGGCGTCGGCGACGTCTTGCTTATGGCCGTTGAACCGCCGGTCTGCTCCGTGGGCATGCCTAGCGCCGCCGGGCTCAGCTGCGGCATTTCTTTTTCGGGAGGAGGCCCGATTTCTGTTTGCGTAAACTCCGAGAGCGCCTCAACAATTTCGCCCGGCACTTGATAACGTTGCCCGGGTTCCTTCGCCATCATCTTGGTGATGACGGCTTGCACTCCGGCCGGTACATCGCGGCGATGTTCGGCCACCGTTTTGGGTTGACGGGACTGGTGCCATATGAGCTTTTGCGCCACCGTCCCCTCGCCAAAGGGCGTCTTGCCGGTCAGCATGAAATAAAACGTGGCCCCCAAACTGTAAATATCGGCGCGAATATCCACGGCATGGCTGTCGAGCGCTTGTTCGGGAGCGAGATAATCCGCGGTGCCGAGCACGTTTTCGTCATACTTTTTGGTTAGGAGGTCTTCTTCGTCAAGGAAGAAGCGGGCCAGGCCCATGTCGAGAATCTTCACCACGCCAGTGCGATCGACGAGGATATTGCCCGGCTTAATGTCGCGGTGGACGAGCCGGGCCGCCTGATGCGCGTGCTCCAAGCCCAGAGCGGCCTGGCGGACATAATGACAGGCGCGCGTCACATCAAGCGGTCCGCCGCGCTTGACGATTTCCTGCAAGTTGGCGCCGTCCACGAATTCCATGACCAAGAAATGCAATTCGTCATCTTGGTCGATGTCGTAGGCATGGACAATGTTGGGATGGTCCAAGGCCGCGACGGCACGGGCTTCGCGATAGAAGCGCTCCTTCGCCGAATCGTCCTTGGCTTTGGCGGACGGCAGTACTTTGACCGCGACGCGCCGGCGCATCAGCTTGTGCTCGCACAAATAGACCTGGCCCATGCCGCCTGAGCCGAGTTTTTCCAGTACCTTGTACTTGCCGATGGTGAAGCGCCGCCATTTGCCCTGCATCAAATGTTCGGCCTGGAAGTGAGTCAGCAAGCCGTCGCGGACCAGCACACCGGCGAGTTTGGAGGGCTCAACCGGCAGCGTGCCGGCGGCGCGCAATTTGCCTACATGTGTCTCGAGGCGCTTCTCATCGGCCACGCCGCTTTTGCGCACGAGATCAAGGAGTTCGTCAATCGTCGCTGGAGCCGCCATCGGGCTGCCTTTCAGGATCCTTGCCACTTCCCTCGACCACTCCGGCAGCCCTGAAAGTACGCACGCCGAACGTGGTGGAACGAATCTGTCTCAACGTAAGTATAGGATACCTTTTGCCGCTTAATCAGCCAATTCCTGCTTGCGCGATACAATGAGCCCACCGGCGCGGTCGCTTGCTAACCAATTACGCGGTACGAGCTTAGAGGTTTCGCCTTGCGAGCCGCGCGCGGGCAATGACTGCCGAAGACAACGGATTTGGCGAACGTAAGGCTTGCTAATTCTACCCTGAATTCGCGCCCGGGAAAAGATAGCCCGCATTCATTCTTGCAAAACATGAATCCAGGAGACCCTTTGGAAAGAACCTTGCGCATTGTGTGCCCGCATGATTGCCCCGATACGTGCAGCATGGCGGTCACAGTGCGCGACGGCGTCGCGGTCCGCCTCCGCGGCGACGCCGATCATCCTTTTACCGATGGGTTTCTCTGTCAGAAAGTTGCCCGCTATCTCGAGCGCGTCTATCATCCTGAACGACTGCGGTTCCCGATGAAACGAGTCGGTCCGAAAGGCGCTGGCCAGTTTGAGCGCATTTCTTGGGACGAAGCCGTCGAGACGATTGCCACTCGCTTCCGGCACATCGCAGGCTCCGCCGACGGCCCGCAAGCCATCCTGCCCTACAGCTACGCGGGCACGATGGGCAAATTGCAAGGCTCGAGCCTGGATCGCCGCTTCTTCCATCGGCTAGGCGCGTCGCTTTTGGACCGGACGATCTGCGCGACAGCAGGCTCGGCCGGCTGTGACATCACTTTGGGCACGCGCGCCGCGCTCGATCCGGAAGCCGTCATCCATTCACGTTACATCATCAATTGGGGCTCCAATACCAGCGTCACCAACATGCATTTGTGGGCGATCATGCACCGCGCCCGCAAGCACGGCGCCAGAATCGTCACGATCGATCCCTACCAGAGCAAGACCGCAGCGAAAAGCGATTGGTGGCTGCCGATCCGCCCCGGAACGGACGCCGCGTTGGCGCTCGGGATCATGCACATTGTTTTCCGCGACGGCTTGCAAGACGACGATTACTTGAATCGATATTGCCTTGGCGCGGACGCGCTGCGGCAACGTGTGCTGGAGGAATACGCGCCCGCAAGCGTAGCGTTCATTACCGGACTTCCCGCCGAAGATATCGAAAAGCTGGCGCGCGAGTTCGCCACCACCAAGCCGGCGCTTATCCGTCTCAACTACGGCTTGCAGCGGCACGGCGGCGGCGGCATGGCCGTGCGAGCGATTACGTGCCTGCCGGCCGTCATTGGCTCCTGGCGGCTGCCCGGCGGCGGCGCTCTTTTGAGCACCAGCAAGCTCTACCCGTTCAATACGGCGGCGCTGGAGCGCCCCGACCTCATACCGCCGGGCACGCGCACCATCAACATGGTCCAACTTGCAGAGGCGTTACACGGCGAATTGCCTGGTCCACCAGTCCGCGCTCTCTATGTCTACAACGCCAATCCCGCCGCCGTCTGTCCCGATCAGTCGCGCGTGCTTCACGGCTTGCGGCGCGAGGACCTGTTCACGGTGGTGCACGAACAATTCCAGACCGACACCGCCGATTACGCCGACATTCTGCTTCCCGCGACCACCCAACTCGAACACTTCGACATCCACGGCTCGTATGGCCATCTCTATGTTCAGGTCAATGAGCCCGCGATCGCGCCATTGGCCGAGGCTAAATGCAATAACGACGTGTTTCGGCTGTTGGCCCACAGACTCGGTTTCGAGAGCGAGTTGTTTGAAATGACAGACGTGCAGCTGGCGCAGCTGGCGTTGCAGGAAAATGCCGCCGGCAACGGTGCTTTTGCCGATATCAGTGTGGAACGCTTGAAAAAAGAAGGCCCGGTGCGTCTTGGCCTGTCGAAGGACTATGCGCCATTTGCAACCGGCGGCTTTCCGACGCCGTCGGGTAAGTGCGAGCTTCTTAGCCCGCGCCAAGCGAAGCAAGGGCACGATCCCTTGCCTCGCTACACGCCGCCGCACGAAGATCCACAGACTCGGCCCGACTTGGCGGCCAAATATCCCTTGCAGTTGTTGTGCCCACCGTCGCCTGCTTTTCTCAACTCAACCTTCGTGAACATTGCTTCGCTGCGGCGACAAGCCCAGTCGCCCAGCGTAGAGATCCATCCACGTGACGCCCAAGCGCGATCCATTGTGGACGGCCAATGTGTCCGTGTTTTTAACGACCGCGGGAGTTTTCGAGCGAAGGCGCTGGTCGCCGAAACCGTAAAGCGGGGCGTGGTGGTCACACAAGGTATTTGGTGGAATAAGTTCACTGCCGACGGCGTGAACTGCAATTGCACCACGAGCACGCGGCTAACGGATTTTGGCGCTGGAGGAACGTTTTTCGACAATCTTGTGGAAGTCGCGCCGTTGGACTGAACAATCGCTCACATCGCCCCTTGAAGAAAAAGATTAAGAAACTTTTTTTCGTGGCCAATTCGCACCCCATTTGGCGATTGAAGAAGTGAAGGCACCGAAAGGTGACGGCGTCTCGCCCAGGAAATCGTCGTCAACACCTTTTCGATTTTGAAGTTGCGAACGGCGTACGCAAAGATTACCTTCTTCGCAAACTCCTTCCATACCCCCAAACCTACCAGAAGGTGGTCCATGACCAGACTCGCGTTACGTAGTCACCGTGCTCAGTCGCCCCGCTATCGCCCCCACTTAGAAGGCTTGGAAAGCCGCGATTGCCCCAATGCCGCACCGACAATCTTTATGGGAATCATGAGCGTGCAGCAGAAAAACGTCGTGCTGTCCGGTGTTGTGCAGGACGAGAGTCCCGCCGGTCTGACCGTGCAGTTTTCCGGACAGTACACGGGCACAACGCAGACAGACTCGGAGGGCACGTTTACTGTTAGTGTGACCCCCGCACAACTGGGGGCGATTTTCGCGGGCACCACGGACAACATCGGCCAGGCCTCCAACGTGGCGCAGGTCAACGTCACGTCCAATGCGCCGGCGATTGTGAACTTCGCCGCCACCCGCCTTGCGGGCAATATTTTCACGTTCACCGGCCGGGTCGTCGACGAAGACCCGCTAGGACTCAAGGTGACTTTCGGCGGACTGCCGTCACTGGTCGGCCGTTACGTGCTCGCCGGTGCGGACGGTTCGTTTTCACTCACCGTGGAACTGGCGTGCGGCGAAGAAGGCATCGCGACGGCTCAGACCACCGACTGGTGGCTGCTGAATTCCGCCATTGCGGAAACGCTCGTGTGCAACGGCCACAGCAGCTTGCCGGGTCAAGGGGGCTGATTCGAGACAATGTCGAGGTAAAGAAGAAATCACTGAACAAGGTAACGATCATGAATCCCGAACGAAACGACTTTGAGTATTTGGCCAACCAAACGCGCAGCGGCAACCTGCAAGCGAAAGTGCATTTGCGCGAAAGCTTGGAGCCGCAATTAGCCCGCATCGTGCGTCGCGTTTTGGAGAGGGGCACAGCGGCCACGTCGCTGGAGCGCAAAATTCTGAGCGCTGCCCGGCGTTTTGGTCCGCTGAACCCAAGCAGCCCGGCGCGCACGGCGCCCGTGGCCCGCTCGCTGTGCCAGATGGTCATCAACCGCCTCTGGCCCGGCACCACCGAAGCGACGCATTTGCAAACCCTGACGTTGTAGCGCGGATTCGAAAGTAGGCCGCCGCACAGTGCGGCGGCAATCTTTCCATCAAGCCGTGCGCGCACCAGGCGCGCGGCCGCGTGGAATGTTCGCCCTTTGTTGGACGGAGGTTATGGCTTCAACGTGCCGCGTGCTGTTCGCCGATCATGGCCATCATCGGCTAGGGTTGGAGTGCGCGCTTAAGGACGCGGGTGTAACCGCGTTCGAAGCCTGCGCAGCCGACAGAGAGCTGGAAAAGCTCGGCTTGTTGGAGTTGAACCTGCTATTGGAGTGGCACAGTCCGTCGGCGCTGGCAGACTTTTTTCCCGAGGTCTCTCAACTAGAAGCTTGGAGGGCTTTTGTTTGCGTCAATGGTAGTTGCAGTCAACCTGCTTTGGTGCTGGTACGGACGGACCGGCAGGCCGCTGTTCTCGCCATGGCCGCGCACCAAGAGGTAATCAACATGATTCGAAACGTAAAGCACAAAACAGCCGCTGGATTCTGCAATCCGCGCAGCGCCGCGCTGCGCCGCGCCAACCGCGCGGACGAGCGCGGGGCACGCATGTCCAGCGAGTTGGTCCATGATCTCAATAACTTCCTCACCGTGATTCGTGGCAACTGCCAGATGCTGCTCAATACGCGCGACGTAGAGCTCGAGCACAGCCTGGTCCGGGAGATCGATCGCGCCGGTGAAAAGGCGCTCCTCCTCACGCGGCAATTCGACGCAGCACCGGAAGATTCGGCGCCTCCCGAGATCCGCGACGGCAATGAATCGGTTGAGGAATGCGCGGGCCTCTTGACCGGACTGCTCGCGCCGCGCCAGGAATTGCGGCTCAACTTGGCGCCGGGTCCGGCGCCTGTGCGCATCGAACCCGGTCAACTGGAGCGGCTGCTCGTGAACTTGGTCGCGAATGCGCGGGACGCCATCCCGGGGGAAGGGGTCATTACCGTCTCCACGTTGCGGCTTGCCGACCGATGGCTATTGCGCGTTTCCGACACGGGACAGGGAATGGATCAAGAGAGCGTCGCCCGGCTGATGGAAGGCGGCTGGACCACCAAAGAATGCGGCCACGGCCTGGGCTTCGCGATTGTCCGCAAGATCGCGGAGCAGCACGGCGGCGCTGTCGAAGTTCGCTCCAGCCCCGGTCAAGGCACTACCTGTAACGTGTTTTTTCCGCTTGCTGAGTTTGTTCCGAATGGAGCTCCTGTCATGGATATCACGCCTTCGCCCGCTTTGGAACCGGAAACCATTCTGCTCGTGGAAGACGAGGCAATGGTGCGTTCCATCTTTCGGCGCATCTTGCAGGAGTCCGGGTATTGCATCCTGGAAGCCGCCAACGGTATGGAGGCTTTGACATTGGCCGAGCAGTTTTCGCATACGATTCACGTGCTCGTAACCGACCTGGCCATGCCGCTGCTCAATGGTCTGGACCTGGCGCGGCAACTGTCCGATTCACACCCGGAAGCCAAAGTGCTGTTCCTGTCCGGGTACAGCGACGGCACGATCCCCGGTTTCGAGCCATTGGAAAGAGCACATGCCTTCTTGCAGAAACCGTTCAAGGCGGACGCACTGGTGCAAAAAGTCCGCGAGTTGCTGAACGGCGTCAAGCAAGAAGCCTGATTCACTCGCTCCGCGAGCGCACGCGGCGCGTTGCCTGTATGCGACCTCGCGGACGGGACAACTCGCGGAGCGAGTCCTTAACTTGGGCGGCCGGCGTAGCCCGGCGGTGAAATGGGTGCCTGTGGCCGTAGTAAACGCCGGGCTGACGGCCCGCCGCCCAAAGTGTAGTTTTCTCGGTAGAGCGACGCATGATCGAAACACAGCAACTTTCCTTTCCTACTCCCGCAGCCGGCGATGCGGAAGCGGCGCCGGCCGTCTACGTGTTCCTGCGCGCTTGCTGGCGAGCACGCCCGGAAACCAGCCAAAGGTGCGCCGCGCGGCTCTTTCACTTTGCCCGCGCGCTGGCCGCCTCCGCTCCTGCCTTTGCGTTTTGGCACTCCAAGGGCGAGTCGCGCGCGGACGCCCTGGGAAGGCTCTTCGATTTCTACAACCAGGCAGCGATTGCCAACGCTCTCGAGGAAAATGCCTCCACCCACGATGGCTTTGCGATCAGCTTGTGGAACGGCGAAAGCAATACCAAGTCCGCGGCGATGCGAGTTCATTGCGGCGCCGAAGGCAGCCCGACGCAGGGTTGCAACGAAGTGATTTTGGATTTCCCCGAGGAACTGGGCGACCTTGCCGACGCGGACCGGATGCTGGCTCTCGTTGGCGCCACGGTGCGTTGCTGGGATCCCGACTGGGCCGGCGTCCTTTCGCGCGCCGCCTGCGGCCGGGCGGACGAATTGTTCTGCGACAAGAAAAGTCGAATCGGCCTTCTGCCTCAGGTGGATTGGATTCTGTATCTGAGCAAGCGCCAAACGCCGCGTTTGCCGAAGTCGTTGCCTTGCCGCGTCTACGGGTTAGATGACCTGGGCGCGTTGCTCGTCCTGAGCGACTGCCCGCCAAACCCGCTGGACAGAGCCTTTCGCGCCAAGGTCAAGCTCGTGGAAAACGCGCTTGGCATCCATATTTGACGTGCCGGAGACAATTCGTTGGAATTGCCGACTAACTTGGACTAGTATGCATGTGGGGAAGACACATTGCGGAGCTATCTCATGCGAGTCCTGCTGCGCCTTCTCCTTGCGCCGATGATGAGTTTTTTCTTTATCAGCCAAGCCTTGCCCGGCGCGCAAGCTCAAGAACCGCCGCCTACGGCAATTCTACAAGTCCAAAAACTTCTCGACGAACTGCTCATCGAGACCGCCGTACTCGCAAAAGACATTCCGCTGGCGGAGTATCTTGCCGCACTGGAAAAGCAGCTTCCCAAGGAAAAGCGCGTCGAGCTTCGCATCGACAAGAAAGCGTTCGGCGATCGTTTCGCGGAAGTGGCGGCGACGCCGGTAAGGATGCCGGCTTCTTCCCTCAAATCGACAAGCCTTCGCCACGCGTTGGAGTTGGCGCTTAGGAAGATCAAAGCCAAGGCCGACTACCGCATCGGCGCTTGGGAGATCGCCATAACGACTCCGGAACGGGCGTTGTACACCGTGGTCTACGACATCCGCGATCTGGTCGAAAAACCGGAGATATTTTCCGAGTCCCGCTGGAACGCACGCGACAATCTGCCGCTCCGCAACGCGCACCCGATCCAAACGTCCGCGCGGATCGTGCAAGCCATCCAATCCGCATTCGATCCGCCGGACGGCAAATTCGCGGCCCCTGAGATCGGCAGCATCGAGGTCCTGAACGGCGCGAGACTGATGATCCGGTCGAATGCGTCGAAGCATGCGGTCATCGATACCGTGCTCAGCAGCTTGCGCCGTATTGCCGATGTGGCGGTTATCCTCAAGTCGGAGCTCTACGAGGTCGATCAAGCGTTTCATGCCTCCCTGCTCAAGTCAAGGCGGCTATCGGCGGACGATTTGGAAGAACTGGAGCGCATTTTCCTTGGCGAGGAGCGGCCGCAAACGGACGAGCTCAAGAAGTTGCTGGAAGATCAAAAGCGCCAGAGGGAGCTCTGGACGAAGCTGGCCCAGCAAAAGCCCGTGTTGATCGGCGACGAGAAGAGAATCGAGAACGGCCGCTTCGCCCCGATTCTGTCGAGGCACGATGTTGGACGCTGCTTGCCGAGCCCAGCGCAAATACGCAAGGGAGACAAGACGCGACAAACATTTCTGGAAGGCATTTCGTTCATCGCGGGTGTGCAAGTGAGTCCCGACCGCCGGCAGGTTCGTCTCAAACTTACGGAGAAAGCAGTCGAGCTAAAGGTGATTCATAAGGTCAAGGCGTGGGTCGGCGCCGAGGAACAAGTCGAAGCCGAAGTGCCCATCTTCGACGAAACTGTACATTCGCGGTTGGAAGTCATTCCCGATGGCGGCTCGATACTTATCCCGGTGCACTGGCGGCCACGAGCCTTGCAAGAGAAAGACCACTGGTGGGTTTTGAGCCTCACGCCGCGCATCTATATCGAGGAAGAGGAACGGCATATTCGGGAGCCGGACAAAAAGTGAATCTGTTTCGTTTTGCCAGTAGAAAGTATCCGGTGGGTTGATCGCGTCCCACCTATCAATGGGTCCGGCTTTCATGCCGCGCTCCAACTCCGCCGCATTCAATAGTTCGAATTCGCCGCCGCGATTCCCGCGATGATCGGCCCTTTGCTTCCTTTTTTCTTTTTCTTTCGGGACATTCCCATCCCCCCAAAAAACGCGCGTAAGATGAAGGCAATCATACCACGTTGTATTCGGAGCCGCGCACGTAAGTAAGCGGTGAATTTGAAGCCGCGCACGCAGTAAGCGGTGAATTTGGAGCCGCGCACGTTAGTAAGCGGTGAATTTGGAGCCGCGCACGCAGTAAGCGGTGAATTCGGGAAGATCAACTGTAAGGTTCGTTTCTATTGCGGGTACTGGTAGATAGCGAGGTGCAGAAATGGCCAAGGCGCCGCAAACCAGCGCGAGCCTGGTGGAGCGATTGCGTGACTTGCGCGACGAGGCGGCCTGGATCCAGTTTGTGCAGATCTACGCACCCTTGGTGTATGGTTGGCTGCGCAAGCAGGGACTGCAGGACGCCGACGCCGCCGACTTGACGCAAGACGCACTCCGCGCCGCCACCCAAGCTTTGCCGGAGCTCGAATACGACCCGCGCCACGGCTCGTTCCGCGGCTGGCTGTTCACCATCGTTCGGAACAGGCTCTGCAGCTTTCGTGTTCGACGCCGCGAGCAAGGCAGCGGTGACAGCCAAACGCTGCATTTTCTCCAAGAAATACAGCAAGAAGAACCGGGCGAACAGGAATGGGAACAAGAGTATCGCCGCCGGCTGTTTGCCTGGGCCGCCGAACAAGTGCGCGAGCACGTGAGCGACGGCAACTGGCACGCGTTTTGGCAAACGAGCGTACAGGGGAAATCGGCTGTTGAAGCGGCGCGCCTTTTGCGCATGAGCGTATCGGCCGTGTACACCGCCAAGAGCCGCGTGCTGGCGCGCATCAAGAACCTCATCGAACAGGTGAAGGAGGAATGGAGCGATGGCGACTAAGGCCGCTTGCCCCGACCGGTACTCTCTCCAAGACATGTTGGCCGGCGAAGTTCACGGCGACGATCTGGCGCGTTTGGACCAACACATTGAAAGCTGCGCGGAATGCCAGGAGACGTTGGATCGGCTTTCCTCGTCCGCCTGGGATGACGAGGCGAAACACCTCGTCGAGGAGAGCTACTTCGCAGAAGACAGTAATCTTCAAGAACTCGTCACCACGATGCTGCAATGCTGCCGCCTGCCGGATACGGTGGACGCCACGGACAACCTGACCGACAACGAACGCTCGGTCTCCACTGTCTTCGGGGAGGACTATCCCGATCAGTTCGGCCCCTATCAGCTCATGGCGCCGGTGGGGCGCGGCGGCTTCGGCGAAGTGTTCATGGCCCG
>JAKEHV010000139.1 GCA_022614915.1 Gemmataceae bacterium | reverse complement strand
CGATGCCTTGTTCGACAAGGGCGTTCTTGTCCTCCTCGCTGAGGTCAACGCCCTTGATGCCTTTGCGCTGGAATCCGGTCTGGGCTTGGTAGAGGCTGAAATCGACGAGGACCCGGTCATTGATCGCCTGCTGGTAGTCGTAGAGGAAAGTCGGAACGTTGCCGTCGCAGCCAAAGACGCGGAAGGTATCGCGGTCGATGAAGTTGGCCGGCGTGGCAGTCAGGCCGATCATGCGAGCGTCGAAGTATTCGATTACTTCCGTGAAGCGCTTGAAGATCGAACGGTGCGCTTCATCGAGGATGATGAGATCGAAAAAGCCGGGGCTGAATTGAGAGTAACACAGGCTCATTGTCTGTTCGGTCGCGACGAACAGGCGCTTGGTCTTGTCGACATTGTAGGTATAGATGCGGTCGCGCGGCTCGGCGGCCAGGTGCCGCTTGAACCCGTCCGTCAGCCCCTGATCCACAAGCGCGTCGCGGTCCGCGAGAAAGAGGACCTTCTGGGCCCGGCGGGCACGCAGAAAGAGGTCGATAAGGGCCATCGTCGTCCGTGTCTTGCCGGTGCCGGTCGCCATGACCAAGAGGGCGCGGCGCTTGTTCGCGGCGAAAGCTTCGGCGACCCGGCGGATGGCTTCGTGCTGATAGGAACGGTCGACAATCGAAGTGTCGATCGGCGTCGAAGCCAGCGGCAGGCCGTTTTGACGAATGAAGTGCAGGCGCGCTAAGTCTTCCGGAGTGAAGAATCCGGCGACGAGGCGCGGATTGGCCAGGCCCACTTCCCAGAAATGTGTGGCGTGGCCATTGGTCATGAATCCAAATGGCGCGAACGATTGGCGTTTGGCAATCTCGGTGACGTAGTGGCGCAGTTGCTCGTCGGCGTCGCGCGCGTTGCGGCTGGTGCGTTTGGCCTCGACCACGCCAAGGACCTGGCCATCGGGCTGATAAAGACAGTAATCTGTGACTCCGTTCCAGGGCTCGGCGTCGTAGCCATCGACAGGAATCTCGCGACGAACCTGCGTCTTGTCGTCGAGCCGCCATTCCGCTTTGCGTAATTGCGGGTCAATGAGGCGTATGCGCGTCAGGGCTTCGTTGAGATCCATGACTAATCACTTTAGCACGCGCGGCGAGGTTTGTCTGTGCATTGTCGATTGTCAATTGGTCAGTGCTTTCTCCTTGCCTTCCCATACTTGATCCCGCTATCGCTTTCGGGCAGAAAGACAATATGGGTAAGTCGGCCTTTTTCTAATCCCCCTTTTGACTTGCGCCCCTTCACTTGGCAAAATAACAGTACCTGCCTCCTTTGCGATTGCCGTGGTCCCGCCTGCCTCGCCCGGTGCGGCGAAGGGTGTCTCATGATTCGATGCGGATTTGCCATCGTTGGTTCGCTGTTTGTACTCGTCGCTATGGTTGCGCGCGCGCCGAGCCAAGCCGACTTGGCCGGCAAGATTCAGTATGCGCGCGACATCCAGCCGATATTTTCCACCAACTGCCTGGTCTGCCACGGGCCCGACGAGAAGCTGCGCAAAGGCGGCTTACGGCTCGATCTGCGCGAGACGGCGACCAAGAAGCTGCGCTCAGGCATGACTGCCATCGTGCCGGGTAAGCCCCAAGAGAGCGAAATGGTCGTGCGGATTTTTTCCAAGGACACCGATCGCATGCCGCCGGCCAAGAGCAATCATCAATTGAAGGATACAGAAAAAGAAATGCTTAAGCGCTGGGTCGCACAAGGAGCGGAGTACCAGCCGCACTGGGCGTTCGTCGCGCCGGTGCGTCCCGCCGTGCCTTCGCCAAAAAACAAGAACTGGGCGCGCAATCCTATCGATTCTTTTGTCATGACGCGTTTGGAAGCGGAAGGTTTACAGCCCGCGCTCGAAGCGGACCGGTTCACCTTGGCCCGGCGCGTTGCATTGGATTTGACTGGTTTGCCGCCGACGCTGGAAATGGTGGACCGATTTGTCAAGGACGCCAGTCCCGATGCCTATGAAAAATACGTCGCTGAGGTTTTGGCCCTGCCGAGCTACGGTGAGCGTTGGGCGCAGGTCTGGCTCGACCTGGCCCGCTACGCCGACTCCAACGGCTATGCGGAAGACCAGCCGCGCACGATCTGGAAGTTCCGCGATTGGGTCATCCAGGCGATCAACGACAATATGCCGTATGACCGCTTCACCATCGAGCAGCTTGCCGGAGATTTGTTGCCCAACCCGTCGCCGGAACAGCTCATCGCCACGGCCTTTCATCGCAACACGCTGACCAACACCGAAGGCGGCACGAATGACGAGGAATTTCGCAATATCGCCGTCGTGGACCGCGTCAACACCACGTTTCAGGTGTGGATGGGATTGACCATGGCGTGCGCGAATTGCCATAGCCACAAGTTCGATCCATTGAGCCAGGAGGAGTATTTCCAGGTCTTCGCGATCTTGAATCAGACGCAAGACTCGGACCAAGGCGACAACAGTCCGAACCATCCGTACTTGACTGCGGAGCAAGCGTCCAAGCGTGCGGCATTGGAGAAAGAGCAAGCGGAATTGCAAAAGGAATTGGCAAAGCTGCGTCCTAAATTAGACGAAGAGCAGGCCGCGTGGGAAAAGGAAGTCGCCAAGGACAAACTGCCGAAGAACCTCCAAGCGATTCTCAATCAAGACGCGAAGAAACGCAACCCGCAACAAAAAGAGGAGCTAGCAAACTATTTCCGCTCGACTCTGGCGGACATTGAGCCGGTCCACAAGAAGATGTTGAATGTGAAGGCGGAGTTGGCGCAGTTGCAGCCGGTGCCGACGCCGATCATGAAGGAACTGCCGGACGGGAAAAAGCGCACCACGAAGATCCACGTCCGCGGCGATTGGCTGAATCTCGGCAAGGAAGTGAAGCCCGGCGTGCCCGCGCTGTTTCATCCATTGCCGGAAGGCGTGCCCGCGGATCGTTTGGCTTTGGCGAAATGGCTGGTGGATCGGCGCAATCCGCTTACTGCGCGCGTCGCCGTCAACAGATACTGGGAGCAAATCTTCGGCGTTGGCCTGGTCGAGACGCCGGAAGACTTTGGCCTGCGGAGCAAGTTGCCGACGCATCCGGAATTGTTGGATTGGCTGGCGGTCGAGTTTCAGTCCCCCTCACCCCAACCCTCTCCCCGCGGGGGCGAGGGAGGCATGGCGTGGGATGTGAAAAAGCTTTTGAGGCTAATAGTCACTTCCGCCGCCTATCGTCAAACGTCGAAAGTGACGCCGGCCCAATACGAGCGCGATCCGGACAATCGCTTGTTTGCGCGCGGTCCCCGTTTTCGCATCTCCGCCGAGACGGTCCGCGATCAAGCGTTGGCCGTAAGCGGCCTCTTGAGCAAGAAGATGTATGGTCCATCGGCGAAGCCACCCCAGCCCAAATTCGGTCTTACCGCGGCGTTCGGCCCCGGCACTGACTGGTCCGATAGCTCCGGCGAAGACAAATACCGCCGCGGACTCTACACGTATTGGCGACGCACGACGCCCTATCCCTCGATGGTGACTTTCGACGCGCCGACGCGGACGGTTTGCGCAGTCAACCGGCCGCGAACCAACACGCCGCTGCAGGCGCTGGTGACGCTGAACGATCCGTGCTATGTCGAAGCGGCCCAGGCGTTGGCGCGGCGCATCTTGAAGGAAGGCGGCCCCACCGTGGAAGCGCGCGTCGAGCACGGTTTTCGGCTATGCTTGATTCGACCGCCACGGCCCGAAGAGGTAACGAAACTCGTGGAGCTTTATCAAAAAGCGCGGCAGGAATACGCGGGCCGGCCAAGGGGAGCGAGCCAAATCGCGACCGAGCCGCTGGGCCCGTTGCCGGCGGGAATGGACGCGGTCGAAGCCGCGGCGTGGACGGTGGTGAGCAACGTGCTGTTGAATTTGGATGAAATGTTCGCCAAGAGGTAGGACATGATCTTTCCAGGCATGGACCCGTATCTAGAGAACGTATTTTTGTGGAGCGGCGTCCACACGTCACTAATTGTCTACATACGCAATCAGCTAAACGCTCTCATTCGCCCGCGCTATGTTGCGGCCATAGAAGAACGCGTTTTTGTCGAAGGGCCGAAGCGCGAACGTATCCCCGACGTTTTGGTCAGGAAGCGCAGAAGGTCCAAGGGCGCAATTGCCGTCCTTGAAGCCGATATACCGATCGTCATCAAAGTTCCGGGTCTGGAGATTCATGAAACATACATCGCCGTCCTGGATCGTTTTGCCCGCGACCAGGTTGTCACGGTGATCGAAGTAGTAAGCTTGACGAACAAGTACGCCGGACCAGGCCGCGATTCGTATCAAGAGAAACAACGTGAGGTGCTCGGGAGCAAAGCGCACCTCGTCGAGATCGATCTTTTGCGGGGGGGCCAACATGTATCAGCAGTGCCGGAATGGATCGTCCGGGCGAAGAGTGATTACGATTATCTAGCGTGTGTCAACCGGGCCAAGGGTCCGCGCGAAGATTTTCAGCTATATCCGCGAAGCTTGCGCCAACGATTGCCGCGGATCGGCATACCGCTGGCAGGCGATGATCCGGATGTGGTCCTTGACGTGCAAGAAGTCTTGCGGCAAACCTACGAAGACGGCGGCTATGCGGATCGCATCGACTATCGCCGGCCGTGCCGCCCGAAGCTGTCCAAGGAAGATCGGGTTTGGGCCAACCAACGGATTAGGAAAGCGCTAGATAATTCGCGCGAAAGGAAATGACATGAACGCTGCCACCGACCGATTGCTCCATATCACCCGACGCCATTTCCTGCGCGACGGTTCGCTGGGCCTCGGCGCATTGGCGCTTGGCCTCCTCGGCGGCGACAAGGCTGGCGCGCAGCAGCCTGCGGCCGATCCGCTCGCACCCCGCCAGCCGCATTTCACGCCCAAAGCAAAGCGCGTGATCTATCTGCACATGGCCGGCTCGCCGCCGCACCTCGATATGTTCGACTATAAACCCGAGTTGGTTCGGCGCAACGGCCAGGACTGCCCGCAGGAGTTTCTGCGCGGACGCCGCTTCGCGTTCACGAGCGGCACACCCAAGCTTTTGGGAACGCCGCAGCGCTTTCGCCGGCATGGCCAATCCGGCGCCTGGGTCTCGGAAGCGTTGCCGGAAATCGCCGGCGTCGTGGACGAACTCGCGTTCATCAAATCGATGACCACCGACCAGTTCAACCACGCGCCGGCGGAGTTGCTGCTCTACACCGGCTCGGCGCAATTCGGCCGGCCCTCGTTCGGCTCCTGGGTCACCTATGGCCTGGGCTCCGAAAGCCAGAATCTGCCCGGTTTCATCGTTCTCGTTTCCAGCGGCGTTTTCCCGAGCGCCGGCAATAGCGACTGGTCGAACGGATTTCTGCCCTCCGTCTATCAAGGTGTGCAGTGCCGCTCGCAGGGCGACCCGGTGCTGTACGTCTCCGATCCGCGCGGTATGGACCGCAGCATGCGCCGGCTCACGCTCGACACCCTGCGCGACCTCAACGAGATGCAGGCTGCCGAATTGGGCAGCCCGGAGACGCGCACGCGCATCGCCCAATACGAATTGGCCTTCCGCATGCAGATTGCCGTGCCCGAGGTAATGGACATTTCGCGCGAGCCGCAGCAGCTCCTCGACATGTACGGCGCCCAGCCCGGCGCGGCCAGTTTCGCCAACAACTGCCTCCTCGCCCGCCGCCTCATCGAGCAAGGCGTCCGCTTTGTCCAGCTTCATGATTGGGGCTGGGACTTCCACGGCACCGGTCCGGGCGAAGCGATCACCGAAGGGCTGCGCACCAAATGCCGGCCGATGGACAGAGCGGTGGCCGCGCTGCTTCGCGACCTGAGGGGACGTGGTCTCCTCGACGAAACGCTAGTGATCTGGGGCGGCGAGTTTGGCCGTTCGCCCTTCCGCGAAGGCCGGACTGCGGCCAGCGCCAACCTGGGCCGCGACCATCACCCGTTTTCGTTCACGCTGTTCTTGGCGGGCGGCGGCGTCAAGCCAGGCGTCACCCACGGCGCCTCCGACGAACTCGGCTTCGACGTCGGCCAAAACCCCGTTCACATCCACGACATGCAAGCCACCTGGCTGCACCTTTTGGGCTTCGACCACACCCGCCTCACCTACCGCTTCCAGGGCCGCGATTATCGCCTGACTGACGTGCACGGCAATGTGGTGCGCGAAGTGTTGGCGTGACGGACGGCAAACTCTTCGCCCTTACGCGCTTCGACGGCCTTCACGTCGTGGCCGAGGGAGGAAATGAAAACTTGTATAGATATCGACATTTGGAGCGTGGAGCGCATGATTATTCGATTTGTTAGCGCGTCACACGCAACTTCTTGACCTGTTTGTCTAGAATGAAAGTGACGGTCGAGCATGAAACATCGCACCAGCGGCGCTGCGTGAAAAAAACGGAAAAATTGATTTAGATTCCCCGTTTTCCTCGATCATAATTGTTGAGAGTTGTCGCCGGGTGCAGTAGAGTAAACATAAGGAGAACAGGAAGACCTCGAACCCCCCGGAAGCTTCACGCTTCCGCTTATCTCTAGCGCCCACCTATCGTTTTGCACACCCCGGCCCGATGTTCACTGGCGGACCGGAGCGGGTTTGCGGTCGCCTCTCCCCAGAGTAGTCGCCACACTCCGCGTGGGGACTTCCGCTTTGAAGGAGCATCTATGTCTGCTGCCGCTTCCCCCGCTGGCCAAGCCGGCCAGCCTGGCCAGAAAGCCCTCGAAACTCTGGACTCGGCGGTCATTCGGTTTTGCGGCGACTCCGGCGACGGCATGCAGGTGGTCGGCACTCAGTTCACCAACGTCTCGGCGGCCTTCGGCAACGACGTCAGTACCTTGCCCGACTTCCCGGCCGAAATCCGCGCCCCGGCAGGCACACTCGCGGGCGTCTCCGGATATCAGCTGCACTTTTCCAGCACCGACATCTTCACACCGGGCGACCAGGTGGACACGCTGGTGGTGATGAACCCGGCGGCGTTCAAGACCAACGTCAACGACCTCAAGCGCGGCGGCACGCTGATCATCAACGAGGACGAATTCGACACCTCCAATTTGAACAAAGCCGGCTACGAATCCGATCCGGTCCAAGACGATATCGTCAAGTCGCGCTACTTCTTGCACAAGGTGCCCATGACGCGGCTGACTCGTGATTCGGTCGCTGGGCTGGGGCTGTCGCCTAAGGACTCAGCGCGGTGCAAGAACTTCTTTTCGCTGGGCCTGGTCTATTGGCTTTATGACCGCGAGATGAAATCCACCGAGGACTGGATTCACGATAAATTCAAGAAGAATCCGTCGATCGCCGAAGCGAACATTCGCGCGCTCAAGGCGGGCTACAACTACGGCTTCTCGACGGAAGCGTTCACCAAACACTATCAAGTCCCGAAGGCAAAACTCGCCCCCGGCAAATACCGCAAGATCACCGGCAACGAAGCGACTGCTTGGGGACTGGTGACTGCCGCCAAGCGCGCTGGCAAATCGCTGTTCTTTTCCGGCTATCCGATCACGCCGGCTAGCGACATCCTGCACGAACTTTCGATGATGAAGAAGTTCCGCGTCCGCACCTTCCAGGCGGAGGACGAGATCGCGGCCATGGCTTCGGTCTGCGGCGCCGCTTTCGCGGGCGAGATCGCCGTGTCGGCGTCGAGCGGTCCGGGCATCTGCCTCAAGGGTGAGGCGATCGGGCTTGGGATCATGACCGAATTGCCGATGGTCATCATCGACGTGCAGCGCGGCGGGCCGAGCACGGGCTTGCCGACCAAAACGGAGCAAGCGGATCTGCTCTTGGCCATGTTCGGCCGCAACAGCGACAGCCCGATTCCGATCGTCGCCGCTTGCAGTCCGGGCGACTGCTTCTGGATGGCGCAAGAGGCGGTCCGCATTGCCATCGAATTCATGACGCCGGTATTCCTGTTGACAGACGGCTACCTGGCCAACGGCGCCGAGCCGATGATCATTCCCAAGATGGCCGATTTGCCGCCCTTCAAGGTCGTTCACCCGCCAGGCAAAGCGAGCAACGGCGAATTTGATTCCGAAAATGGCCACAACGGCGAGCACAAGGAATTCTTGCCCTACCTGCGCAATGAAAAGATGGCACGGCCGTGGGCTATTCCAGGCACGCCGGGTTTGGAGCATCGCAT
>JAKEHV010000138.1 GCA_022614915.1 Gemmataceae bacterium | reverse complement strand
GCATTTTTTTGTTGTTGGATTGCATCGGGTGTGTGTTTATCTGCAATGAAATCCTTTCTGGCCTTGAGTGTTTAACCACCGCAACCGGTTGACGATTGGGGCCTGGAGGGGGGGGTGGGTGTAGGACTTTCTCAAAATGCACTGAAGAGCCGAGGGAGAAGTGGACGTCTACGGTGTGTGTGTGTGTGTGTGTATTGGGGGTGCGCGCAATGCAATTCATTAACCACTTGTGCGGTAGAGACTTGCGGAAAGCACCTCGATTGCGCGCAACCCAACAGTCAGGACTACGTTGTCCGCACCGATTATCGAAGTTGAGAAAGTCCCTGAGTGTGTCGCGCGACCAATCCCACAACTCTTGCGTCCGTTGTCAAATTGTTGACATCTCCAGCGGCTTCGGCCCCAGCGTCACGATGGTGAATTCCTTCGCGGGATAGTTCTTCACGTGCTCCACGATTCTCGCGGGTGTTAATCCTTCGATGGCCGCCTTGATCTCGTCCGCGCTGCGAATGCGGCCCAAATAATACCAGTCCGACGCGATCGCTCCCGCGCGGGCCGACGTCGATTCCTCTTGCATGATCACCGACGATTTGAGGCCGGCCTGCACGCGCTCCACTTCGTCATCGGCGATGCCCTCGGCCAGGCGGCGCAATTCTTGTACGGTCACATCCAACGTCTCCTGGGCGCGTTCGTTGGTTGTGCCGGCGTAGGATAGCACGCAGGCGCGATCTTTGAACGTCTGATAACTGGCCCACACGGAATAGCACAGGCCGCGTTTTTCACGCACTTCGGTGAAGAGCCGCGCACCCATGCCGCCGGATAGCACCTGCACCGCGCCCTGGGCAGCGTAGTATTCGCGATGGCCAAAGGGGACGCTGGGGTAGGCCAGCGCGATTTGCGTTTGCGTCGTGTCCTTTTCCAAGTGAGCGATGCCGCCCAGCGCCGGCTCGAGCGGATACGTTGCATCGGTCCCGCCGGCCCAGTCGCCGAACAACCGCTCGACCTGGTGGCGCAAGGGTTCCCATTCGACGTTGCCGGCGACAGATACGATGGTGCCGCGCGGGCCAAAGAGCCGTTGGAAATGGCGGCGGACTTTGTCCGGCGTGATGCTTTCGATGCCCTCCGGCGTGCCGCGGCGATCGCGGCCCAAGGGCATCGGCCAATGGCGGCGGCGTAATTCCACCATGACTTTGGCTTGCGGCTCGTCCTCCAATCCTCGTATTTCCTGCAGCGCCAAAGACTGGACGGCCTCGATGTCCGCGGGCGGCAAGTGCGGCCGGCGCAGGATGTCGGCATAGATTTCCAGAGCGGCGCTTAGATTGCGGGCGAGCGTCGCGCCCCAGAAGCGCAGGTGCAGTTGCCCGACGCTTTCGTCGCGGTCCAGCCCCAAATTGTCCAGAGCCAAGCTCAATTCCCGGCTGTCACGCGCGCCCGCGCCGCGGCGAATCATCTCCGCGAAAACCGTGGCCATGCCCTGGTGTTCCGGCGGATCGTAGACACAGCCCGCCGGCACGAGGAAATTGAGCGCCGCCGAGCGCACGTGCTCCATGCGCTCGGCCAAGAGCGTCAGCCCATTGGGAAAAACGTGATGGTGGATTTCTTGTTGCACAAGGATTCTCAGAATGTCCAGCTTGGTTCCAGGGACGTGCAGGAGGCGGCGACCACGAGAGGATCGACCATCTTGTAAAGAGTCTTGCGGCAGCGAAAACCGAGCCGGCGATAAAGGCGCAGCGCGCCGTCGTTCTGCGCGGTCACTTCGAGGTGTACGCCGTGCGCGCCCGAGCGTTGGAAACCGTGCAGTGCTTTAAGGAGCAAGGCGGTGCCCAGCCCTTTGCCGCGAAACGCGGGCGCGATGCCCACGTTTTGAATCGCCCCCTTGCCGCTGCGCTCACGCACGCCTTGGATGGTGCCGCAATAGTCACTGCCGCACGCGATCATCCAAGTCGCCTCCGGCTTAAAGCCCGGCTTGGCGACGATTTCATGCATCAGGCGCAGACAGCCCTCGCGGCAGCCCAAGTTGGGAAAAACGACCGCGTCGATCTGTTCGACGAAGCATTGATACTTCACTTCGGCGTGCTGCTCCAGGAGCCAGTCTTGCCAGGGAACCCAGGTGAAGCCGGCAGGCAATGCAGGCGTGGGCGGTAGCGGACCTTGCAAGTCCAGTTCCATGCGGAAGCGCTTGAAATACGTGCAGGATGAATCCGTGGAAAGCATGCGGGTCCCTCGGGTGCACTTTCGGATTTTACCAAGCCGGCAATCAGTGGGCCACGCTTTCTATGTGTAATTTCCCTCGCTCGCGCGTCGGGCTGGTTTAATTTCCGTGCCGCGGGGCAGTACTCCAGTGATTAGCGAATTCCGCGAGCAAGGCTGTAGGAAGCACGTTCCTGTCCGACGCCAGACTGTTGCTCCGGTTGATATAGCCCCATAATTCACGCGGTTTCCGCGTCCTCGTCCTTGTGCACGTCCGCTAGTCCGTACTGCGTCAGCTTTTTCCGCACTGTCGCCCGGTTCAGTCCCAGCCATTGCGCCGCCACCCAGCGGTTGCCTTGCAGTTTGCGCATCAGCTCTTCCAAAAGCGGCGGCTCGATATAGCGCAGCAACTCTTCGTATAGGTCTTTGGGCGGCTCGGCGCCGGCATTCTTAATGCGATCGGCGAGCCAACTAATAACAGCAATCGCGAGTTGCTCCTTGGGTCCAAGCCCGCTCAGCCCGGCCGACACCGGAAAGTGCTCCGGCAACAGCGGCCCACCGCGGGCCACGATCACCGCGTGCTCCAGGGCGTTGCGCAGCTCGCGCACGTTGCCCAGCCAGGTTTGGCATTGCAAGTACTGCACCGTGGCCGGCGATAATGGCAGCGCCGTGGGCTCGATCCGCCTTAGAAAATGCTCGGCCAAGGGGAGAATGTCTTCACGCCGTTCGCGCAACGGCGGCAGATGAACCTGAAACACGTTGAGCCGAAAGAACAGATCGTGTCGAAAGCTTCCTTCAGCAATCTTTCGCTCGAGGTTTTGGTGCGTGGCGGCCAGGACGCGGACGTTTAAGGGCTGCGATTGGCTGCTGCCCACCGGCATGATCTCGTTGTGTTCCAAGACGCGCAGCAGCTTCACTTGCACGGCCGGCGGGATGTCCGCAACTTCGTCAAAGAAAATCGTGCCGCCGTCGGCCAGTGCGAGCAGGCCGGCCCGCGGCTGGGCGGCGCCGGTGAATGCGCCTTTGACGTGGCCGAACAGCTCACTTTCGACGAGGCTGGGGTTGAGGGCGGCGACGTTGACCGGTAAAAAGGGCCGATCGCGACGCGTGCTGTAGCGATGGATGGCGCGGGCGACCAGCTCTTTGCCCGCGCCGCTTTCGCCCGTGATGAGCACACACGAATCGCGCGGGGCCACCAGCGCAATCCGCTTGAAGACGTTGTGCATGGCCGGACTCGCGCCGACGATTTCTTCCGGTGTTGCCAGCGGCTCCTCGGCAAACTCGGCCGGCGCCTTGCTTTGCAAGGCCCGCCGCGCCAAGGCGCGCTTGACCGTGTCCAACGCCTGATCCAAATCGAACGGCTTGGCAAGATAGTCGAAGGCCCCTTGCTCGACCGCGCGCACCGCCGTGCCCAGGTTTACGAATGCGGTGACCACGATAGTGGGTGCATCGCCTGTGATTTCGCGCAAACGTGAGAGCGCGGACAGGCCGTCCATGCCCGGCAGGCGCACGTCGAGGATGATTGCCTCCGGGCGGTGCTTTTCGGCCTGAAGAAAAGCCTCTTCCGCCGACGCTGCGACCGCCACCTTATGCCCTTCGGCCTTGAGCGCGCGCTCCAGGGCCCAGCATACGGCTTGCTCGTCATCCACAACGAGAATCTGGCTCAAGGTACCTCCTTCGTAGGATAGGATTCCGTTCCTGTCCTTTCGCGGGTTCTGTCGCGGGCGCTTTGGTCAGGAACGGAATCCTGACCTACGGGCAATTCCAATCGAAAACACGTAGTGGCGTCTCTTCGAAACCAGCGCAGTGTGCCGTCGTGGGCCTCGGCGACTTGCCGCGCCACTGCGAGTCCCAAGCCGACGCCTTCGGGCTTGGTGGTGACGAATGGCTCGAACAACCGATCTGCAATCTCCGGTGGCGGTCCCGGTCCGGAATCGGTGATTTCGACAAACGCTGTGCCCTCGTCTACGCCTGCATTGACTTCAACCAGACCGCCCTGCCCTGCGGCATCCAGCGCATTGCCCAACAGATTGACGAGCACGTTTCCGAGTTGGCCCGCATCGGCCTGCACAAATATCGGCTGTTCGAGGTCGGATTCCCTGCGCATTTCGATGCCGGCGTGTTTGGCCTGGAGACCCAAGAGCGTGAGCGCATCGCGAACCACAGAGTTCAAATCGCACTGCTGTTTTTGCAGCTCTACGGCTTTGCCCAAATCGAGAAACCGCTTGAGGTGCGTTTCCACAAGGGCCAATTGCCTGAGCGCCACGTCGAGCGATTCCGCATTCTTTTGCGCATTCTCTTTGGCATGGAGTTGCACCGCGAGCTTAGCGCCCGTGACGCCGTTGCGCAGTTGATGCGCTAAACCGCCGCTGACCTGGCCCAATAGTCGCAGGCGTTCGGTCTTGCTCATGCTCTCGCGATACTGGGCGAGCTTTTGGGCCATGTCGTTGACCGAGCCGGCCAGGTCGCGCAGCTCGTCTTCACGCTTGGGCAGCGGCATCGGGCTGAAGTCGCCGTCCGCAATCAGGCGCGTGCGCCGCTCTAATTCCTGGATGCGGCGCGTCACTCGTTGCGTGACGGCCACGGTCAATACGATCGACACCGCGCCGCCGAGCACGCCCAAGAACAACGCCGGCCAAACCGACTGCCACAGCGCGTCGCGCCACAGCGATTCGGCATAGAGGATGAAGACCGTGAGATTCGCCCCAACCTCACTGCCAAGCGGCACGCCGCGGCAGAAATAGGATTGGCCGTCCACCTCCACCAATTCGCCCAAGGGATGCGCCGAGGCATTGCTCAAAGATGGCAAAGTCGCGGGCAAGGCCGAAAGCGTCGCGAGCGGTTGACCCTGGTCGTCGCGCAGCGGCCGACGGTGCGCGTCGCACAGCACCAGCTCCGCGCCGGACAGGCCTTTCATGAGATTCAAGGTTTGCACATTGCGCGGAAAGGTGACGGAGCGCACGGTCTGGGCGACGGCGTCCATCTGCGTCTCGATCTGCTGGCGCGCCCGCCCCGCCGACGAGAGCGCGCTCCACACGCTCATGCCGACCACGCCGGCCATGAGGGCAACGAGCGGCAGGAGAAGCTGGTAACGGATGCTGAGACGCATGATGCCTTCACGATAACGCAAACAGGAAACCGAGAAAAGAGATGGACGCTCAAGCGCGGCGTTCATTTTCTTTTTGCATTCGGATGATCCTTGGCTATCCTTACGAATTGTTGGCCCTGGATGCAGGTGCCATGCGATCTTTCATGTCGCTCGACTGGCGCAGTTGAGTCTGGCTTTCTGACGCAGAGTTTCGCTACTTTTTCCAAAAAATGCCTTCGAACTATGGCTGTCCAGCGACTAATAATTGCGAAAATT
>JAKEHV010000137.1 GCA_022614915.1 Gemmataceae bacterium | reverse complement strand
GATGTTCGGCTGCTCGGAAAGTTCGCGCTGGCCCGCACCGTGGCCGATGCGTTCGACCGTGAGGGCCGGGCTGTCGGTCCATTCCGAGACCACGCTGGTCAGGATGGCCGCGCCGGTGGGTGTGGTCAATTCGCTCTGGATGGAACTCGGCCGCAACGGCACGCCTTTGAGCAGGGCGGCGGTACCCGGCGTTGGGATCGGCATCAGGCCGTGGGCACATTGCACCATCCCAACACCGGTCGTGACGGAACTACTGGTGAATCTGTCCACGCCCAAGAGGTCCAGCCCGACGGCGCTGCCGGCGATGTCCGCGATGCTGTCGAGCGCTCCGACCTCGTGGAAATGCACTTTCTCGACGGCGATCCCGTGGGCCGCCGCTTCCGCCTCAGCCAGACGGCGAAATATCTTTTGCGCCAATGCGCGCTGCTTGTCGCTCAGTGTGCCGCCTGCCAGGATTTCTTCAATATGGTGCAGGTGCCGATGCTTGTGCTCGTGCGGCGCGTCGATCTTCACCTGGGTCGCCGCGAAGCCGCCTTTGCGCACCTTTTCCACCTTCACGGTCACCGGCAATCCAAGGGAAGCGATGCCGTCGCGGATGGCATCGGCGGAAACGCCCGCGTCGATGAGCGCGCCCAGCGTCATGTCGCCGCTGATGCCGCTGAAACAATCGAAATGTGCTACGCGGGCCATGCTGTCGATTGTATCTGGATTTATGGGTTAGGAGGCGATTCGCATGCGGTCTATCGCAACCTGAGTTGTCGATCGTCGGTCCGGGGTCCAGCAACCACGCGACTCGGGCGCCCCCCTCCCTCGTCGAGTTGGTCAAATCGTGGTGCTTGCTTATTTCAAGTCTCATATTGGCAATAGGTTGTGGCAAGCGCACGATTTGACCAACTAGTGTAAACGAGTTGATCAAATCGTGGCGATTGTCCGAGTGTAGCGCCGCGGTGAGTGGTCAATCGGTGACAAAAGACAAATGAGCCGATAGAATTGAGGGATTCCACCGCATTTTGGGAGCTTTCATGAATCCTGCCTCCGCTTCCGTGAATCGGCGTCGCTTTCTGCAAACCTCGGCAGCGGCCGGGGCGACGCTATTGTCCCAGGTTCCGTTCGTGCACGCAGGCACAAGCGACACCATTCGCGTGGGCCTCATCGGCTGCGGCGGCCGCGGCACCGGGGCGGCGTCGAACGCCCTGCGCGCCGACCAAAACGTCCGCCTCACCGCTCTGGGCGACGCCTTCCGTGACCGGCTCGAATCCAGCCTTGCTCAACTTCGCCGCGAAGCCGAACTGGCGCCCAAAATTGACGTGCCGCGCGAACGCCAATTCGTCGGCTTCGATGCTTATCAGCAAGTGATCAACAGCGACGTGGACGTGGTGCTCTTGTGCTCGCCGCCGCACTTCCGCCCGGCCCACTTGCGCGCGGCCGTGCAAGCCAACAAGCACGTCTTCGCGGAAAAGCCGGTCGCGGTCGACGGTCCCGGCATCCGCGCCGTCTTGGCCACTTGCGAAGATGCCCGCCGCCGCCGCTTGTCTATCGTCTCCGGCCTGTGCTGGCGCTATCACAACGGCATGCGCGAAACTTTCCGCCGCATCCACGACGGCGCCCTCGGCGACATCGTCGCGCTGCAATGCAACTACAACACCGGCACGCTCTGGCACCGCAACCGCCACGAAGGCTGGTCCGACATGGAATGGCAAATGCGCAACTGGCTCTATTTCACCTGGTTGTCCGGCGACTTCAACGTCGAGCAGCACGTGCACAGCATCGACAAGATGGCCTGGGCCATGCGCGACCAGTATCCCGTTTCCTGCTACGGGACCGGCGGCAGGCAAGTCCGCACCGGCCCGGAGTTTGGCCATATCTACGATCACATGGCCGTCGTCTATGAATTTGCGAATGGCGTAAAGTGCTTCGCCATGTGCAGGCAGATGGCCGGCTGCGCCAATGAAGTGAAGGACTACGTTGTCGGCAAGCGCGGCAAAGCCGACGTCATGGCCCATTCGATCAGCGGCGAGAATCCGTGGCGCTATGCGGCGGCCCGCGCCCGCGGCGACGACATGTATCAGCAAGAGCACAACGAACTGTTCGCGGCCATTCGCCGCAACGAGCCGATCAACAACGGCGAGTACATGGCCAAGAGCTCGCTCATGGCCATCATGGGACGGACGGCGTGCTACACGGGCCAGGTCGTGACCTGGGAGCAAGCACTGAACTCGCGCGAAGACCTGTCGCCGCCGCGCTATGAGTGGGGCGACCTGCCGGTGCCGGCGGTGGCTATGCCCGGCGTGGTGAGATGAACCCAGAGGAACTGATTTATCGCTTCGCGCTTGAAGAATCCATGTCGCAACAGCGTGTTTCCGAGCGCGAAACGCGAGCGGGTCGCTCGAGGATATCTGATGCCTGATAAACCGCGCATCCTGATTGCCGAGGATCATCCGGAAAGCGTCGAGCTTCTGGAAGCGTATCTGGATGCGCTCGATTGCGACTTCGCCGTCGCCAAGGACGGCGAGGAGACGCTGCGCCAGCTGAAGAGCTTCAAGCCGGACGTATTGCTCCTCGACGTGATGATGCCGAAGATCAGCGGTTTCGAAGTGTGCAAGCGGCTCAAGGCGGACCCGGCCACGCAGGACATAGTCGTCTTGATGGTGACCGCTCTCGATCAGCACCACGACATCGACAAAGCGGTCGAAGCGGGCACGAATGATTTTCTGACCAAACCGATCAACAAGAAGGAATTGCTTGTGCGGGTCAAGTCGGCCCTGAAGTGCCGGCAGCACAAAGGACCATTGGAACAGACATTGGCGTATATCGACGGAGTCCAAGCGGGATGGCAGTAGCAGCGTTATCGGACGGATGCCAAGGACGTGAAAGAGATTAAGATCACGATTAGGAATAGGATTAGGAGGAAGATCAAGATTGAGATTAGGACCGTGCTAGCGGACAAGTCGCAATTCTGACCCGAATCCCGAACCTTTTACCGCGCGGTTGCATCCACTTACATCAAAAGCGATTTTCCGGCCAGGAGACAATGATGCAAGCCACGCCGCGCATGGAAGATACGACAACTCCGGGCGGCTGGAGGGAAATGTGGCGTCTGGCCTGGCCGCTCATTGTATCCAACAGTTTTTTCACGCTGCAGATCACGATTGACCGCGTCATGCTGGGCCGGCTCGATGCCGAAAGCGTCGGCGCGGCCATGGCAGCAGCGGTGTTTTTCTGGACGCCGATGATCCTCGGCCAGGCCACCGCCGGCTACGCGATGACTTTCGTCGCGCAGTACTTCGGCGCCGGCCGACTCCATCGCATTGGCCCCGCCGTCTGGCAAGCACTTTACTTCAGCTTCATTGCCGGGTTTCTGTTCCTTTTGCCCGTACCGTTCGCCGCGGACATCATCTCTTGGGGTGATCATACGGAGAAAATGCAGGCGCTCGAAACACCATACTTCCGCTGTTTGTGTTTCTCCGCTATGCCGACAATGTTGGTGGCCTCCGCCAGCAGCTTTTTCACCGGGCGGGGCGACAGCCGCACTGTCATGTGGATCAACGGCGTCGGCCTGGTCACCAACGCGTTCTTCAATTATTTGTGGATTTACGGCAACCTGGGCTTTCCCGCAATGGGCATTGAAGGCGCTGGTTGGGCCACCGTGCTCGGCAATTGGGCGTCCGCGGCCACCGCCTTCGCTTTGATGGCGCGCCGCCGTTATCGCGCAGAGTTCGCGACGCTGTCCGGCTGGCGCTTCGAAGGGTTGCTTTTCAGACGGCTCTTGCGCTTCGGCTTGCCCAGCGGCCTGCAATGGGCCTTTGATTGCTTTGCCTTCGCACTCTTCCTTGTTGTAATCGGCCGAATGGGCGACGTGGAGTTGGCGGCTACCAGCATTACGTTTTCTCTCAACATGTTCGCGTTCATTCCCATGCTCGGCATCGGCTATGCGGTGACCGTGCTGGTCGGCCAACGGCTAGGCGAAAACAAACCGGACCTGGCGGCGCGGTCAACTCGGACTGGATTCCAAATGGCCTGGCTGTACATGACGGCGGTCGCCGCCACGTACGTTTTCTGTCCCGGCCTGTATTTGCTCATATTCCAAACGGAAGCGAATACGGCGAACTGGGCGTCGCTGGAAGCGCTCATACCGGTGCTGTTGCGCTTTGTGGCGGTGTATTCGCTGTTCGACAGCATTAACCTCATCTACTCGTTTGCGCTCAAAGGCGCCGGTGACACGCGCTTCGTCACGCTGGTGGCGATGACCTTGTCCTGGCCGATCATGGTGCTGCCGACCTTCGCGGCTTGGATTTATGGTTGGGGGTTGGAGGCGGCGTGGTGGTTTGCCAGCACATACATCATCCTTCAAGCGTTCTTGTTCTTCTGGCGCTTCAAGGGAGGCAAGTGGCGCAGCATGCGCGTCATTGAACCGGTGGTAGTGGAAACGGCGCCGGCGGAAGTGCCGGTGCCTGTGCCAGTCGCCGCCACGGCGGATACGTAGCGCCACGCTCCTGCTTGAAGCGACTTGGCGGTGTAGCAATTGGATACGCCCGGCCCCGGACGAGGAATAGTTTTCCCCGACCGCTCGCCGCACATCGTGATGTGGGCGCCGGCCTACTTGCTGGACGCGACCCTTTCGAGAGGGAAATCGAAGACGTTCGCGCCTGGGCGGACTTCTCGGAACAGGATACTCTTGGCGTTGTATTGCTCTGGTATCACCGATTCCTCCGCGGGGACGATTTCCGACGGGATGACGGTGTCCCTTACCGGTCTCTTGGTCTCGATGGTGCTACGGATCACGATCTGGTACTTGCCTGGCCGCAGGCCTTGCTTGATCTCGTACTTCCCCTCTTTGTTGATCACACCACCGCCGCCCGGCCCAGGGGTTCCGTCGATCGGATTGAACGCGATCGACCCCTTGGCGAGCAGCTTGTTGTCCAACCGCACTGTGCCCGTTGCCGTGGGCTCCGACTCCGGAAGAAACCAGAACGCCAGCGCTACGCACACCAGAACCAGCAAGCCGCCGGCGCCAAGCCAGACCCATCGCGCGTCTCTCACGATTGAATCTCCCTGTTAGGACGGTGCGACCCGGTAGGCGGGAGTCAAAATCCGAAACCCGAATGTCGAAATCCGAAACAAATTCGAAACCCGAATGTCACAAACTGATCCCAGACGCTTGCGTTTTCTTGCTTCGGATTTCGGATTTGTTTCGAGTTTCGGATTTCGAGATTCGGATTTCTCCGCTAGAAGTCGCGCGAAACTTTTAATT
>JAKEHV010000136.1 GCA_022614915.1 Gemmataceae bacterium | reverse complement strand
GTGAACCTAGCAAGTAATTACTCAGATTTCAGCAGCTGCCATAGATTTCTTGCATTGCGAGAATAGTTGCAATTCGTGAAGGGATTTTGGGAATACGATACGATTCAAAGATGTTAAGAGTAGCAACAATTGACAGCGAGCAAGTCGAATTGTGGAGGCTCAATTGCTTGCCCACTGTCAATTGTCGCAATGGAACGGCCGATTAAGGCCGGAATTCGCTGGCCTTGACCCAGGTGGCGCCGCCGGGACCGGACAGGTCGAGCATGCGCCAGCGCACGAGATCGGCCGTGGTTCGGGCTTTCATCTTGGCCATCACCTTGCTGCGGTGGATATCGAGCGTCTTGCGCGAGATGCCCAAATGCTCGGCGATCATCTTGTTCGTGCGGCCTCCGACCATGAGGTCCAGCACTTCCAATTCGCGCGGGGTAAGCTCGGCAATGCGGGCAGCGACTTCCTTGCGCTCGCCTTCGACCCGGTGCCATTCGGTCCACACATCAACGGCGCGGGCCAGCCGGTCGAGAACCGTGTCCTGATTGAGCGGTTTTTCGATGACGTCGAATGCACCCGCCTTGATGGCCTGCACGGTGATGGGAATGTCGCCGTGGCCGGTCAAGATGATGACGGGAACGTACACCTTTCTCTGTTTGAGGATTTCCAGTAGTTCGAGCCCGTTCATGCCGGGCATGCGGAGGTCCACGACCAAGGCCGCGACGTTTTTAGGGTCGAAGGCGCCGAGGAACTCCTGGCCGCTGCCGTAGGCGGCGACATTGTACTGAGTGGCCTTCAAGAGGTTCTTGAAGGCAGTGCGAATGGCGGCGTCGTCGTCGATGATGCAGACATTGTACTTGTTCTTACTCATGGTCCTCACTAAGTGGCAGGGCGAATCCAATTGTTGTGCCCCGGCCGGGGGAAGACTCCACCCACAATCGGCCGGAATGCGCCTGTAGTATGGATTGACACAGGGTCAATCCCAAGCCCATTCCGTGGGCCTTGGTGGTTTGGAAGGGTTGAAACAAGCGCGGGGCGATCTCGGCAGCGATGCCCGGGCCGGTGTCCGACACCTTGACCACCAATTCCTGTTGTTGCGTCAGAGTTTCCAGAGTGAGCGCGCGCCGATCCGCGGACACGTCCGACATGGCCTCCACGGCGTTGCGGATCAAGTTCACGAGCACCTGATGAATCTGAATGCGGTCCGCCAATACAGTAGGCACATCGGGAGCAAATTGCAACTGAATACGCACTTCCAATCGCGAAATTTCCTGTTTGAGGGTTGCCAGCGCCTCTTGGACTGAATCATGTACGTGAATGGTAGATCGGCGCGGCGCGCCCCGGCTGACTAGACGCCGCATGCGCCGGACCAGCTCGCCGGCGCGCTCCGCCTGGTCGGCGATTTCGTCGAGGTTGTGCGACACCTCGTCCCAATCCGTTTGGCGGTCGCGGGCCAAGCGCGCGAAGGCGCGCGCTGACAGCGCCAGGGCGGTGAGCGGCTGATTGAGCTCATGCACGAGACTGCTAAAAGCCACTTTCTCGAGCGGCAGCGCTCCCGGATGGGCGTCGGCGCACATTCCGGGCAGCAATCGGACCAGGCACAGATACTCCATTTCTTGCGTCTGCGGGTGCGACAACGCTTGACAGGACAATTGCACGTTCAGCTTGACGCGGTCGCTGGGAAACAACGACACCAGCAAGGCCTTATCGGGAGTTCCCTCCAGCACTTTCTGGAAATAAAGAAACCCGTCGGGCTGACTTTCCGGCGCCAAAAGGTCCCAAAAGGACTGTCCGGTCAACGAGGCAGGTTCCAGGCCCCACTGGGCTCGGCATTGACCGGAAACCGATAGAATCTTGCCGGCGGCCGTCAGGCGCAGGACCACGTCGCTGCCTTCGCGCTGCAGATACGCGAGCGATTCCTCCAGGAAGCGGCGCGTTTGCTCGGCGCGCTGGCCGCTCCGGACCAGGGCTTGCGCGTTCTTCTTTTCTTTCGTTAGCTCGGCGCGTAGCCTGGCCGTTTCACGTTCCAGGTCGGCCAAGCGCTGGGCGGTGGCATCCGCGCCGCGGGATCGCTCGGACATGGCAGTTCGCTCTGGGCTTCGATGCGAGGTTGATGACATGCTGCCTGGGGCTTCTTACCCCGGCAGCCGAACTCGGTATTCCACCCTAATGATATCCTAGCCTGCCCTCGTCGAAGAACAAGGGTTCCCCTGTCCCGCTAGCATAAGCGTTGCCGCGCCATTGCAAAGAAAAAAAACGCAGGTAACGGGGTTTTTCATATTTGCATGGTCGTGGAAGCTGCCGCGCTCGCGCGTCGCGTTGGTTCCGAGCACTCTATCCGAGAATCTCCCCGGTCGGTAAGATTCTCATTTGTGGTGCGCGTTCGTACCGTCTTTTGCTTCAGCACACGTTGCCAACGTATCCCACAGGAAGCAACAGCAACGCCCCCCGAGCGGAGCGGAAAGAGCGCAGCCTATGGCCACCGATCCTCGATTCATCCGGAACTTTTCCATCATTGCCCATATCGACCACGGCAAAAGCACGCTGGCAGACCAATTCTTACTCAAAACCAACACGATCAGCCAACGCGAATTCCAAGCGCAGCTGCTCGACTCCATGGACCTCGAGCGCGAACGTGGCATCACTATCCGCATGCATCCGGTAACGATTTACCACTCGCCGAACAAAGTAGTAGGCACACTCCGTGTGCCGTTGCCGGCGGACGGCACACGGAGTGTGCCTTCTACATTGCCCGAGGGCGCAACCTACGAACTTAACCTCATCGACACTCCTGGCCACGTCGACTTCAGCTACGAGGTCTCGCGCAGCCTGGCCGCATGCGAGGGCGTCATTCTGCTCGTGGACGCCATGCAAGGCGTGCAAGCCCAGACCGTAGCCAATGCGTTCCTCGCCATGGAGCACGAACTGGTCGTCATTCCCGTGCTCAACAAAATCGACCTGCCCGCTGCCCGGCCCGACGCCGTCATCGCTGAAATGGAGCAAGCCCTCGGCATCGATCCGGCCGACGTGCTGCGCGCGTCGGGCAAGACTGGGGCGGGGATCGACGACATTCTACAAGCCATCATCGACCGCATCCCGCCTCCCCAACGTAGTCCCCACGCTCCGCGTGGGGATTCGGCTTTACCCCACGCGGAGCGTGGGGACTACGGTGCGGACTACTCGGCGACCCGCGCCCTCATCTACAACAGCCACTTCGACACTTACAAAGGCGTCGTCGTCTATGTCCGCGTCAAGGAGGGGCGGCTTTGCAAAGGCCAAAAGATTCGGCTCATGAGCGGTGGCACCGAGCATGAAGTCATTGAGATCGGTCAATTCAGACCGGGTATGACCCCCTGCCAGGAACTCGCCGCCGGGCAGGTCGGCTACTTGATGGCCCAAATCAAAACGCTGTCCGACGTCCACATTGGCGACACCGTGACTGACGCCCTGCAGCCGGCCTCCGAAGCGCTGGCCGGCTACAAAGAGCCCAAGCCGATGGTGTTCTCCGGCCTTTATCCGGTCAACAACGCCGATTTTGAAACGCTGCGCGAAGCCCTCGCCAAGCTCCGCCTGAACGACGCCAGTTTCACTTATCAGCCGGAAAACAGCGAAGGACTCGGCTTCGGCTTCCGGTGCGGTTTCTTGGGCATGCTGCATCGCGAGATCATCCAACAGCGCCTCGAGCGCGGCAGCGAGCTGGAGTTGGTCACTACCGCCCCCAACGTCACCTATGAAATCCTGACGCGCTCCGGTGAAACGCTCACGATCGACAGTCCGCAGAAAGTCCCCGACTCCGGCCAGATCGAAGAATTCCGCGAGCCGTTCGTCAAAACCAGCTTCCTGGTTCCCTCCGAGAATATCGGCGACATCATGGGCCTGTGCACGGACCGGCGCGGCGTTTACGTCCGCACCGAGTACCTAAGTCCCAGCCGCGCCATTCTCGTTTATGAAATGGCGCTGTCGGAGATCATCTACGACCTCTACGACAAGCTCAAGTCAGCCACCAAGGGCTACGGCACCATGGATTACGAATTCCTGGGCTACCGCGCCGCCGACCTGGTCCGCCTCGACATCCTCGTGCACGGCAAGCGCGTCGACGCCCTGTCCACGATCGTGCATCGCGCCATGGCCGACCGCCGCGGCCGCAAACTGGTTCGCAAGCTGCGCGAAGAAATCGACCGCCATCTTTTCGAAATCGCCATCCAAGCGGCCATCGGCAACCGCATCATCGCCCGTGAGACGATTGCACCGATGAAGAAAAACGTCACAGCCAAGTGCTACGGCGGCGACATCACCCGCAAGCGCAAACTCTGGGCCAAGCAAGCCGCGGGCAAGAAACGGATGAAGCAGGTTGGTCAGGTCGAGATTCCGCAAGAGGCGTTCCTGGCGGTTTTGGAGTCGGACCAGTAGGATTCCCGGATAGCAAAGTGGCGGCCGTCTGAGAAAGCAAGGAAAAGTCCATGAGATTCCTGACGTTGGCGCTTCTTGAGCGATTTGGTTCCTCCGATCGTAGGGAACGCGATCGTTTCAAAGCGGACTCAAACGATTGCGAAAACAACCGCGCGGTGCTTGAATAGACGGTATGGAGACGTTGTACAGCTACGTCGCGCCGCCCAGCCCTTGCCACTATCTGCCGGGCGAGCGTTGGAGCCTGCAATACGAGATGGTCCAAGGGATCACGGCGGCGGAATACATGCAGCGGCTCGTGGACGGCTGGCGGCGCTTCGGCGGCATGCTGTTTCGGCCGCGCTGCCCGGCCTGCACCCAGTGCCGCTCGCTGCGCGTGGACGTCGCCCGCTTTCGTCCCAATCGCAGCCAGCGGCGGGCGGCCAAACTCTGCGCCGGCCGAATAGAGCTGCGCATTGGCGCTCCCGGCGTGTCCCGCGCCAAGCTCCGCCTCTACGATCGCTTTCACCAATTCCAGGCCGAGTTCAAAGGCTGGCCCGACCACCCCTGCAAGGACGTCGGCAGCTACGGCGAATCCTTCGTCCGCAACCCGGCCTTTACTGAAGAGTGGTGCTATTACAAGGACGGCGTTTTGGCCGGCGTCGGCTACGTGGACGCGCTGCCCGCCGGTCTTTCCGCAATCTACTTCTTCTACGATCCCGTCCACCGACCCTTGTCATTGGGAACTTGGAACGTGCTCTCCTGCCTCGACGAGGCCAAGAGACGCGGCTTGCCCCACGTGTACCTGGGCTACTTTGTCGCCGGCTGTCCTTCGCTGGAGTACAAAGCGAACTTCAAACCCAACCAGATTCGCTATCCGGACGGGCACTGGCGCGATTTTCTCGTGGAATAAAACGGAAGTTGCCGGATCAAAGACTTTGGATTATTGACTGGTGATTTTCGACTAAGGACACCGGACAATCGAAAGTACCAATCAAGGTTGTCTGCCTAACTGTCTCGATTGTCCAAGCCCGGTTCACCGGGCTTCTCGCTGTTCGGCTTGAGCCTGCTTAAACTCGATTGGCTCAAGCCCAACAGCGAGAAGCCTCGTGAACGAGGCTGAGGCGACGGCTGCTTCGTCAACCCGCCGTCAACGGCGGGCCTATGCTCCGCGAAAGGCCCGTGAACGGGCCTGGGTCGATGTCAGCATCGCTATCCGCGACATCGCGTTGTCAGACGGGAATCCAAAATCGAAATGGAGACAAGATGTTTTACGGCCTGCTCGCCGACGCCATCGCTTTGATTCACCTGGGCTACGTCAGCTTCGTGGTGCTTGGGCAGCTATTCATACTGTTCGGCATTCTGTTTCGCTGGAGTTGGATTCGCAACTTTTGGTTTCGTGCAATCCACTTAGGGATGATTCTCATTGTCGCGGCCGAGAGCTTGGGCGGACTCATGTGCCCGCTTACCACTTGGGAAAACAAGCTGCGCGTTCTCGCCGGTCAGCCGGTTCAGGGCGATTCCTTCATTGCCCGGCTCGTGGACGAGGTCATGAATTTCAACTCGATTCCGTTCAATCACTGGATCTTCACGGCGTCGTATCTCGGCTTCGCGGCCCTGGTCTTGGCAACGTTTTTCATCGCCCCGCCGCGCTGGCCCAAATCGAAGCATGTCTCCAGGCCCGTCCCCGGCGCGACCGACTCGCCCACCAGCTAGCGCGAGGGTTCTTTTCCACAGCGCCAGCGTTTTCGGAGCGACAAATTATTGGAACAGTTATCCTGTCCCACGAGTAATCACTTCGATACCCTGCGGCCAACTCTCCTGTGGCTCATAACCCAACAAACGCCGCGTCGTTTCCAGGTCGACATATTGGCGCTCTACCGGCTTGCTCGTCGCGTAGACGACGACATAGTGGAATGGCCCTGGCGCTTCCACGCAACACGCGAAGAATCTGCCCGCGTCGCGCGGGCTGAGATACACGTCCTTGGCCCAGTCGGCAGCGGCGATCTCTTCCACTTGTTCCTTAGTGCGCGGGCACCAACCCAGCCGTACCGCGATCACGCTCATGCCGAACGATTCGGCGAAGGCCCGGCCGGCCGCCTCGAGAAACACTTTGGCCGCCGCGTACCAGTAGCGCGGCGTCGGCTGCACATCGACGCCCAGCGGCCACGGCCCGCTCAGCCGCTGGTGCCAGACGACCTGGCCGCTGCTGGCGAGCACCATGCGCTGGACGCCGGCCGCGCGCGCCGCCTCCAAAACGTGATGCACGCCGATGATGTTGTTGGGCACGATCCGTTCGAGAAAGTCGTCGTCGTCCGGCGTGGCGGCCAGGTGGATGAGCGTGTGCACGCCCTCCATGGCCCGACGCACCGCTGCCGGATCGGTCAGCGTGCCGAGGGCCATGTCCGCCAGGCCAGCCGTCGGCACGAGGTCGAAGCCGCGCACCGGCTGGCTGCGGCGCTGCAACTCTGCCACGACGGCCTGACCAATGCGTCCCGAGGAACCGGTGACCAGGACCAACCCTTTTGTCATGTCTATTCCTTCCCGAGTATGCGATTTTCATTGTAGACTTCGGCACCGGCGCGATACGAGTCTCCAGGCCTGTCCTGCCACAGGAAAAAAGAAAGTCCGAGTACCGCGTGGCACTCGGACTTTAGTGCTTTACGTTTTTGGTTGTTTACGGTCTATCCAGAATGATAAAGCCCTGACTTGGGGTCATGGGATTGGACTCCATGATCGGCCCAAGTACGGGAGCGGCATGCGCGGGAGCAGATGACGGATTCGCGCCCGTGAAGAGAATCTGGATCAGTCCGCGTTTGGCGGCAGGGGCGGGCGGCGGCTGCAGCGCCGGCGCGTGGCTGTGCGCCATCGGCTGGTTCGTGGCGGCCATGGGGGCGATCACTTCGGGCTCCGACGGAGCGGAAGGCAGCTTACGCGGCAGGTCGGAAGGCGAAGCGGCTTGGACGAAAATGCCGGCCAATCCCTGGCGGCGAGCGCCGCCGGACGTGGCGCCCGGCGCCGCGCCGTTGGGTCCTTCCTTGCCTTTTCTGTCGATTTCCGAGGACTCCGTGTAAACCTCCGCGCAGCGGAAGAAGGCATCGGCGGCGGCTGCGCGAACGCGCGGCGAGCTTTCCGCCGGGAAGCCGTCCGCCTTGCTGCCGTTGGCCGAGTGTTTGAGGGCTTTGATGGTTTCCTCGTTGCAGCAGCAGCCGCGGCCCAGAGACAGGGCGGCTTCGAAACGGACGCATTCGTTGGGATCGCTGCGCAGCGCGGTTTTCAAAGCGTCCTTGGCTTCGGGCCAGTAATTGCAATCGACCGTGCCCAGATAGCGAATGGCTTCGCGCCGCGCCTTGGCTTCGGCCTCGCTCTTCTTGATTTGCGCGGCGGCGCCTTCGGCGCTGTCAAGCTTGCCGGCGGCCGCCAACGCGGCCAGGTCGGCGGCGGTGGGGGCGAGGCATTTGCCGCACAACAGGCCGCCCGACATGATGTTGATGGGCTTGGCCGCGCTCTTGAGCACTTCGCCGAGCGGCGAATTGATGATTTTGGCGCGGCAGCCTGCACGTTGCGCCGCGGAGGGAAGCAACATAGACCAGATATTACTGGTTGGGGCAGCGGCGCCGGCGACGCCGGCCGGATCCACGCCCACCTGGGGATTCACTTGGGCATAAAGGCGCGGGCTGACGGCGAAAGTCGCGAGCAGCCCCAGGACGCCTATCGTCCACTTGTTCATGGTCAAATTCCTTTGTAATCGCCGCGCCACCCTAAGCATGGCAACGCCGGAGGACGGCGAGAATTCCGCGGTGGAAGACGTACTTGCCTCACGCCGGCCCGCGCCAGCGTGCTTTCCTGTTTGACCCTGGAAGTGGTGCTATCGCTATCTCCACATTCTCATTCGGTTGCGGCCTTTGCCAGACTTGAGGATTTCGTCGCCTTTAACAAGTGCAGGGATTACTCCCTTCTTTCGCTTATTGCCGCATTTTCGCTCTCTAGCGCGTTTTCGCTCTGTGCCGTGTTTTTGTCCCCTGACGAAAAGGAGTTTCGTTCTCAATGTGGCGATTATTCCCCTGTTCCTCTTAAGTCGTCCAGTTTAGTCGTCCGAAAGAAGTAAGGACCCGAAGTTGCTATCCCATCTCCACGGACCCAAACCGAAACACTCCGTCGCTACGAGCCATTAGAAGGAGTATGACAGTGAACCGAAAGAACGAAAGGAATGGGAGGCGCGGCCGTTGGTCTTGGTTGGCCGGAGCGATGCTGCTCGTCGCCGGCACAGCCCCCCATGCTTTGGCGCAATCGCCCTATTCGCCGATTTGGACGAAGCCGGCCCCAACTGCCTCGAACTCCGGACTGCCGGCGACCGTCTTGACCTTTGCCCAAGAGAAACAAAAAGAGGGCCAGAAAGAGACTCCGCCGGTCACCATGGAGCCGGGCCCAGTCTCTGTCGCCGCCGGCTGCGTCGGTTGCGGACCGAACGGCTGCATGTCCTGCGTGCCCGGCCGGCTGCACGATTGCGGCCATTGCAATCGCGACACCCTGTGCGGACGCATTTTTTGCGGCTTTTACGAAGAACTGTGCTGCCCCGATCCCTGCTACGAAGGCAAATGGATCCCGGCCGCCAACGCCGCCTTCTTCGTCGAAGGCACGCGCCCCGTCTCCACGACGCGCTTCCGTTGGGACTACGGCCGCAACTACAACTTCCCGGATCGCGCCGAGTTCTTTTGGGCGCGCTCGGGCGGCGGCGGCAAGGGCCCAGCCGCCATCGAACGCAGCTTGAATTACAACGAGATCAGCATGTACACGGAAATCGCCGCCAAGGGCGCCAGCGCCTTTGTCAACATCCCGTACCGGTCCATCAATGCCGAAGTCAACCCCCACTCCGCTGGGTTCAGCGATATGTCGGTGGGCGCCAAGACGCTCCTCTTCGACCGCGACTTGTTCCAGCTCGGCTTCATGTTCACCACATACTTGCCGGTGGGCAGAGCCGGCGGCGGCTTGGGCACCGGCCACGTGTCTCTGGAGCCTTCTCTGTTGGGAACCTTGAAGCTAGGCCCCGACACCTACATGCAAGGCCAACTCTCCGAGTGGATCCCCATCGCGGGCGATCCCGAATACGCCGGCTCCATCCTGCACTATCACGGCTCGCTCAACCACGTGCTGTTTCGCCCGGTCTCGGACGTGGAGCTGATCGGCACTTTGGAATTCAACGGCTACTCGTTTCAGGACGGCGCTTTTTCGGACCCGTTTCTGGGCCAGTTCCAAAAGGCGAGCGCGGACAGCTATTTCAGCGCGGGACCCGGCATCCGCTTGGTGATTTGCTACTGGCTTGACTTTGGCGTCGGCTCAGCTTTCTCGATTGGCGACCACGGGCCGGACCAAATGTACCGCACCGAATTGCGGATTCGCTACTAACGGTGAATTGGGGTCCGGCGGCACGACGCCGCTTTGGTGTAGACTGTCATAAACCAAAGCGGCGTCATGCGAATGCTTTGCATTGCAGTCTCCCTGGACAGCCCTGCAAAGCATTTCTGGCGGATTTCGGCGCAACTCCCCGACAGAGCAGCACATGATTCTCTGCAACCCAGCCGTGCCAGGCACATTCTCATGCTCCATCGCAGCGGAGTTTTTCTGTAGTAATGAAATGTCGGGCGCCGTCTCATGGTTTGAACTCTGAGTTCTTCGTATTTGTCAGTCATCCATGTCGCGACCCCGCGATGAGTGCCAAAAAAAAACAAAGCGGCGGAAAAGCGCCGCACTCCAAAAGAGGCAAATATGCGGCGACTATTATCCGTTATCGGCGACGCTACGCTATTGGGCTGCCTGTTCCCGGCTATTCTTGGCGCGCGGGAGAAATCCATGCTGGACAAAGCGGTCGCGCTGTATGCGTCGTTTGATGAAAAGATCGAAGCCGACTTCGGCGGCGGCGAGCGGACTTTGTCCACGCGCTCGGGCGCGCCCGGCAAGGGGCCTTACACATTCGCGAAGGGTTTCGACGCCAAGGCGTTTCGCATCGCGCCCGGCAAAGGCATTGCCGGCGGCGCGCTCGAAGCGGTGGATGTGCTGCCGAACAACGGCCGCATCTTTTTCCCAGCGAAGGGCAACATTGCGTTCAAGAAAGGCGGCTGGGGCGGCGCGGTCTCGTGCTGGATCAATACCGATCCCAACACGCTCCTAAAGACCACGTTTTGCGATCCGGTGCAGATCACCGAAAAAGGGGCCAACAACGGCGGCATCTGGTTCGACTTCAACAACGAAAAGCCGCGCGACCTGCGCATGGGCGTCTTCCCCGCCGTGCCGGAAGGCCAGAAAGGCGCAAAGGAATCAGACGCTGACGCGCCGATGGTCCGCGTGCCCGCGGTCAAGATGAAAGAGGGCGAATGGCATCACGTCGTCCTGTCGTGGCGCAACTTCGACACCGGCAAAGCCGACGCCCACGCGACCCTGTACATCGACGGCAAACGCATCGGCGACGTGAAAGATCGAGCCATTGCCATGGACTGGAACCTGGACAAGACGGGCATCTATGTTGCCGTCAATTACATCGGCCTTTTGGATGAATTGGCGGTGTTCACTCGAGAATTGACGGCGGATGAAGTGACGATGCTGCATCGTGAACCGGGCATGCTCAAACACTAACCCGACGCGCTAGCGAGGGCGGACGAGTTGCCCGAGGGAAATGAATCCCGTTGCAATGATTCTGCGAGGAATCCCTGGCGGCAATGGACTCGCACACGGGCGACGCGTCCGCCCTCGCTAGCGCGTCGGGCTAGTGTTGGGCGACGCGTCCGCCCTCGCTAACGCGTCGGGCTAGTGTGCCGTTATTTCACTTCAAATCCGCGTCGGCGCGAGTTCCGTGTCGCGCTTCAGAAACCATGTTCCCCAGAGCCAGAGCACGCCGCCCAACATCATGAACAGTGATACCACCACAAAGCCTGCGTCCAGTCCGCAATAGCCGGATATGGAAAAGTTTTGGTCCGCGATGTAGCCGATGACGAACGGCGAAATGGCGTCGCCGAGGGCGTGGATGATGAAGATGTTGATCGCAAAGGCACTCGCCCGCACCGAGGGATGAGTCACGTTGGCGAGAACGGTATTCGTCGGTCCGGTATTGAAGAAGAGGCAAAAGACGGCGACGAACACAAACAGCCAAGCAAAGGGAAAGGGTGCTTCCAGCATTCCCAACACCATGGGAAAGCCGCCGAGCATCGCTAGGCCGGAAACAAAGAAGTAAGAGCCGGAGATCTTTGGCCTGAGCCAATCGCCGATCAATCCGCCCGCGAGGGTGGCGATCAATCCCGCAAGCGCTGTAATGACGCCGAACAAAGTGCGCGGGCCGAGTGTGACCAGGCCGAATAGACTCGTCGGAGGTACTGCGCGCTCCTCGAGAAACGCCGGCATCCACCAAGCCAGCCCGCCGATGGCAAAAGTCATCGCAGTCATGCCGAGCGTGTTCAAGAGATAGGATGGAATGAGGAGCACGCGCAGCGATTCGAAGAAGCCGACTTTCTTCACTTCAACTGCAACAAGCTCGCGTTGCCCGCGCGGCGGATCCTTGAGGAAGAAGCACCAGATGCCCAACAACAATCCCGGCGGCACAACCAAATAGAATGCCCAGCGCCAGCCGGCCATTCCTTGGACGATTTCGCCAAACGCATAACCCAAGGCGCCGCCGACCGGTATCGCCAGATAGAACCAAGCGAGAATACGTCCCCGTTGCTCCACCGGATACAAGTCCGAGAGCATCGCTGGCGCGACGGGACCGTAAGCGCCTTCGCCGACTCCGACGAAACAGCGCGTGACCAAGAGCGCCCAATAGGCAAACGCCAGATTGGCGCCCCACGGCAAGCCGGAAGCGCCGCTCGCCAGGCTCCACAAAATCACGCCGATGCCGACGAGCAGCCAGCGCGAAGTGCGCTCCGCCAGCCAGCCGAAGAGCGGCGCGAGGAACATGTAGCTGACAATGAACGCCGTAGCCAACAGCCCCATGCGCGACTTGACGAATTTCTCTCTTTCCTCGACTAAGCCGCCGGCGGGGAAGTCCGACTTCTCTGGGAAGAGTTCGTTGCGAATCTCCGGCTCGACCGCGGCCAACACTTGCCGATCGATGTAATTGAAAAGATTGATCGCCAAGAGGAGCAAAAGCGCCGTGCGCGCGCTGGGGAGGGCGGTCGCGGGGCCTGGGGACTTCGCCGAGGAAACGTCCATGCGGAAGAGCGTACCATGAACCCGCGCGGAGCAACAAGACCCTTTGGAGTGCGGCGCTATCCCGCCGCTTTTTTTCAACATCACCGACGCCACGTGAAGCGTCCGCAAAAAAAAGAAAGCGGCGGAAAAGCGCCGCACTCCAAAGATAGAAAAGGCGGCACAATCCGTACACTCCGCCGAGATCGCGCCGTTTCGCAGGGAGTTCCTGATTGACGGGCAGTCTTGCCCGGTTATAATTCATGGCGAAAATTCGAAATACACCGGTCTGACTTGCGAAGTACACGTGTGAGGGGTCGCCGCCGAAAGGGGGACAACGCCCAAGCGCGTTTCCAATTCTTGGTTCAACGAAAGGGAGCCATCCATGGGTCTAGAAGATGTCAAAAAACGCTTCGTGGAAGAGATCAAGCTGCGGGCCTACGATGACAAGTACGTGGACCGCAAGGAAGAGCGCGAAATCCTGCAAATCGCCATCCAAAACAACATCACCGTCGATTCCGGCCGTGCCGCCTTGGCCCAGGTTTGCGAGGCCTCGGGCTACGTTCTCGAAAGCGCCGTCCTCAACAAGCTCAAAGACATCCTCGACACCTCCGCTTCCAATGACGGCAAGGTCGATGAAAAGGAGTTCAATGATGCCGTCTTGAACTGCAAAAAGTGGACGATGGGCAAGAAGACGGACATCGAATGCAAGAAAATGGTGATCGAGATCATCCAGAACGCCAGCTACCAAACTTCCAAGGGCTGGTTCAGCAGCTGGTTCGACCGGGTCAAGAAGGAAGTCGGCATGTAGTTCGAATTCAGAAAGACCACAGCGGCACGGAGGAACGCAGAGAGAATAACGCGACAAGCAGTGAAGAGTGTTCCTTTCCATTCTTGTTTTCCTCTGCGTTGCTCTGCGCCTCAGCGGCTAAACAAGAATTCGCGAAACCGCCGAGCGCCGTCCCGCCGCGGGACTGCGCTCGGCGGTTTTGCATTTCCGCTACGCTATTGCCATTTCCCCTAGACTGTCCTAATCTACTTTTTTCCATCCACCGCGTGCGCATTGGGAGCAGGAATGGTCCGCAAGAAGTTAGGTCGAGGCCGCAAGAATCGATGCCGGTTTTGCACCAAGGAAGGCTGCCCCAGGCCCGCGTTTGTGGATTACAAGGACGTGCAAGGCCTCAAGAAGATGTGCACCAGCCAGGGCAAGCTCTTCAGCCGCAAGCGCTCCGGCAATTGCGCCGCGTTTCAGCGCGCCGTCAAAGACGCGCTCAAACGCGCCCGCTTCATGGCCCTTCTGCCTTACGTGGGCGAATGATCTTGGGCGTAAACCATGTCGCTGCTCGCCAAACGATTTGTCCAACTTGCAAGCTTACTTAGCCGCTCTGTACTACAAGGAATTGCTGCACCGATCATTCTGGCGATGCTCGTGCAATGCACATTTCCTCTTGATCATGGGGTACTTGCATCCGATGCGGCAAGGCCTCCCAACATCGTTATCATCCTTGCCGACGACCTGGGCTACGGCGACCTCGGCTGTTACGGCCATCCGCGTTTCAAGACGCCGCACCTGGACAAGTTGGCGGCCCAGGGCGTACGCTTCACGCAGTTCAACACGCCCATGCCGTTTTGCGCTCCGACGCGCGCCTCACTGTTGACCGGCCGATACCCCATCCGCTGCAACATGCCCAACAACCCCGCGCCCGACGGCGGACCGCTGGCCGACAAGGTCGCGTTGCCCGCCAGCGAAATCCTACTGGCCGAACTCCTCAAGCGGGCCGGTTACGCCACCGGCATGGTCGGCAAGTGGCACCTGGGACACCACGACCTCGCCTCCTATCCGACCAAGCGCGGCTTCGACGACTACCTCGGCATCCTCTACAGCAACGACATGCGTCCGGTCCAACTCATTCAAGGTGAAAAGGTCGTCGAATATCCGCTCGTGCAGGCGACGCTGACCGAGCGCTACACGCAATGGGCTCTGGACTTCATCACGCGCCATAAGGGCCGACCGTTCTTCCTATACTTCGCGCATGCCATGCCGCACAAACCGCTCGCCTGTTCCGAAAAGTTCTACAAGAAAAGCGGCGCGGGCCTTTATGGCGACGTCCTGGCGGAGTTGGACGACAGCATCGGACGGATTATGGCGAAACTGAAAGAGCTGGGCCTGGACGAAAACACAATCGTTATCTTCACCAGCGACAACGGACCCTGGTACGGCGGCAGCACCGGCGGCCTGCGCGGCATGAAGGGCACCACCTGGGAAGGCGGCTATCGGGTCCCCTGCATCGTGTCGTGGCCGGGCAAGCTTCCTGTTGGGAAAACAAGCGACGCCCTCACCACTACGCCCGACTTGTTTCCGACCGCGTTGGCCGCCGCCCGAGTCCATCCGCCGAAGGACCTGGTATTCGATGGCCGCGACCTGTTCCCCGTTCTGACCGGCAAAGCGAAGAGCGTGCACGAAGTCATCTTCAGCCATCAGGGCAACAGGATTGCATCGGTGCGCGACGCGCGCTGGAAGCTGCATCTGGTCCCCGCGAAAGACAAGAAAGACTTAGCCGGCAAGAATTGGATCGACCCGCGCGGCCCCGACGGCGTCACCATCCTCGCTCCCTACGAGCAAGCGCAGCCCGACGAGTATCCCGGCCTGCGCACCGGCGCTCCAACCAAGGCGCTGTCCCTCTTCGATTTGCAAAACGACCCCGGCGAACAACGCGACGTGTCGGGGCAGCATCCGGATGTGGTCGAGCGGCTGCGTAAGCTGCACGAACAATTCTTGCGGGGGCTCAACAAGTCGCTCGAATAGCTGTCGCCAACTCAAACGTAGCCCCGCGCCCGTTCCACGCAGACGCAGGTCATGCCAGAACCGCATCGCTTTTCAAATGACTAGAAAGTGAAAAGTGGCTCACGAGGCCACAACTCACACCGAACACGGTACTTGGGGATACGACGACCCCCCCACTTTTCAAATTGGTGCATAGGCCAAAAAGTGAAAAACACTGTGTTAATGGTGTCTAATATGGATACATAGGTTGACCTAACTAAGACCTTCATTCAGTTATCGGTCCCTCGCTTGCGCGTCGGGCTAGTGTTAACCGTGAAACGTGGAAAGAAAGTCGTCACAATGCCACGCTTCCTGATTTACGGCGCCAACGGCTACACCGGTTCGCTAATCGCCCGCGCAGCGGTGGCGCGCGGGCATCAGCCGATTCTAGCAGGTCGAGATGCCGAAGCTCTGCCAATGTTTGGCCGTGAATTGGGACTGGAACATCGCGTATTCGGATTGGGCAGTCAGGACGCCGTGGCGGAGGGCATTCGCGGCGTGCACGTGGTGCTGCACTGCGCCGGCCCCTTCGCACACACGTCGAAGCCTATCGCGGATGCGTGCCTATGGACCGGCGCCCATTACTTGGACATTACAGGCGAAGCCGGCGTGTTCGAAGCCCTCGCCGCACGCACTCAAGAGGCCAAAGCGGCGCAGGTCATGCTCCTCCCCGGCGTCGGCTTTGATGTGGTGCCGTCTGACTGCTTGGCGGCACATCTTAAGCGTCGGCTTCCTTCGGCCAACTGGCTTGCTCTGGGTTTCCAGACCTTCGGCCCGGTTTCACGCGGCACCGCGACCACCATGGCCGAGAACATCGCCGAGGGCGGCCTGGTTCGCCGGGACGGCGTCATGCGCTCCGTGCCGGCGGCATGGAAGACCAGGGTGATCGACTTCGGCGTCGGCCCGACGAAGGCCATCACTATCCCCTGGGGAGACGTTTCGACAGCATTCCACAGCACCGGCATCCCCAACATTGAGGTATACACCGCCGCGCCGCTGGTACTGCGCTTGGCGGCGCGGGCCACGAGACCTCTCGGGTGGTTCCTGGGTTCGAGCATCGTTCAAGGATTTCTCAAGCGCCGGATCAAGGCCCGGCCGGCCGGACCGAGTGAAGAAGAACGAACCCAAGGCATGAGCTTCCTCTGGGGAGAAGCCAAGGACGCCGCCGGGCAAAAGGTGGTGAGCCGACTGCGCGGACCGGAAGCCTACACGATGACGGTCCAGGCTGCCCTTGCGGTCGTCGAGCGCGTCCTGGCTGGAGAAGCGACGCCCGGGTTCCAGACGCCGAGCAAAGTTTATGGCCCCGACTTCGTTCTCGGGCTGGAGAACGTTGTCCGCGAAGATGAAGGACAGCGCTAATTCCGAGCAGGCGAGCCGTCTACGCCACGGGCTTTCCCCCGCCAGCGCCACCAGCCGCGCAACATCAACAGCCCAACGCCGACAGCCAGCGGAACCCCCACGATCGACAGCCACGGCCGTCCCGGCGGCGTCCTCCAGGCCTGAATGCGATTGGAATGGATGTCCTCGGAATCGGGAAACGTGTCGGTCAGCACAAATTCTCCATCCGGCGACAGAAAACTTTCGGCGCGCCCGTTGATCTTCAAGCGCATTCGTTCTTGCCCACGATCGTCGTGCAACATGGTCAAGTCGAAGTAATCGCCGTATCGTCCGAACCAGCGCCGGATCCAAGCGGGAATCAGTGTCGATGACTCGTAGATCAGCGCGCGCGTGAGCCACCTCCGGCCGTCGGTCGAGCCGGCTGGATTGGTCAAAGCCGCGATCGTCGTGCCGGCGTCGATCATGCGGACCGATTTTTGCGTTACACCTGTGGCAACGTCGAGAAACGTCCATTCAGCCCGTGTTGGGTTGAACATCGAAAGCACGTCACCCTCAGGGCTGAATCGAAAATCACGCTGACTCATGCCGGGGGCATTGTTCAGCCCGGTCCACTGCAATTGCGGTTTCTCCGGAGTGAATTGTCGCTGCCAGCGCACTTTGCCCGAAGGCATGTCGAGCATGGTCAAGTCAAACGGCCACGTCCTGCCCGACGGGTCCATAGCCGACCACTCGATCACGGCAAGGCTGGCCGAATCGGGAGCGTGGACCAGTGACCGGCGGCGATTGAGATCCAGATCGTGCCGCGCCAGCCGCTTGCCGGTGGCGCTGTCCCACACCTCCAGCGTGCGGCCGTCTTGCTGGTGCTCCTGCCAGGTGACCAGCCACCTGCCATCGTGCGAGAATGCTGCCAGGACATAGCGATAGTTCAGGTCGGGCAACATCTCGACGGGCAGCTCGGCAATGCGCTTATGTGTGGCCAGGTCCCACAATACCGGGCGAAACGGCGCCTTCTCATCGGGCTCGACCGTTGTCAGCAGTCGCCGGCCGTCGGGCGAAAACCGAAAATGCTCGTCGCATTCGAGATACTTCCCCACCTCCCGCCGCGTTTGGCTGTCCCAGAGGTGCATGCCGTCCTCCTTCCGGCACACGAGATAGCGGCCGTCCGGCGAAAACTGGGCGTAGCGAATCGAAACCGGATTCGCGAACAGCTCGCCGGAAGGAAGTTCAAAGAGGAAGTTGCGCTCGGGCAATTTGACATGGGCGGCCCGCACGTGAAGCATCTTGCCGTCCGGGGCGAAATGCAGGTCGTAGTCCGCGTTGACCTGGGGGGCAGCCAGCGACCACGAACGCCGCTCTTGAAAATCGATCACGCGCACCTGATCCGGCACGACGACGGCGGCGCAAGAACGGCGGTCGTCCGAAATCGTCAAGCGCTCGAGGTGATCCTCCGCGGCGAAGAAGGACTGGACTACTGTGCCGGTGCGGCTGTCGCGCAGCCGAATCGGACCGTATTCCTCGTGCTTTCCCGCTCGTGAAGGGACCACTGTGAAAAAGTACGCGCCGTCGTACGTGAACCCGCAGGCTTCTTGGTCGACGTCCAGCGTCCAAAGCGGCTGGTCCGGCAGTGCGAAATAGAGGAGTACGCCCATCAATCCGCACCCGCGGGTCCGGCCTGCGGATGATTTGCTCCGGCGTCATGCGCCAATCCGGCAGCTCAAGCAGCAACTCTTCCAGCACGCCGGGCGCAGCTTCCACCAGCAGCATGCGCGGTGAAGTGTCGTCAATGACCTTGACTTGTCGATGGGCACGGATGCGAGCCACTTCTTGCGCCGGCTTCTCGCCCTTGCCCACAAATCGAAGAATGAACCGCTCCATGCATGCCTCCGCCCATGTGGCCAAGCCGCGTTGTGGGCACGTTCAAAAGTGCGCGGCGTATGTGAAAATGTCAAAGAAAAAGCGCGAACTTGGAACGCGGGGCCCAATTCACCCGGTTACACAGCGAAGGAAAAGTTGGGCGGCGCCACATAATATTACACCGGTCCTTAGCGCTCGGGCCGGGTGAGCCGCGCGCAACGAATCAGCGCCGACGCCATAGGTCTTCGAAGCTGCGTTGCCTTGACATAGGACGGATTGGCAGGCAATCCTTCCTACCGCCGAATTGTCGCCGACCAACCACGTGCAAACCAAGGGTGTTTACCATGACTACTCGTACCAGACTCGGAGTGGGGCTTCTTTTGGCCGCGGCGATTGTTGCCATTCTCTCTCAGCAGGCCCTCGCATTGATCACGGGCGGTGAAGGGAACAATCCGGTCCGCGATCCGGGCTGGCCGGTGGGGACGGACGCGATCTTCAACTGCCAATCGCGCATCGCTTGGTGGGAGCGGAACGGCCAATGGCACGCGGAATGTCGCGGTGACGCCCGGGCGCTTAGCGCCGTCCTTGCCGACTTCGCCAAGTTGGACTCAAAGTCGAAACAAGTCGTGCTGCGTAACGGCATCGGGCAGAGCTTTTGGCTTAACATGAACAACGAACCGGATAAGCGGCCGGCGGCGCGGATGGACTGGCGCTTCATGGTCTGGTCATTGGTGAGCTGGGAACAGCTACGTAAGTTGCCGGCGGACATCAACCCGACCAACGCCAAGGATGCCGAGAACGGCGCGCCGGCGCTGATCGAGGTCTACACCGGCGGCAATGTCAAATGGGACAAGGTGATCGTTCCGGAGGGACTCAAGATCGTCGACCAGCGGCTGGAGGCTCATGGCTTCACGCTGGCCGACGGCGTTGTCCTGGAAGGCAAGGTGACGGACTTGGCGTCCAAGAAGCCGCTCGCCGCGAAGGTGCGGCTCGAGCGCGTCGAGCCGCAGCCCAAAGGCGGGTATCGCTGTCCGAAGATAGCCGAGACGGTCGCCGATGCCAAAGGGCGCTGGGTGTTTAAGAAGGTGGAAGAGGGTTGGCTGCGTGTGGTCATCGAGGCGGACGGCTACGTGCCGCGCGTGGCCGGCTATGCCCGGTTCGACGATCAACCCGGTTGGCAAGCGTTCGATAGCGGCTTGTCGCGGCCGGCGCCGGTCACGGGCCGGCTAATTGACGATGCGGGCCAGCCGCTGGCGGACGTCGACGTGCGGATTGGGGACGTCATGACGCAGGACGGCGGGCGCTACGAGTCGCCGCTTGGTTATTCATTCAAGACCGGCAAGGACGGCCGCTTCCGCGCGGACGAAGTGCCCATCGGCAAGGCGACCGTCTGGGTGCACAAGCCCGGCTATACTCGTCCGGGATTGGGTCAGCCGATCACGACGCCTGCGAGCGAAGTCGAGCTCAAGATGACGAAAGCCGCCCGAGTCGAGGTCACAGTCGATTTCACCGGCAAGGAGCGACCCGAGGGCTACATCGTGCGGATCGAACCCGAAGGCGGAAGTAAGATCGGGTCATACGGCGGCTCGGGGAACATCAACGACAAGAACCAGATCACCTTTGATAACGTGCCACCGGGCCGGTATGTTTTCAGCGGCCGGCCGAACCCAGGCTCCGACAATCAAGAAACCGATCCGGTCACGATCGACCTCAAAGGCGGCCAGACGGCGAAAGTCACCCTCAGCGCGAAATAAGTTAATACCTGCCACGGATAACACGGATAAACACGGATAGTCCATCCTGCGCATTCCCGTTGCTGTGTAGTGCAGCATCAAGCGTTAGACTGGCGCGTGCCGCTCGTTCTTCAGGAGGACATCTTTGGCGTTTGACGATGTTGGCTCGCTCGTGGAAGTGGATGGCTGTGGCTCTTGGCCTGTGGGCGGTTTCCGTCGGCTGGGGTTAACTGTTTGCAACTGGTCGTAGACAAGAATGTATCCGTTTGATACACTCTCTCGTCAGTTGATACAGTCTCTCGTCAGTGCCACTTTTGGAGTCGGTGGCGTGAACCGTATCAAAGTGATAAAAGTATTACGCCACAACAACTTACGTGTGTCTCATTTGTCCGTGCACGCCAACTCACGCATACAGGAACGGCGTCCATCGATCCATCTTGCAACATGTTCATGCGGTGCTGAACTAAAGTGCTAATGATTGGCGGCAATCTACTCGTTCCCTTCAAACCAACTTTCCGGTTCGACGGCATACGTTGCCGATAGCACCTGGTATAGCGCGGGGTGAAAGTGCCGTAGTTTCGCCGGCTGGGTGAAGAAGCGTTCTGAAGCGGTCGCGAAAAACTCCGTTTTGCTTGTCGCTGCGTAGTCCCCAAGGAAAGTCTCGCGTCCTTGGCGAATCTCCCGCCGCAGCTGGTTGTACGCCGTATTCAACACCTCCTGCCAACGCTCAGCGTGTTCACCCTGAAGATCAAGCGTGCCGTCGGCATACCCGTCCACAAAATCGAGTTGATGGGCAAATTCGTGTATGACGAGATTCGCGCCTAAAGATGGATCACGCCCTTCGGCCAACACGGTGTCCCACGCGAGAATGACCGGGCCGCGGTAGACCGCCTGACCGCCGGCCGCTTCCGGCAGCCAGCCTTCGTCCTGCCAACGCTCGTCGCTAGCCTGAAAACTCGACGGGTAAATGAGGATCGTTCGAACGTGCCCGAAGTAGTCGTGCTCCTGACCCAATAGCATCAAGCAAGCCTGGGCGGCAATCGTCACCTTCATTTCATCCGTGACGGACAGTCCGCCGCACCCTTCCCAGTCCTTCCTCGCGATCAAGGCCTGTGTGTCGTTCCGCAGACGAGTTCGCTCGGCTTTGCTCAACAGTTGATAGTGGAAGACATTGGATTTCAAGAAGGCAAGCCATTCCCTCGGAAACGCCTCTGGGTCTTGTTCTGGGGGCTTGGGCGGGGCCGGACGCGGGCGTGGTCGTTCGCCAGTCGATTCCGGTGGTTCGGGAGGCGGCGGCAGCGGGAGCATTGGCGACTCCTATGCGTGGAATCGGGCCTTCGGAATCGTACAGCTTACAACTAGTCATGTGGATGAGATTCGGCCGCGCCTACTGCGCGACCGCCCAGCCAGCCCCTGAGCAAACCAATCGGAAGACTGAGCCCAAGAGCGACCCACATCCACGAAGTGGATTTTGGGGCAATCTCCCAAAACAGCCACCCTGTCGCAGCACCTGCGATCACTCCCAGATTCAAGCCCCAACGGCCGACACTATCGATCAATTACTGACATCGGCGCTCCAGTGCCAGTTTGTGCAAATGCCAAAATGGTTCAGTCAACACCTGGTACTCTTCACTGTCCGGCAATGCACACCGCAGAACTGCGGCGACGAACTCCGCCGGCGGCCTGTAATCATGCTTCTCGATGTAATGAACTACCATTTCCGGGGCGACGAACAATAGGTCGTCGCACGGTACACCAAAGTTGCCGACGCCGTACGCTTGGCCGCAGAACTCGCAGGTGTGGATTCCCCCCGATGCACCGAAGTACAACGCTTCGGCGCTTTGGCCACAGCGCTCGGTGAATTCCTTGAGCCGGCTCAAGAATTCGGAACTGACTTCGCCTTTGGTGTAGGGATGGTCCGGGTGCAGCCAGCCGATGGGTCGAATGTGCGGCCCGGCAACCACCATCGATTCGCAGCCCATGTCAGGAAAGTAGCTCATAGCTATCTCGACACCCTCGGCGAATTGATTGTTCTTGACTTAGGTCAATTCTACTTGAATTGCATCAGTAGTCTGGCAAAAATAACGGAGATCATCCCGATTCAGGACGAGGTGAATGTCCCGTCTCACCGACCCGGCGATTCTGGCCCGCTACAAACAGGCGTTGGCCGAATGGTCGGTGGAAGGAACCGTCGAGTTAGTCGGTCGAGTGCACGAAGGGCTTCGAACTACTCTTGAGGGCGTCACGGTCCGCGGTTTCAAAGAGGCACTGTTCCGTTTTGTTTGCGAAAAGGATGGAGAAATCGACCAAGTCAAGGAAGAACGGGAGCCGTGGCGCGACCAGTGGGAATGGCACTACGACCTTCGTCCGACGATTGACGGCGTGTTGGTCTACGTTGAAACAAGGTTGTTTCCTGAATCATTCACCAGTCGCGAAGAACCGACGGTTTACATCGTCCAGTTCAAGCCGGCCTAGGAGGTCAGCCGTGGCGTCGAAAACTCAAAACCCGCAGAGTAACCGGCCTTTTCCCTGGCCGTGTCCCAACTGCCTGACTTTGACGGTTGTTCCCACGGTCGTCGACTACACCGCCAAAATGAAACACGACGGAGTCGTTCATGAGCTTCATTTGCCGGCTTTGGAGATGCCGCGCTGCCGGACGTGCGGCGAAACAGTAATTACCAGCGCCGTCGACGATCAATTCAACGACGCCCTGCGCGCACGTCTGCGCTTGCTGACGCCGGCTCAAATACGCAAGGCAATTGACACATTAGGGCTCAAACAACAGGAACTCGCGGAACGGCTCGGTGTCGCCCCAGAGACGATCTCGCGCTGGCTCAACGGCGCATTGATCCAATCGAGGGCCATGGACAATCTGCTGCGGTTGTTTTTCGGGCTGCCGCAAGTTCGCGACGTTCTTCGGGGCCCAAGCCAAGACCCGCTTTTGGGCGCCGAGGTTTCTGCGGGGTAGTTCAACCACCCTCTCATTTAATCCGATCAAGTCGCCCAGCTTCTGCCTGCGCCGATGCAACACCACTCAGAGGCTCAGCCAGCGTTTCACCGCATCTTCCACCAGCGCCAACTCGTTTGGCAGCAAGTCTCCCAGCTTGCGTATCAATCTTGCCGTCGCGACTGTTACAAGTCCTTGAGCATCGAATGCCCCAGGGCTCAGGAACTTTTTCGGCACCACAACTTCAAATCGCGTTCCTTGAACACTTGTCGTGTGCGGCACAAGGGTGACGAGGATTCTGTCTTGAGGATCGGGCGGCACGCTTAGCACAAGACCGGGGCGGACCTTGGCGGCCAACCCAAGATCGCCCAACCAAACTTCACCGCGCAGATGGATTGGCACGCGCGGCCTCCTCCGCATCGTAGGCCCGGAACAGCTCATCCGCCAACTCGTGCAGGGCTGCTTCGGGAATGTCCTCGGTGGCCGCGGTGCGGCGCAAGATCATGACGGCGACTTCGTGCTGATCAACCGGCGGTAGCGCATCGAACGCACTCAGCAAATCCTGAGCGGCTTTTGACATTAGCATCACTCCCTGATTCCAATAAGAATGTTACTCCGCGCTCGCCATCGCCGCAAAGGCAATTTTCTTTCGCGTTGCCTCGCGACTCTTGACCTACCCACTCAAGTCGCCGAGTTCCTGCCGCAGCCGGTGCAGCACCCGGCACTTGGCGACGCGGACCGCGCCGGGGCTGAGTGACAATTCTTGCCCGACTTCCTGGGGCGTGCAGCCGTCGACGACCACGCGCCAAAAGGCGCGCCAGGTGCGTTCCTCGAAGTCGGTTTGGATGAGTTCCAAGGCCCGGTGATAGATCTGCTTGTAGATCGCGTTCTCGTCGGCGGCTGCCTCATCCCATTCCGCTTCCGGAATCTGTGCCCAGCGCACCTGGGCGTCGGTGCCGCCCGCTGCTTGCGGCTGGCGCTTCTGGGCGCGGAAATGGTCGAGAATCTTGTTCTTGGTGATGGTGCGCAGCCAGCCGCGAAAGGTATCCTGTGGCTCCTTCTTGCGGAAAGCGCCGATGTGGGCCGCGACCGCCCCAAACACTTCCTGAAAGACATCGGCGCTATCCTGCGCCGGCAAGCTCATCTTGCGGCACCAATGCCAGACCAGCGGGGCGTAGAGCGTGACCAGGCGGTCCCAGGCGGCGGCGTCGTTGGCATGCACGCGCGCCAACAAGCTCCGCGACGTCGACGTGGCGGCGTTTTCTTCGGGTGCGGTCATGCTTGGGCGGCTTTCCAGCGGGAACGAACCAGGAATCCCAGGGACAATCCCACGAGCGCGACGGCGATCGCGCCCATGAGCAAGAAGGCCCCCTTAAGGCCCGAGCGCGTGCGAGCGATGTCGCGGTCCAGCGGTCGGTTAATGAGCAAGACGCCCGCCAGATCGCCTTCGTGCCAGTCCAGCTTGGGGCTTGCTTTGTCGCTATTATGGCACTTCACGCAGCTTTGTTTCATGAGCTGGCCTTTGGCGTAGCGCAAAAAAGGCCGGCCGTCGACTTCGGTGAATTCGTGAAAAGTGAGGTCTACCCCCTCACCCCCGACCCCTCTCCCCCCCGGGGGCGAGGGGAGTTGATTTGAACCCTCACCCCCGACCCCTCTCCCCGGGGGCGAGGGGAGTTGATTTGAACCCTCACCCCCAACCCCTCCTGTGGGCGAGGGGAGTTGACTTGCACCCCCGACTCCTTTCCCTGATAGCGAGGGGAGTCCGCGGGCCACTTGCGTCAACTTTTGGAGCGCCTTGCGCTCGAACTCGTCCTTGGGGCCGCCGTTGTCGCGCCAAGGATAATGGCTGTAGAGCCGCACTTCCATGCCCAATTCGGCTTTGCTGATGCGTTGGCCGACGTCGATCGTGAAAGTGGCCGGCAAGGGCATGGCGTTTTTTCGCTTGGCGTATTCATGGGTGACGGGCGTCTTGTTCCAATCGACGCGGTCCACGATCTCGCTGTAAAAGGCGTTCACCTCTTCCAGCATACCGATTTCCATGCGCGTGCTGTCAAGAGCCGTCGCTTGCACGAAATACTTGGACAGGCTCGACAAGTACAAGAAGCCGGCGGCGGAGCCTATGCAAACCGCGCAGAGCAAACTGGCCGCCACGGGATTGCGGCGGCACCAACGCCAGAGCCTCTCACCCATGCCGACGGGCCGGGCCTTGATCGGTTTGCCGTCGAGGAAGCGGCGCAAGTCGTCGGCGAAATCCTGTGCCGTGCGGTAGCGGCGACCGGGCGCTTTGGCCATCGCCTTTAAGCAAATCGTTTCGAGGTCGCGCGGAATGCGGTCGCTGAGGCGTCGCGGCGGGCGCGGCTCGTCTTCCAGCACTTGAAGCATCAACAAGCGCCGATTGCCCTG
>JAKEHV010000020.1 GCA_022614915.1 Gemmataceae bacterium | reverse complement strand
CTGGAGCTGTATCGCCATCTCAAAGTCCGCAACAAAGCGCCGGTCCGGCTCGTCCTCTACCCCGGCGAAGGCCACGGCAACCGCCGCGCCGCCTCGCGCCTGGACTACAACCTGCGGCTTCAGCAATGGATGGAGCACTATCTCAAGGGCCCGGGCGGAACGCCGCCGCCTTACGATTTGGACTACGGATTGACGCCGCCGCCGAAGACCTCCGCCACATCGGCAAGCTGGAACCGCACCATCGAATCCGCGCGAACGGACGCCGCAAGCGAATACGTCGCGCACATGCCTTGGCTGGGCCGTGGTTGCCCGTGTTGCATTGGGCCATAGCGCAGCGTTTTTCATGGATTCTTCCACTGTGCTCGTTAGAATGGGGCGCGCTGCACCATCACACCCAAGCGACGCATCGGAGGAGTCCCATGTCCAAGAAGTTTAACATGGCCATTGTCGGCCTCGGCTTCGGCGCCGAATTCATTCCTATTTATCAGAAGCATCAGAACGCCAACCTCATGGCCTTGTGCCAACGGACCAAAAGCAAGCTCGACAAGGTCGGCGACGCGGCCAAGATCGCCAAGCGCTACACCAGTTACGAAGACCTCTTGAAAGACCCCGAAGTGCACGCGGTGCACATCAACTCGCCGATCCCGGACCATGCGCCGATGTCGCTGGCCGCGCTCAAGGCGGGCAAGCACGTTATGTGCACGGTGCCAATGGGTATTACCGTCGAAGAGTGCCAGCAGATCGTCGAACTCGTGAAAAAGACCGGCCTCAAATACATGATGGCCGAGACGGTGGTGTACTCGCGCGAGTTTCTGTTCATCAAGGAGATGTACCAGAAGGGCGAACTGGGCAAAATCCAATACATGGCCGCCTCGCACCCGCAGGACATGGACGGCTGGCCGGATTATTGGGAACGGATGATCCCGATGCACTACGCAACACACGTGGTCAGTCCGGTGCTGGGCCTGGTCAATGGGCGGGCCGAATACGTCTCCTGTTTCGGCTCGGGCACGGTACGCGAGGACATTCAGAAGAAGTCGGGCAACAAGTTTGCGGTCGAGAGCTGCCACATCAAGATCAAGGACTCGGACATCGCCGCGCACATTTGGCGCTTCCTCTACGACACGGCCCGGCAATACCGCGAGAGCTTTGACGTGTACGGCACCAAGAAGAGCTTCGAGTGGACGCTGGTCGAGCACGAGGAGCATCTCATCCACACCGCGAAGAAGCCGGAGCCGGAGATACCGTCGCGGGTCAAGACGCCAGACTATGCCCACTTGCTGCCGCCGGAGATTCGGCAGTTCACGCAGTCGATTCAAGACGCCGAGCACCTGTCGTTCATCCAAGGCGGCGGGCACGGCGGCTCGCACCCGCATATGGTCAATGAGTTTTTGAACGCGCTTGTGCAGAATCGCGACCCCTGGCCCAACGCCGTGCAGTCGGCCAACTGGACGTGCGTCGGCATTTGTGCCCACCAATCGGCGCTCAAGGGTGGTGAGATAGTGAGACTTCCGGCGTTCACCTTGGTTTAACATTCGTGGGGCAGACATTCCTGTCTGCCGTCTTACTGGCAGACAAGAATGTCTGCCCCACGTTGCAAATGGGACGCTGTATCGTCCAACCATTGACTGCCAGAATCCGGTGCGGAGGCCCAAGATGTCGAGAACTTATTTGTCGATTGGCGCAATCCTTGTCATTGCCATGGCCGCGCTGGGCCAGGAGGCGCCGGCGGCGAAGAAGCCGCGCGAGGCGTTGCAGCCTTTTAATGATTTAGTCGGCACTTGGAACGGCACCGCCACGCCCTACGGCACGCGCGAAGAGCAGCAGAAAAACTTTTGGGTAGAGACTATCGGCGTCGAGTGGCAATTCAAAGGCGGCGACGCCTGGATTCAGCTTGCGTTTCAAAAGAGCAAAAACTTCACGAGCGGCGAATTGCGCTATATTCCCGACAAGGACCACTACACGCTGGCATTGAAAACGCCGGACAAGAAGTCACTGGTTTTCACCGGGCAGCTAAAGGACAGAGTTCTCACGGTCGATCGCGAGGCCGAGCAAGAAACGCAGCGCCTGGTCGTGACCATGCTGCACTCCAATCGCTTCCTCTACCGCTACGACGTGCGTCCAGCCGGCAAGACGCTGTTCGCGAAGAAATACTATGTCGGCGCGACCAAGGAGGGCGAGTCCTTTGCGGCCGGCGACGGCAGGCCCGAGTGCGTCGTCAGCGGCGGCCTGGGCACCACGCCGGTGACGTACATGGGCAAGACGTACTACGTCTGTTGCAGTGGCTGCCGGGCCGAGTTTCAGGAGGACCCATCCAAGTACGTAAAGGAGTTCGAAGAGAAACAGAAGAAGAAAAAGAAGTAGCATCTGGCTGCAAGCGAGGCCGAAAAAGGAGCCGCGCACGAAGTAAGCAGTTGTATACGCCGCTTACTTCGTGCGCGGCTCCTTTAGCGCTTCGGACTTCTAGCGCCGGCTTGGCGTCAGTGGAAAGTAAGTGCGGGCCGGCGTGTTGTAGGAATAGTAGCCGCCGAAAAAGAGAAAACTCGGGCTGTGCCCGGTCTGCGGCTGCAGGGGCAATAATTCGCCATGCTCGTCGATGCGCGGCTGCGATGGCGGCGTGTCAAGCGGAATGGTGCCTTGGCTGGTAAGCGGCATATCGCGGAGCTCGCGGCCCGGCACCACGCTCATGTAGTAATTCACCGCCGGGCTGCCGCCGCGCAAGAGATTGAGATAAGGGCTGAGCGTCGTGTTGCGGTAGGGATTGTAAACCGCGCGGTAGTCCTGTGCGGACGCGACGCCGGCAAACCACATTCCCGCCAGCACAAACAGCCATTTCTTCATGTCGTCACCTTATCCGTATTCACTTACGCATTGTACCACGCCGTGGGGCCCGCTGGCAACAACTGCCGTAGCCGCAAGCGGCCTCGCTTGCGGACTTCGGATTCAGGAGGCGTGCCGTCCACGCCGACAAGCGGGCCGCTTGTGGCTACATCGCGCTCAGAGCCGCAAGCGGCCTCGCTTGCGGAGCTGACCGCGCCAACCCGCAAGCGAGGCCGCTTGCGACTACGAGGAGTGCATCCGCTCTTAACGGAAACCCGTCTGGCCGGAGCGGACCGAGTTAACCGTTTGGCTGCCTAAGAGCGTGATGCCCAAGAGGCGCTCGATCGGGTTCAGCACCTTGGCCAGGGTCGAGTCGAAGGAACGCCACCGGTCGGCGCGGATATAGACGCGGTCGCCGGGCAAAAGCTGGTAGTTTGTCGCGGTGTGGCCGCGCTGGGTGATGCCGGTCCAGTCCACCGGCAGGATCATGTCGGAGCCACCGTTGGGATTCCGGCGTGCAACCCAGATATGCTGCTTCGAAGAAACCACCGGCAGGCCGTCGCGGATTTGGCTGACGGCGTCCAGCACGAACTCATTGCCGGTGACCGGCAGGCGCAGGATTTGGTCGGGCTGAAAACCGGCGCCGTCTGCGATGAGGTAATACACCTTGCTGTTGTAAGCAAGCACGTCAACGCTTAGGCCGTCGATAATGTCTTCCAATTTCAACGTGAGTTTTTTGGCGATCACTTTGCCAATCGCCTGTCTGGCCTCATCGATGGTCAAGCCGGCAACCTTTACTGAGCCGTAGGCGCCCAGGCCGACGGTGCCATCGGGACGAACTAGATGTGGCCCACTAATGGGCCTGTCTTGAAGCTTCTTGAGCGACTCGATCCGCAGCACGTCGGGCGGGCCGATGACATAAGGCGGCAACTCCACCGGATTCAACTCACCCGGCGCCAGTGCGGCGTATTGCATGCCGTCGTGCGTCTTGCGCCCGTGCGGATGGCCCAGCTCGACCGGCTTCGCGAGAAACGCTCCGTAATGGTTTTTCGACTTTGCACTGTGGAAGACGGGTTCAACGCAGTCTTGGCGATGTCCTACCTCGACCACTGGATTCTTCTGAGGGTCGTGATCGGTAATGATCGGCAGCCGCGCGCCTTGCTGCGGCACGGCCGGCACCACTTCGCCCTTGGTCGGCAGGATCTTACCGGATGGGAGTTTAGGCGGCTCGGTGTTCACGCGCGGAGCGAACGGACCACTCTTGCCGTTGTCCAGGCGCGGAGCGAATGGACCACCCTTCGCATTGTCTAGGCGTGGAGCGAAGGGACCGCTCTTGGCGTTGTCCAGGCGCGGAGCGAACGGACTGCCCTTGGCGATCGGGGCGCCGCCGATGGGACGCCAGGCCAGGTCTTGTGAGCTGACAGGCAGTGTCGCGGTCAGAAGGACTTTGGCGCCCGGGACAAAAGGCGCGATTTGCTTTTCGACCGCATTCGTAGCCTGGGCCAAGTCCATGCCGCCCAGCTGCAAGGTGCCGTAGGGCCCGAAAACGACCGAGCCGTCCGGGCCGACGGTGGCCTGGCCGGTCTTCACCACGCCGGGCTTGTCGTCGGTGGTTTGCAGCGACCACTGCAGCTCTGTGCCGGGGCGCAGCTTTGGCGTGGGCTGCTTGGCGAGCCGAAATCCGCCCGGCTTGAAATTCTCGGTCAAGCCAAAGCCAAGCAAGCCGCCTGGCCGGGAAAAGTAGGGACTGCTGCTCTGGCAGCCGGACAACGCGACACCGGCAAGCAAGATGCCGGGGAGCCAAACACGGCGAGGGATCATGCGCGGACTCCTTCCGAGCGAAGCGCGATTGATGCGCAGTCAGCCCGCAAAGCGCAGGCGGCCTTGGTCTTGCCAAAACATCGGAAGTGCGACGGTTGCCGATTGAACCTCCCTTGCCGGCTTTGTCGCTGTCACGCCGTCCGCCCAGCTTACAACTCCTACCACGTTCAAAACGCTATCTTGACGCCCGCTTTGCCCAGTTTGTCAAGAGACAACTTGCAACCACCTTCCACCGATCATAAGATGCATGCCATCCTGGAAAAACGGCGAAACTGGCGAACGTTTTTCCCCTGGGTAGCGTACAATCACCAGGAATTCATTCTCTTCCTACTCGCAACCGAGGTGGCCGCATGGCCGACCAAGACGTCGTTGTCGAAACACGAAAACTGACCAAGATTTATCGCGATTTTTGGGGGCGGCAAAAGAAGGTGGCCCTGCGGGCGTTGAACCTGAAAGTCTTTCGGGGCGAGATTTTCGGATTGTTGGGACCCAACGGCTCCGGCAAGACCACGACCATCAAACTCCTTCTCGGCCTGCTTTTCCCGACCGATGGCGACGCCCTGGTTTTCGACCAGCCCGCCGCCGAGGTCCGCAAGAATGAACGCATCGGTTACCTTCCCGAAGAGTCGTACCTTTATCGCTTCTTGAACGCCGAAGAAACGCTCGACTTTTACGGCCGTCTATTCAAGCTCGACGCAGCGACGCGACGGAAAAAGACGGCCGAATTGATCGACCTTGTTAACCTGGGCGCCGATAAGAAGCGGATTCTGAAGGAGTATTCCAAAGGCATGCGGCAGCGCATCGGCCTGGCGCAAGCGCTCATCAACGATCCGGAGCTGGTGATCTTGGACGAGCCGACCTCCGGCTTGGACCCCTTGGGTACGCGTTGGATGAAGGACTTGATCGTAGACCTGCGCGACAAGGGCAAAACGATCATCATGTGCACGCACCGTTTGGAAGACGTGCAAGACATCTGCGACCGCGTCGCCATTTTGAACGAAGGTGAGCTTCAAGAATTGGGCAGCGTCCGCAGTCTTTTGGAAGACGTACAACGCCTGGAATTGCGGGCCGGCGGCGTACAACTGAACGAAGATCTGCGCAAGGATTTGGAAGCGGTGTTGGCGAAGCACGGCGGTGTCATCGAGTTCATCGGCCACCCGACGACGACTCTGGAAGATCTGTTCTTGCGCATTGTGGCCCAAAGCAAGGCCCATCCCGGCCGGCGCTATCTGCCGGAAAAAAAAACGGGCCCGGCAGGCAAGCCGGTTGAGGCGACAGACCCCTCGACGCACGTGTCGCGCTAACACGAACCGCTTACTATCGTGCGCGGCTCTGCTTATGTGAGCCCGACGCGCCAGCAAGGGATTGTTTGAGGATTTGCAGCAATGTTCGCGACTTTCTTTCTGGAACGCGACCCGATGAGCTGGGCGGACTTGCCCCTCGCGGTGCAGAATTGGCTGCAAAACGCCGGCGGCGTCGCGGCGCTGGCGGTCGCGCTCTGGTGCATCGCCTGGACCGTGCAGAATCACGGCCGAGTCAATCCGTTCGCCGCCTTCCCTGCCTTTGTCGTGCCGGCCGTCCTCGCCGGCGCGTGTTACCTTTTGGTGGTGCTCTTGTTCGCGGGCAAATTGCTGGGCATGTCGTTTGTCGACGAAATGCTGCCGACCCCCCTGGGAGCGCTGCGCGCCAGTGCGGGCGACTGGCTGCTGACAATCGGCGGCGCGCTGGCCTTAGCGGCGGTCGTTTGGCCGATCGCGCACGCGTTAGCAACGCGGATTCGCTGGGGCCGCATCTGGGCCATCGCGCGCCTCAGCGTCAAAGACGCCGTCCGCAATCGCATCGTCCTGCTCGTCGCCTCGATGGCGATCGTATTCCTGTTTGCCGATTGGTTTGTGCCCTATAAGCCGGAAGATCAGGTGCGCAATTACGTGCGCGTCGTGTATTGGTCGATGACGCCGCTGTTTTTGATGACGGCGAGCTTACTGGGCGCTTTCAGCATCCCCACCGACGTCAAGAGCCAGTCCATTCACACCATCGTGACCAAGCCGGTGGAGAAGTTCGAAATCGTCGCCGGTCGCTTTCTGGGTTACGCAATGCTTCTGAGCGTGGGCTTGGCGGCGGTGGCGGGCCTGAGCTTGATCTATGTGGTCCGCGGCGTCAACCCGGACGCCGCCCGCGAAAGCTACAAGGCGCGCGTGCCGATTTACGGCAAACTCACTTTCTCCGGCACCAAGAGCATTGACAAAGGAGACAGCGTAGGCCGCGAATGGGAATATCGCACCTACATCGGCGGCCCCACTCACGAAAGCGGCAAGGTGCCGCGCCAGTACGCGATTTGGTCCTTTGCCGATCTGCCTGGGGACATGGCGCGCGAAGACGAATCGAGCAGCGAAAGCGCCAAGCCGCGCAGCGTGCCCTTCGAGTTCGCCTTTGACATTTTTCGTCTCAACAAAGGCGAGGAAAACAAAGGCATCTATTGTACGTTCGTGTTCATGGACGGGCGGCTGAGCATTCCGGACATGGATCGGGTGCAAAAAGCGGTTGACGACGAGCGCAGGCTGCTTCAGACCAAAGCCAGCAAGGAGATCGCCGACCCGGTGGAGCGGCAAAAGCGCTTGAAGGCCGTCAACGAAGAGCTGGTTCGAAAATACGGCATCTTCGAGGCGCCCGGTTTCGAGGTCAGCGACTATCACACGCAAACACTCCGAGTGCCCAGCTACCTGTTCGAGCGCTTGGCGGAATTGGAAAAGGAGCGTCCGCGCGAAGGCTTGCCCGGTGAGGACGCGCCGCCCATGTTGCGGGTGGTCGTGGGCGTTGACCACACCAGCCCGACGCAAATGCTCGGCGTGGCGCGCCGCGATTTGTATATTCTCGCCGCCGAGCAGCCTTTTTGGATCAATTTCCTCAAAGGCATCCTCGGCATGTGGTGCACGATCCTTTTGGTGCTCGGCGTAGCGATTGGCTGCAGCACGTACCTAAGCGGCATTATCAGCTGGTTGTGCACCGTGTTCTTGTTCGGCGCCGGCCTGTTCAAAGATTCCATTCGCCAATTGGCGGAAGGCCGTTCGCCCGGCGGCGGCCCGCTGGAGGCCGCCTTCCGGATCATCACGCGCACCTCGCAAGGAGCGCCGCTGGACCAAACCCCGACCGCGTCGCTGCTCCAGGGCGGCGACGACGTTTACCGCTGGTGGATGCGCCGCTTCCTGAATTTGCTCCCCGACGTCAGCCGCCACGACTTGCACCAATACGTCGCCAACGGCTTCGACATATCCTGGGGCCAGGTCTTGCTCACCGATAACTTGATACCGCTGGTGGCTTATTTGCTGCCCTGGGGCATCCTGGCGTTTTACTTAATGAAATTCAGGGAGATTGCCAACCCGCGGTAGTTGTGCAGTTTGCGCTAGGACAGAGCACTAGGACAGAGGACACGTACCATGCCTGCTACTTTCCAACAACGCGCTCTGACGCGCAAGTTCATTTACACCGGCTTGATTCTCGCGCTCTTCACCGTTTCGCTTTTGCACCGTCGCTTCGTCGTCGAGCCGCAGGCCAACAACCTCCTGTTGCGTGAGGTCTCGCGCGGCGAAGTCGAGCTGACCAGCTCCGCCGTCCGCTTGCTGCTGACCGGTTCGCGCGGGCTGGCGGTCACCTTCCTTTGGGACGCCGCCATCAAGAAGCAGGAAAAGCACGAATGGAACGAACTGGAATTGCTAGTGCGCTCGATCACCAAGCTGCAGCCTTATTTCGTCACGCCTTGGCTTTTCCAAAGCTGGAACCTGGCGTTCAACGTGGCCGTGGAATGCGACCGCCCGCGCGACAAATACTACTATGTCAGCCGCGGGCTCAATCTTTTGGCCGAAGGCGAGCGCCGCAACCACGCTGCCGCAGCGGACGCGGACGCCAAGAAGCCGCGTTTTCCGGGCAATCCGGACATGCGTCACAACATGGGGTTTTTCTACCAGCTCAAGATCGGCGTCAGCGATGAGAAAAACGTCATGCGCTGTCTTTTGGAGATGAGCGCCATCGATCCCTTGGAACGCGATCCCGACCGGCTCTGGCTGAGGACGCCCCGAGGCCAGGCCGTCAACGACACGAGGTTTTTCGAGCTGTGCCAGAAATACCCGCGGCTCATCAAGCGCATCCACGACAAGTTCGGCAACACGAAGGAAAAGATCGTCAAATTCCTCGAGGACAATCGCGACGTGCCCTCGCGCTTCGATCCGCCGGCGGGGGGATTGGAAGTCACGCAATCGCCGCTCAAGAAGCCGAGCGAGCAATTCCCGTTGCTGCCGCCCCGCATCGAGGAAAGCTGGCCCAATCCCGAAAGCCCGGTCCTCACAAACGAATGCTTTGACGTCTTCCTGGTGGCGCGCACCTGGTATCAGTATTCCCAAATCCCGTTACCCCCCTCGACGCGCGACCTATCCGTAATTCTTGTGGTCGATCCCATGAAGTATCGCTTGCCGCGCCACATGGCCCTGGTCATCTTCCGCGGCTATCCGGCGCGCGCGCAATCGTATATCGCCGAGAATCTGCAGTCGGACGGCTGGTTCGACAATGAGGGTTGGGTGATTGCCGATTGGTTTGGTCCGGAGGAAGTCCGCGTCGGCACAGAAGCCAAATACCACTCGGGTCTGGCTTGGGAAAAAGCGTATCGCATGTATCTCGCGTACGGCCGCGCAAACGGCCTGCACTATACCCCCGCTGAAAGAGCCGAAATGGACGCCAAGGCCAAGCCCTTCCGCGACAAATACGGCATGCACATCGCCGACCGCAATGCCCTTTCCCCAGAGGACCGCAAGAATAAGCAGTTGGTCGAAGGCGAAGACAGCCACGTGAAACTCTTTTGGAACCTCTCGTACCGCAGCACCACCAACTACGACGGCCAAATGCGCGCGGCAGAAGCCGAAAGCCTGCCGGAAACCGTTTATGCCCGCAAGCTGTTCTTCAACGCCGAGCAACAGCGACGCTTCGAAGACCCGGAAAAGGCTCTCAGTCTCTATGACGAAGCCTGGCCGGTCTGGATCGACGTCGTGCTCAGCAATCCGGAGTTTGCGCAGATCACCGTCATGCAAGAAGACGTGTACGAGCTCATGCTCGAAAACCTGAGGTTGATGCAGAAACAGCGTACGCTCACTTTTAGGAATCTGGCCATGGGCATGGCCCAGTTTGGCAATTGGCCCTATCCTCCGTGGGATGAGTTGTTGGATACTAGCGCGAAGATCAAGATTACCCCAATTCGCACCTATCGCGGCATTCTCGATCAAATCGTGTACTACAACGGCCCCGAAGCGGATGCCCTCAAAGCCTTCTTGCTGCAGTGGACACAAGGCGCTGCCGGCCCAATTCGCATGATCTATCCGGGCCAGCTCAGCCGCACGCTGACCACTACAGTTTGGCTCGGGACCAAACTGTCCCCGTCGTGGCTGCCGCTCTCGGATCCCATGGCGAGCACGGCCGTGCGTGATCGTCTCGGGTTGAGGCGCCCGCCGCCGTCCGAGTCGCCCCCCTCGAGCATGCCGCTGGAGCCCCTGCGCAAGAATTAATCCTTGGATCAATCCATTCCTCCGCTTCGTTCGTCTCGAATCTGAGGGTGTGGGCCGAGTGACGGCCGCACTTTGGATTCCCCCATTTGCGGAGTAAGGATCATGAACCGTTTCACGCGCATTGCCGCCAATCTCGCGCTGGTGCTGGGATTTGTCATCTGGTCCGCGCCGGGCCTGAGCGCCGACGCCCCCAAACCGGCTGCGGAAGAAGGCCGCGACGTGGATGTCGCCCTGTGTCTGGATGTGTCCGGCAGCATGCAGGGCCTGATCACGTCGGCCAAAAACAAACTGTGGGACATTGTCAACGAATTGGCCAAGGCGAAACCGACGCCACGGCTGCGCGTCGCCTTGTACAGCTATGGGCACAGCACCTACGACGCGAAAAAAGGCTGGGTCCGCAAAGAGCTGGACCTGACCACCGACCTCGACATGCTCTATCAAAAGCTGTTCGCCCTCACGATCAACGGTGGCGATGAATACGTGGCCCGCGTGTCGCGCGACGCCGTCGTCGAGCAGAAATGGTCGGAAGAAAAGAACGCGCTCAAGTTGATCTTTGTCGCGGGCAACGAGCCGGCCAGCCAGGACCCGCTCGTCTCCATGAAGCAAGCGGCGGAGATCGCCAAGGGCAAGGGCATTATCATCAACCCGATCTACTGCGGCGGCTCGGACGACGGCGACGCCAGCAGTTGGCGCGAACTGGCGGGCCTGTCCGGCGGCCGTTTCGCCAGCATCAACCAGAATCAGCAAGTCGCCATCAACACGCCCGTGGACAAGGACTTGGCGAAACTGGCCAATGAGCTGAACGCGACTTACGTGACCTACGGCAAGAGCCAGTGGAAAGGCGCCAACCAGGCGACACAAACCGCCAACTCCGCGCAATACGGCGCTGCCAATCTGGCGGCGCGCGTCCAGGCGCAAAATTCGGTTTTTTACAATTGCGAGGACTGGGACCTCGTGGACAAGTGCAAGAAAGACGCCAAGTTCGACATCACCAAAGTTCCGGTTGACGATCTTTCGGAAGTGATGAAGAAAATGACGCCCGAGCAACGCGTGGCACATGTCAAGGAGATGACGGAAAAACGCGCCAAGCTGCAAAAGCAGATCGACGAACTTTCTGTCCGCCGCAACGACTACATCCGCGATGAGATGAAGCGCAACCCCAACCCGGCCGCCCAGGCCTTCGACCAGGCCCTGCGTCAAACGCTGCGCATCCAGGCAGAGGCGAAGGGGTTGAAAATTCCAGAGTAGTTATGGTAAGTGGTCAGTAGTGAGTGGTGAGTCGCGAGCCCGGCACGCCGCGCGAGACGGCGGACCGGGCTCGTTCTTTTCCGTGAAACTGCTTGGACGCCGATAACGACTTCACCAACGACGAACTGCTTGTGGCGCCCGTCAAGCATTGGCACACTCGCACGCCGACCGGTAGAATCCAAACAGGCGCTCGTGAGAGGAGGCCACCATGTATCAAGATTTGGCCGAAGCACTGCCGGGGACAACCTACGACCCGCGTTATCCCGATTCGGACGGAAGGTTCATGGGCGATACGGATTTCCATAACGTCGCGATCATCCAAACGCGCGAGGCGCTGGAAGACCGCTACGTGGACGAGAATGTGTATATTGCCACCAACATCGTCATGTACTTTCAGGAAGGCTCGCCCAAGAGCCGGCGCGATCCGGATGTCTTGGTTGCCAAAGGCGTCGGCAAACACAAGCGGCGCTCGTTTCGGTTTTGGGAAGAGAAACGCATCCCCAATGTGTTGTTCGAAATGGCGTCGAAGAAAACCTGGCGCAATGATGTCGGTGAGAAGCGGTGGCTTTATGCCCGGCTGGGCATCAAGGATTATTTCATTTTTGATCCGGAGGCGAAATACCTCGAACCGACGCTCCAAGGGTTTCGCCTCGTCAACGGCAGATCTGTTCGCATTAAGCCCAACCCGGACGGCACCCTGACCTGCAAGGAATTGGGCCTGCTCCTGAGGGCGGAAGGAACTCTACTGCGCTTCATCGATATGAAGACCGGCCAGCTCATTCCAACTCGATCGGAGCGCGCGGCCTTGGAGGAAGAGCGTGCGGACAGAGAAACCGAACGCGCGGAGAAGGAGGCCGAACGCGCGCAGAAGCTGGCTGCAGAAGTGGAACAGCTCAAAGCGCGGTTGCGGAAACTGGAATCCTGACTCATCTCCCACCTTGAACAAGCCACGAAAAGGAGCTTGCGAACGCCCGCGCCTGCCCGTATCCTTGGCCCCGTCGCCATTCCTTTTCCGCATCAACGAGGCGCCTCATGACACGCTGCATCTTGATCGGCATCGTCGCTCTTTTCGCCGCCGCCCCCGCGGCCGCCCAGGAAAAAACCAAGAAGTACAACATCCTGTTCATCGCCGCCGACGATATGAACACCAACCTCGGCTGCTATGGCCATCCGCTCGTGAAGTCGCCCAACGTGGACCGGCTGGCGCAGAGGGGCACGCTGTTCGCGCGGGCGTATTGCCAGTTTCCGCTATGCAATCCGAGCCGGGCTTCGATCATGACCGGCATGCGCCCGGATACGACCAAGGTCCTCGAAAACGCGACCCACTTCCGCAAGAATCTGCCCGACGCCGTCACCATGTCGCAGTTCTTTCGCAATCTCGGCTATCTCGCGGTGCGCATCGGCAAGATCTACCACTACGGCGTGCCCGCGCAGATCGGCACCAACGGCCTGGACGACGACAAGTCCTGGGACAAGGTGATCAATCCGATCGGCCGCGATCGCAAAGAGGAAGACCTCTTGACCAACTACAACCCGAAGAACAAAGGGTTTGGCGCCTCGCTGGCCTGGCATGCCTCGGAAGGGAAGGACGACGAATACACCGACGGTAAGATCGCGCGCGAAGCGGTCACGTTTCTCGAATCGCGCAAGGGGCAGGACCAGCCGTTCTTTCTCGCGGTCGGTTTCTTCTTGCCGCACGTGCCGTGGATCGCGCCGAAAGGGTACTTTGACAATTATCCGCTCGAGAAGATTCGGATGCCGCTTGAGCCCAAGAACATTCGCGACGGCGTGCCGGCGGCGGCGTTTACCGTCAATCCTCCCAACTACGGCATCAGCGACGAAGACTGCCGCCGTGCCATCCGCGCTTACTGCGCCAGCGTGGCCTGCATGGACGCACAGCTCGGCCTCGTCCTCGATGCTCTGGAAAAATCGGGTCTGGCGGAAAATACGATCATCGTTTTCTGGGGCGATCACGGCTGGCTGTTGGGCGAGCACGGTCTTTGGCAAAAGATGTGTCTCTTCGAGGAATCGGCGCGCGTGCCCTTGATCGTCGCTGCGCCGGGGCAAAAAGCGCCGGACGAAGTCAGTCCACGCCTCGCGGAATTGGTCGATGTCTATCCGACGCTCGTGGATTTGGTTGGCGAGAAAGTGCCGGGCTCTTTGCAAGGTATGAGTCTGCGGCCGCTCCTGGACAATCCCATTTTGCCCTGGAAGAAAGGGGCGATCACTCAGGTGACACGCGGCGCGCCCAAGAAAGGCGGCTCGTTCATGGGTTATAGTCTGCGCACCGAGCGCTATCGCTACACGGAATGGGACGGCGGCGCCCAGGGTGTCGAGCTCTACGATCACGCGCACGATCCCAAGGAGCACAAGAATCTGGCGAACGACCCGGCCCTGCGCAAGACCATCGACGAGTTACGGCCATTGCTCTACGAGCTGACCAATCGGCCATTGCCCAAAGCGGAAAATCGATAGACGCGGAGGGTGGCATGCATGCCACCCATGCCACCCAACGACTGTCGCACAGGTTCGCGCAGGGTGGCATGCTTCGCCGATCCTTTGCAACGACAGCGCACTGTGGACCAGCACGGCGAAAGCATGCCGAAGCGCCAAGTTGCGTGGCGCTTCGGCATGCCTTGGCGGTGCTGGTCCCGGGTCGAAGTTGTTGCACACGAGCCGCCAAGGCATGCCACCCACCAGATGCACCCTGTAACACAAACGCGAGGCATGCCACCCACCAGATGCACCCTGTAACACAAACGCGAGGCATGCCACACAGCAGATGCCACCCAACCTCGTTTTCTTCCAGTGAGTCCATAATCAAGAAAACATGGAAACCGCACGATGGGTCGTTATCGCCGCGGCCATCGTCTTGAGCGTGGGCTGGATCGGAGTGGCTATTGTCAAACGGCCACGGCCGACGCCTGCCCCGGACGACATCGTGTTGCGTTACGGATTCACCATACGCTTTCTCGGCGTGCTTTCGGCACTGGGCGCTCCCCTATGCATGATCCTGCTCATGGTTTTGGCGCCGTTGCCGAGGCCGCGCGACGCGTATTGGGCCGGCGGCATACTCTTTTGCCTGGGCTGCCTGGGAGGCATCCTGCTCCTGGAGATCGCAGGAGTGCGGCTGACCTTCAATGCGCAAAGAGTCCTGAGCATTTCCCCGTGGCGCCAGCAGCTGGAATGGCGCTGGGAGGAAATCGAGCAAGTCAGTTTTTCACGGCTCAACCGTTGGCTCGTTCTCAAGGGACCAGGGGGAAAGAAAGTGCGTGCTTCTATCTATTTGTTGAGAATTCGAGATCTTGTTCAGGCCGTCAAGCAGCACATTCCCGACAAGAAGCGCGAACAAGCCAAGTCATATCTTGACAATCCCACCAAACATTGGTGACCGAATGAACCTTGTCGTCGCCCGCAAGCTCAACAATTCATGCCTTGACGTTGTGCAGGGCTTGTTTGCCCTGGTTCCGCGCGCGCCTTGCTTATCCAACTGAACTCCTTTGCATTGCTTTGCTTGCGCGGCGGCCCTTCGCGGAGCCTATGCCTTGGCACAATGATTGCTACCTTCATTGCGAAAGTCCTCTCTCCACCCGCGCCATTGCGCGCGGCCTCTCTTCACGGGACAGCGCCTTGTTCCTGGTCATTCATCCTCGACAATCGACCGCGCGGAGCGTGCGCGCACGGAGGCTTTTTTGGAGCCACTTGGCGAATCGGTCTGCCCCTATTGCGGCGTAGGATGCCGGCTGGCTTTTGAAGGGGCCGCCGACCAGGTGTTGCGCGTGCGCGGCGTCGAAGCCGCGCCGGCCAACCTCGGCGGCATTTGCGCAAAAGGGGCGCAGCTTGGTCCAACCATTCGCACCGCGGACCGCTTGACCAAGCCGCACTTGCGACTCAGCCGACACGACGGTTTCCGCTCCGTCTCTTGGGACACTGGTCTCTGCTATGTCGCGGAAATCTTCACGAACATACTCCACACCTATGGTCCCCAAGCGGTCGCTTTCTATGGCAGCGGACAGCTCGACACCGAAACGGCCTATCTCATCACGAAGCTGTTCAAGGGGCATCTCGGCTGCAACAACACCGACTCGAACAGCCGCTTGTGTATGGCGGCCGCGGTGGCTGGTTATCGCACCAGTTTGGGCTGCGACGGACCGCCCACTTGTTACGACGACATCGAGCTGGCCGACTTGATCCTCATCATGGGCTCGAACATGGCCGAAGCCCATCCGGTCACGTTTGACCGCATCCGGGCAAGCAAAAAGAAACGTCCCGAGCAGCAAGTCGTCGTCATCGACCCGCGCCGCACCGTTACGGCCTTGGCCGCGGACCTGCACCTGGCCGTCGCGCCCGGCGGCGACATTGCTCTCCTAAACGCGCTCGGCAAGATCCTCATCAACATCGGCGCCGCGGATCGCGCCTTCGTCGGCAACCACACGCGCGGCTTCGAGGAGTTTCGCCAATTCCTGCAAGCACAGGACGTGAACGAGCTGAGCGCGGTGGCGGGTGTCGCTCCCGGAGAGTTGTTTGCTCTGGCCTCACGCATTTTGGAAGCAGGGAGTCTCCTCAGTTTCTATTGCATGGGACTGAACCAGAGCACGGTGGGGATGTGGAAAAACAACAGCCTGATCAATCTGCACTTGCTCACCGGCCAAATCGGCAAACCCGGCGCGGGGCCGTTTTCGCTCACGGGTCAGCCGAACGCCATGGGAGGCCGTGAAGCAGGCCTCTTGTCGCATCAGTTGCCGGGCTATCGCTTTGTCGAAGATGCGCGTCATCGAGCCGAGTTGGAAGCATTCTGGCAGCGGCCGAAGGGAACGATCTCCCCCAGGCCAGGTTTGACCGCAGTCGAAATGTTCCGTGCTTTGGAAAAAGGTCAGCTCAAAGCGCTGTGGATCGCCGGCACGAACCCGGCGGTCAGCCTGCCCGATTTGCACCAGGTGCGCCGCGCTTTGCAAAAAGCGCAGCTCGTCGTCGTGCAAGATGTTTACCATCCCACGGAAACGACGCGGCTTGCCGACGTGATTCTTCCCGTCGCTCAATGGGGTGAGAAGGACTGGACCAGCACCAACAGCGAGCGCATGGTCAGCTATAGCCCCAAGCTTTGGGACCCGCCGGGCGAGGCACTTCCCGATTGGCAAATCCTGGCACGGTTCGCCGCCGCGCTCGGATTTGAAGGCTTTCGTTATTCTGACGCCGGCCAGGTTTGGGATGAGTTCATCCAGCTCACGAAAGGCCGGCCCTGCGACATGGCAGGCGCCAGGAGCGAGCGCCTGCACAGCGTGACGAGTTTGCAGTGGCCCTGTCCGACGCCGGACCATCCAGGCACGAAACGACGTTACCTGGACAAAGTCTTCGGCACGCCGGACGGCAAAGCGTTGTTTCTGCCACGCGACCACCGTGAACCGCGTGAAGTGCCCGATCACGAGTTTCCGTTCATTCTGACGACGGGCCGGCTATACACGCACTGGCACACGCTGACGCGCACCGCCAAGTCAGACAAGCTGGTCAAGCGCGAGCCAGGGCCATTCATCGAAGTCAATCCGGCAGACGCGGGCCAGCTCGGCGTCGACGACGGCGATTTGCTGCAGATTTCCAGCAGGCGCGGCACCGTGCAGCTCCCTGCCAGGCTGCACAACGGCGTGCTGCCCGGCATGGTCTTTGTGCCGTTCCATTGGGGCGATCAGTTCGGCGAAGGCAACGCCGCCAACTACCTGACAATTAGCGCGATCGGCAGAATCGCGAAACAACCGGAGCTGAAGTTCTGCGCGGTGGCATTGGAGAAAGTCAGAAGTGACCACCCACAACTAACCACTAACCACTCACCACTAACCACTCACCAACCATGAACCTACGCGACTTTTCAAAAGCAGGGCACACGCCGACGCTGTTGTGTGCGTTTCTGTACTTCGACATGAGTTTCATGGTGTGGGTGTTGCTCGGCGCGTTGGCCAACACCATCGCGCCCCGGCTCGAGTTGAACGATGCCCAGCGCGGCTTCATGGTCGCAGTGCCGCTCCTGGGCGGGGCAATTATCCGGTTGTTGCTTGGCGTGCTCACCGATCACATCGGCGCGCGGCGGACGGCCATCCTGGGTCTCGTGCTCACGGTCGTGCCGCTGCTTATGGGTTGGCTGTGGGCGGAAGAGTACGAACAGATTCTCATCACGGGGTTGCTGCTCGGCATTCCCGGCGCGAGTTTTGCGGTGGCGTTACCCCTGGCCAGCCGCTGGTATCCGCCGCACTATCAGGGATTAGCCATGGGGATCGCCGGCGCGGGCAACAGCGGCACCGCGCTGGCGACGTTTTTCGCACCGCGTCTGGTCCCGCTCGTCGGCTGGCACGGGGTCTTTGCCCTGGCGCTCGTGCCAATCCTTATCACCTTGGCGCTGTTCGTCCTCTACGCCAAGGACAGTCCCAATCAACCGCCGCCCAAGCCGCTCAAGGCCTACGGTGCAGTGCTTGGCCAGCGCGATACCTGGTGGTTTTGCCTGCTCTACTCGATCACTTTCGGCGGCTTCGTCGGCCTGGCGAGCTTCCTCAACAGCTTCTTCCGACTTCAATACGATCTCGATCCTGTGGTCGCCGGCACGTGCGCGACCTTGTGCGTCATCGCCGGCTCATTTCTGCGGCCGGTCGGCGGCTATCTCGCGGACCGCTTCGGAGGCATCCGCATGCTGACGGCGTTTTACTTAGGCGTGGCGGCGCTCGTGTGGACGCAAGCGCTCTTGCCGCCCTTGGTCATTGCGACCGCCTTACTTTTCGGTGCGATGGGGCTGCTCGGAATGGGCAATGGGGCGGTGTTCCAACTCGTGCCGCAGCGCTTTCCGAAAGAAATCGGCGTGGTGACCGGCATCGTCGGGGCGGCCGGCGGCCTCGGCGGCTTTTTCCTGCCGACACTGCTGGGCGGACTCAAGCATCTGACGGGCTCTTTCGCAGGCGGCTTCGTGCTCTTTGGACTGGCAAGTGCGGCCAGCGCCATCGCGCTCGTCTACGCCGCCCGAGCCTGGGAAGGGGTGTTTGTCGGCCAAGGCGGCAAAGCGGCCGGCGTGGAGGGCGGCGCGTGGAGCGCGGAGCGCGAAGCGCCAACAAGCGTAGAAGCGTAACTGGCGCGGCGCCGTGTTTACCTTGCTGAGTAGTTGACGAGGGCAACACATGATCTCGATGGCAACGAAGTCGACCATCGTCGTCGTGGGCACCGGCCTGGCGGGCGCCAAGGTTGTCGAAGAGATTCTGGCGCGCACTCCCGAGCGCTTTCACGTGCGCATGTTCGGCGCGGAGCCGCATGGCACCTACAATCGCATCCTGTTGACCTCTGTGCTCGCGGGCCGGGCCGATCCGACCAGGCTCTGGCTGAATCCATTGGATTGGTACAAGGACCGCAATGTCTTCGTGCACTCCGGTGTGCGCGTGGAGTCGATCGATCCGGGAAAGCGCGTCGTCGTTGGGGCCGGCGGCAAGGTTTCCGAGCCTTATGACTACTTGATTCTCGCCACAGGATCGCGGCCCTATGTGCCGCCGATCGACGGGACGCGGCAACTAGGCGTTTTTCTTTTCCGAACGCTGGAAGACTGCGCCGCCATCGGCGCATATGCACAAGATTGCGACCGGGCCGTGGTGCTGGGCGGCGGGCCGCTGGGCTTGGAAGCGGCGCGCGGCCTGTTGAATCATGGCTTGGAAGTGACGGTCGTGGAAACGGCGCCGCGCCTCATGGCCCATCAATTGGATGCGGCCGGCGCCGACACGCTGCGGCGCAAGCTGGAAAAAATCGGCCTTGATTTTCGAATGGCGACGCAGACGACCGCGCTCTTGGGCGAGGGCAAGGTGCACGGGCTGCGCTTCGAGGACGGCAGCACGCTCGAGACGGACATGGTGGTCGTGAGCTGCGGCATCCGGCCCAATGTGGACGAGGCCAAGGCGGCCGGCTTGCTCGTGAAGAAGGGCATCGTCGTGGACGATCAGCTGTGCACCAGCGACCCGGATATTTACGCCGTCGGTGAATGCGCGGAGCATCGCGGCGTGCTGTATGGATTGGTCGATCCGGTCTACAAACAGGCGCGCGTGTTGGCGGACGTGCTGTGCAAATCGAAGCCCAACGCGGCGTACACCGGCTCACGGCTGGCGACAACGCTCAAAGTCATGGACGTGGAACTCACTTCGATGGGGGAGGTCCACGCTGCCGGCCGCGACTACGAGATTGTCAGCCATCAGGATCCGAGCCAAGATGTTTACAGGAAGCTGGTAGTGAAAGATCGGCGGCTCGTGGGGGCGATCCTCTTGGGTGCGCCTGACCTTTGCGGCCGACTGAAGCGCTTGTTCCTGGAGGCAACGCCGCTTACGGAAGCGCCGTTCGACTTGCTGTTTGCGAAGCCGGAAATGCAGAACGCGGCGTCGGCGCTCGGCGACGACGCGTCGATCTGCATTCGCAACGCGGCGCAAACCGCCAAGAACAAGATCGAGCTCATGAAAAAGGAAAAGGACGGCCTGGATAGCTTGGAGGACATTCTGCCTTTGGCAAGCCGCAACGCCTGGGAAGAAATGACCGAAGACGACAAGCAGCGGGCCAAGTGGCACGGGCTCTTCTTTCGCAAGCCGACGCCCGGCAATTTCATGTTGCGGCTGCGGCTCAACGCGGGCCAAACCAACGCCCGGCAACTGCGCCTCATTGCCGACATCTCCGACGAGTTCGGCAAAGGCTTTTGCGACCTCACCACGCGCCAACAAATCCAACTGCGCTGGTTCACGCTCGGCGATGTGCCGGAAATCTGGCGTCGCCTCGAGGAAGTGGGCCTGTCCAGCAAACAGACCGGCATGGACAACGTCCGCGGCGTGTGCGGCTGTCCGGTTGCCGGCCTGACGCCGCACGAATTGCTGGATGCCACGCCGGTGATCGAAGAGTTTAACAGCATCATCCTCGGCAACAAGGAATTCACAAACCTGCCGCGCAAATTCAACGTGACGATAAGCGGTTGCCTGGAGAATTGTTGCCACAGCGAAACGCAGGACATCGCGCTCGTCCCGGCGTATCGCGAGCTGGAAGGCGCCCAAGTCAATGGTTTCAACGTATTGGTCGGCGGCAAGCAAGGCTCCGGCGGCTATCGGCCCGCAAGTGCCTTGGACGTGTTTGTCCGCCCCGAAGAAGCCGCGCGTTTGTGTGCGGACATCACGCGCGTCTTCCGCGACCACGGCCCGCGCGCCCAGCGCAATCGCGCCCGGCTCGCTTTTCTTTTGGACGAGCGGGGGATCGGTTGGTTTCGTCGCGAAGTGGAAAAGACATGGGGTGAGCCGCTCGTTCCATCCGGAACCGACGTGCGAAAAGTTAATCATGTTGACCATTTGGGTTTTCATCCGCAGAAGAAAAACGTCGAAACCGGACGCACTCCCCACTACGTCGGCTTCCTCGTCCCGGTCGGACGGATCACGACGCGCGAGCTGCGCGGTGTTGCCGACCTCGCCGAGCGCTACGGCGACGGCACAGTGCGCGTCACGGTTGGACAAAACTTGGTTATTGCCAACGTGCCGGAAGAGCGCATCGGCGCGCTCGCGGACGAACCGCTCCTGCGCGACCTGCCGTACGCTCCCTCGCCGATCATGCGCGGTTTGGTGGCATGCACGGGCACGGACTATTGCGGCATGGCGTTGATCGAAACCAAAGGCTACGCCATGGCCGTGGCCCGCGAACTGGAACGCCGCACGGCAGGGCAAAAGGTGCTGCCCTTGTCCATCCATTGGTCGGGATGCCCGGCGAGCTGCGGGCTGCATCAGGTGGCGACAATTGGTCTGCAAGGGTGCCGATCCCGCGTTGACGGCGCAATCGTTGATGCCGCCCATGTTTGCATTGGCGGAAAGACGGGCCCGAGCCCAGTAGTGGCGACTGATCTCATGTACGACGTGCCACTCAGCCAGTTGGCAGATGCATTGGAGCCGTTAATACGATTCTTGCCAAGACAGTAGCAGTGGGTAGTTTTCTGGTTTGCTTCCAAGAATCTTTCGAAAAATTCCGTTTTTTTCTTCCTTTTCTCGATTTATCGTTTAGCATTTTTCTCAGGTAGGTTGAGGTTCCGGCGTTGCTCGCTCTTAGAAGAAGTGGCTTATCAAACCATTGTTGGACTCGCCGGCCATTGTCGGACTCGCTGTTAGAATTCGCCCAGGGTAGTATTTGCACAATTCCTCTCTAGCTGACTTTGCCTTGCATGCACAAGGATTACTTTCTCATTTCGCTACCTTTGGAGGTTAATCATGTGTCGACTCGCATTGCCTCGTAGAAAGGGGTTCACTCTCATTGAACTCCTTGTGGTCATTGCCATTATTGCGATTCTTATCGGGTTACTGCTGCCGGCAGTCCAGAAGGTGCGCGAGGCTGCAGCGCGCACGCAGTGCATCAACAACCTCAAGCAAATGGGGTTGGCTTTGCACGGCTTCCATGACACGTACAAGTATTTTCCACCCGCGCATAGCGCGCCGACCTATTACGCGTCGCTTCCGCCGCCGCCGGCGAAAGACTCGAATTGGTTTATCAGCTGGATGGCGCGAATCCTGCCGCACATCGAACAAGACAACGTCCACAGGCTGGTCAATTACAAAGCTTGGCCATGGTGGCAGCATCCCGTTAACGAGACTTCCATCAAGATTTACATCTGCCCATCGGACACACGCGGCGAGATCATCCTGCAGTATGGACCCGACAAAGTAGCCCTGACAGACTACCTTGGCGTGAGTGGAACGGATCAGTTGGCATTCAACGGCATCCTCCATGTCAATGGCCGGGTGAAAATGACTGGTATTTCGGACGGCACCAGCAACACATTTCTTGTTGGCGAGAGGCCGCCGTCTTATACCTCGGAATATGGCTGGTGGTTTGCCGGCAGCGGCGATGCCCCGTATTTCGGCGCTACCGACGTGGTTCTTGGAGTGAATGAAATCAAAGATCCGCTGGGAACCAAGGCTGTTCGCGATATTTGGCGTCCAGGCTCACTTAATGACCCGATTGACGAACATCGCTGGCATTATTGGAGCCTGCACACGGGCGGCGGCAATTTCCTGTTGGCCGACGGTTCGGTTCGCTTCGTGACCTACTCGGCAAGCCAGCGTTCGATGAATGCCGCTTCCACACGCTTGGGTGGCGAAGTCAACGAACTACCGTAACGCGCTCAACGCTGAATTGTTTTCGGTACAAGTGCGCAACTGCGTCGCGGAGATCCCATGCTTCGATATTGCCTGAGTCTTGTTCTGTTTGTCTTTGTCTTGGCGTTGGCCGGCGGTTGCTCCAATGCGCCGGAAAAGCCGGAAGAGTTCAAGCCCAAGCCGGGCCGCATCCCGGTAAAACCCAAATGACCACGCCAAAGACTTGACATTCTTCGCGGTGGTGCGACAATCCGATTTCGGGGAAAGGGGGCGTGAGGATCGCCTCCTTTCTTTCTTTTCGCGTCCCAGGAGAACGAACAATGGCCACCGCAACCGCAGCACCCAAACCGCGCACCATCAAGCCGCCTCAGGTCAAGGACCAGCCTCTCTTGATCGGCGGCAAATGGCTGGACAGCGTATCCGGCAAGACGTTCGCCACCCTCAACCCTTCGACCGGTGAAACCATCTGTCAGGTTGCCGAAGGGGACAAAGCCGACGTGGACCTGGCGGTGAAAGCCGCGCGCAAAGCGTTCGAGGAAGGTCCCTGGCCGAAGATGAACGCTTCCGAGCGCGGCCGACTGCTCAATGAACTGGCATACTTGATTGAAGAAAACCAAGAAGAGCTCGCCGCCTTGGAGTCGCTGGACAACGGCAAACCCTATCGCGACGCGATCGCCGCCGACTTGCCCTTGACCATCAAGTGCTACCGTTACTACGCCGGCTGGGCGGACAAGATTCACGGCAAGACGATACCGGTGGAAGGGCCGTTCTTCTGCTACACGCGTCACGAGCCGGTCGGCGTCGTGGGCCAGATCATCCCCTGGAATTTTCCGCTGCTCATGCAGGCGTGGAAGTGGGGCCCGGCGTTGGCCACCGGCTGCACCGTCATTCTCAAACCCGCCGAGCAAACCCCGCTTACGGCGCTGCGCGTCGGCCAGCTCGCGCAGGAAGCCGGTTTCCCGGACGGCGTGATCAATATCATTCCCGGCTACGGTCCGACCGCCGGCGCGGCGCTGACCGCGCACATGGACGTGGACAAAGTCGCCTTCACCGGCGAATACACCACCGGCCAGCTCGTCATGGAGGCCGCCGCCAAAAGCAACCTCAAACGCGTCAGCCTCGAGCTCGGCGGCAAGAGCCCCAACGTGGTCTTCGCCGACGCGGACCTCGACGCCGCCGTGGAAGGCGCTTACTTTGGATTGTTCTTCAACCAGGGGCAGTGCTGTTGCGCCGGCAGCCGCGTTTTCGTCGAGGACAAGGTCCACGACCAATTCGTCGACAAGATGCTCAAGAAAGCCAAGTCGCGCAAACTCGGCGATCCGTTCGATCCGGAAACCGAACAGGGACCGCAAGTTTCGCAAGAGCAATGCGACCGCATCATGGGCTACATCAATGCCGGCCAAAAGGAAGGCGCCAAGATGCTCATCGGCGGCAACCGCGTCGGCGAAAGAGGCTATTACATCGAGCCGACCGTTTTTACCGACGTCAAGGACGATATGAAGATCGCCAAGGAAGAGATTTTTGGCCCGGTGATGAACATCTTGCGCTTCAAGGACATGGACGAAGTGGTCCGGCGCGGCAACAAAACGTTCTATGGATTGGCCGCTGCCGTGTGGACGCGCGACATCAACAAAGCCCATCGCCTGGCCAATAGCCTCCGCGCCGGCACCGTCTGGATCAACTGCTACGACGTGTTCGACGCGGCGGCGCCCTTTGGCGGCTTCAAGATGTCCGGCATTGGCCGTGAACTCGGCGAATACGCCTTGGAGAACTACACCGAGGTCAAGACGGTGTATGTGAATCTTGGGTAATTGTCGCAGGTGGTCTGATTTATCGTTTCGCGCTCAAGAAATCCCCACGGATTCTCCGAACGCGAAGCGATGAATCAGGCCGACTCTGTTGCTTTGTCATCATTCTCCAGGGACTCCCGAAAAGTCGCATCCCGTTTTTTCATGTTCAAATAGTACACGTACCCAATCATCCCCAGCGCCAACTCGATGGAGCGTTGCACCAGGGAGCCGAGCACACCAGCGGCGAATAGGAAGCCAACCACTTCGTACAACTTGCCATATCCATATTCACCGCCCCCAATTCCACCCGGTGCGGGAAACCCGGCCTTGATCGCCATGCCCACAGGCACGATGAGAAAGTGCGTTTCCAGCGATGGCAACGCGTGCGGCTCGTTCAACGTGCGCGATGAAAAGTAGTAGACGAGCACAAAGCCCAAGTGACCGACGATGGCCATCCCCAGCGTCAGGTAAACGGTGCGCGCCTGATAGCGGAACATCCACAGTGCGCGCCATAGTTCGGCGATGGAGCCGCCGATTTTGGGGATGCGGCGGAGCGTGTCGGCCCACACTTCCGACCGCTCGCGCGACAGGGTCCCGAGCACGATCCAGAATACAATGCTGGCGCCCATCAAGGCTGCGGCGCCGACGATGATCGTCTCGAGAATCAACTTGGCCGCGGCACTGGTTGCCGAATCGGACAACAAGCCCGTGCCCCAGAAGTAACCGCCGAGGATGCCTACCAGCCAAATGAGGCCGCACAAACCGACGGCGCGATCGATGAGCACCGTAGCGACGGCAACTGTGCGCCGGCTTTGCTCCTTGGCGATAAAGGCGGCTTTGATGATGTCGCCGCCCACGACCGAAGCGGGCAGGAACGTGCTGAAAAAGAAGCCGATCAGTCCCAGCCGCAGCGCGCTCGATTTAGTGAACGGTAGACCCTGGGCGCGAACCAAATAGTACCAGCGCAGAAACGTCAACAGTATGCTAGCGGCGCCGATGCCCACCGCGGCCAGAAAGGCCGGCCAATAGAAATCGCGCTGGCCGATGCTGGATATGCCGACCTGGATGCCGTCCTGTTCGATGTTCCAGTTTGCCCAAACGACGTAAGCCAACAGGCCCAGCCCGAGTGCATATTTGAGAACCAAGAAGATCAGGCGACGTTTCACCGGCATTGACTCTGGAGTTTATCCTTTATAATGTAGAAAAACCTTCCGTTGCTAGAGTAGTCCCCACGCTCCGCGTGGGTTTTGGATTTTGGGGCCGTGGCGCAACTGGGAGCGCGCCAGAATGGCATTCTGGAGGTTACGGGTTCGATCCCCGTCGGCTCCACTCTTCTCCCTGTTTCCATATTGACATCCATCGTTTACGTTTCGCGCTCGCTTCAACTTTGCATTTGCTTGCGCGTCTGGCTCGTGTTGACAGCTTTTTCGCGGTTTGACAGTAACCGTGCTTTGACCTAGGGTTTGGGGTGAGAAGGTGCGCGCTTTCGCGTCGGACAGGCTGTCCAAGCCGCGCCCGGCAGGATGCGTCACTCAGCGAGGTCAACATGTTCGAACGAACATTTTCTTTTTGGCGGCGCCTCGTCGGCAAGCCCTCCGCGCCTTCCCAAGAAGCACCAGCGGAGCGGCGCTTGTGGG
>JAKEHV010000135.1 GCA_022614915.1 Gemmataceae bacterium | reverse complement strand
GCCGCCACCACTCGACGATTCCAACACGACTGCAACACGACTCCAGCGGCAAACCTATCGCAACTCTCGCTACAATGCAAACAATGAGCCGAACACGATTGATGTCAGTTCCAGTTTTCGCTGCGCTTGGGCCACTGCCGCAACCGTTTGCGCCCGTTGATGTTACAAGATCGACTCGTATTGGACACTCGACCAAGGGGGGGGTGTGATCGATTTGCACAGCATTTTGCACAGCAATTACGTTGCAAAGCTCTCTCAACGGAATGACTTTCTAGTTGTTAGAATGACGGCATGCCCACCCCGGATTTGTCGCTTGCCCTGCCGGCTGGGCTGCGTGACTTGCCGGCTTGGCTGGAGGGCAGCGAGGGCTTCGCGGCGGTGCTGGAGGCATTGTCCCAGCGTCGGGCCGCGACCATCGACGGAGCATGGAAATCCTCGGCGGCGCTGGCTGCCGCAGCGCTAGGAGTGCGCGCGGAACGGACTGTCCTTATCGTGCTGGCCCATCCGCGCGATCTCGATCCCTGGGCCGACGACCTTGTCAGTTTCACCGGCGAGCGGCCGCACGTCTTTCCCGCTTGGGATGCGCTGCCCAACCAGGAAACTGTTCTCGACGAAATCGGCGGGCAAAGGTTGCGCATCTTACGGCAACTGGAAGGCGATTCGCCGCCGCGATTCCTGCTGACTACTTTGCAAGCGCTTTTGCAGCCGGTTCCCAGTCGCGACCAGCTCGCCAAACAACGCAAGCGACTACGCGTCGGGCAGGAGATTACTCCCGAAGACTTAAGCGCTTGGCTGGTGGAGCGCGGTTTCCAGCGCATGGAAGCGGTCGAGATCCCCGGCGAATTCAGCCGGCGCGGCGGCATCCTCGACGTGTTCTCTCCCGACGCCGATGCGCCTTACCGCATCGAATTCTTAGGCGACCAGATCGAGTCCATTCGCCAATTCTCTCCGGATACGCAGCGGAGCTTGGGAGAAACGAGCGCGGTCGAGATTACGGCGCATGTAGTAGGCACACTCCGTGTGCCGTCGGGCGAGAACGGCACACGGAGTGTGCCTACTACATTGACAGGTCATCTTTGCGACTATCTGTCCACGCACACTTGGACGGTGCTGGTCGAGCCAGGCGACCTGCAAGAGCAGGGCAAATTCTATCTGGAGCGCGTCGCTGAAGTGGCCGGCCATTTCTCCATACCGGCCGTGTTCCAATTCCTGACGCAGTTTCCCAACGTGCACCTGTGCGCTTTGCCGACCGGCAGCGTGGAAACCGTTTGCCATTTGCGCGTCGAGTCGGTGGAACGCTTCAGCGGCGACGTGACCAAGCTGCGCGACGAGTTGGATAGCGCCGCGGCCAACGACCTCGTCCTCATCGCTTGCCACAACGAAGCGGAGAAGAAACGCCTGGGCGATGTGCTCGCCGCCGGCCTACTCGCACAGTCCGACCGCCTGCGCCTCGTGCTGGGTTACGTCCACGCGGGCTTTCGGCTGGTAAACGAGATGACCGGGATCGTCGTCCTCGGCGACCACGAGCTGTTCTGCCGCGAGCAGGTGCGCCAAGTGTTGCCGCGGCGGCGCTTGGAAACCCGCGCCATCGACAGCTTCCTGGAGCTTAAGGAAGATGATCTGGTCGTGCACCTTGCACATGGCATCGGCCGCTATCGCGGTTTGCACATACTGGAAAAGCATGGCCAGGCCGAAGAGCACCTGATCCTCGAATTCTCCGGCGGCACGCGCGTCTATGTGCCGGCGACCAAGATCGACCTGGTGCAAAAATACGTCGGCGGCGCCAAGGCTGAGCCCGAGCTTTCCAAGCTAGGCGGCACGAGCTGGGCTAGGAAGAAAGAGCGCGTCGAAGCCGCCGTGCTCGATTTGGCCAGCGAAATGATCGATCTGCAAGCGGTGCGCGAGGCCCAGCCCGGCATCGCCCTTCCGGCGGACAGCGACTGGCAACGCGAGTTCGAAGGCGCCTTCCCCTACGAGGAGACGCCGGACCAGCTCTCCTCCATGGGCGAGATCAAGCGCGACATGGAACGCACCCGGCCCATGGACCGCCTGGTCTGCGGCGACGTGGGCTACGGCAAAACCGAGTTAGCGATCCGGGCCGCGTTTAAGACAGTTGACAATGGCCGGCAAGTCGCGGTCCTCGTCCCCACCACCGTGCTTGCCGAGCAGCATTTTCGCACGTTCAGCCAGCGCCTGGCCGAGTATCCGTTCGTCGTGGACAGCATTAGCCGATTTCGCACGCACGGCGAGCAGCGCCGCATCCTCGAACGCTTAGGCGCGGGGAGCATCGATATCATCATCGGCACGCATCGCATCGTATCCAACGATGTCCGTTTCAAGGACCTGGGCCTGGTCATCATCGACGAGGAGCAGCGCTTCGGAGTCGAGCACAAGGACAAGCTGAAAAAACTACGGACAATGGTCGATGTGCTGACGCTGACCGCGACGCCGATTCCGCGCACGCTGCACTTGTCGCTCTTGGGCATCCGCGACATCAGCAACCTGGAAACGGCGCCGCAAGGCCGCCTGTCCATCGAAACACGCATCGTGCGCTTCGATCCGCAGCTCGTCCGCCACGCCATTCTGCGCGAGCTCAATCGCGAAGGGCAAATCTACTTTGTGCACAACCGCGTCTTCAACATTCGCGACATCGCCGACCAGTTGCAGCGGATCGTGCCCGAAGCGCGCATCGTCATCGGCCACGGACAGCTGCACGAGCATGAATTGGAAGAGTCTATGTCGAAGTTCGTCCGCCGCGAAGCGGACATTCTGGTCGCGACCACGATCATCGAAAGCGGCCTGGACATTCCCAACGCCAACACCATTTTTATCAATCAGGCGGACATCTACGGCCTCGCGGACTTGCACCAATTGCGTGGCCGGGTGGGCAGGTACAAGCACCGGGCCTACGCGTACCTCCTATTGGACAGCGAGCGGGCGATCACGCCGGACGCGTCGCGGCGTCTGAAGGCCATCGAAGAGTTCACGGAGCTAGGCGCAGGCTTCAAAATCGCCATGCGCGATTTGGAAATCCGCGGCGCGGGCAACATCTTGGGCACGCAGCAAAGCGGCCACATCGCCGCCGTCGGCTATGAGCTTTATTGCCAACTTTTGGAGAACGCCGTCCGGTCGAAGAAGAACATGCCGGTGCGCACGCATCTGGAAGTGGACATCGACCTGCCCTGGCCCGCGCTGTTGCCGCGCGACTATGTCCCCGGGCAAAAGCAGAAAATCGAAGTCTATCGCCGGCTGGCGCGCATCCGCCGGCTCGAGCGTCTGGAGGACTTCAAGAGGGAACTGCGCGACCGCTTCGGGCCGCCCCCCGAAGCCGTCGCTTGGCTGCTGCGACTGGCGGAGCTGCGGCTTTTGGCCACGCGCTGGCAGATCGCGCACATTTTCCTGGAGGCAAAGGGCAAGCAAATCACGGAGTTGGCAGCGGTCGAGCGCAACGGCGAGGAGGCGCGCAAGGTGGACGTGGTGCTCGAATACCGCAATCCGCGCAAGATACAGCGTCTGGAGAACCGCACTGGCCCGCGCCTGCGCATCGTCGATGCTGCCTCCGCCTACTTTCGCCTCCTGCCCGACGAGCTGGAGCCCCTCGCTCTTTACCTGTCTCTCAAACATCTCTTGCGTTTGCCGCAACGCCGGGTATAGAGATTTTGGATTGTTGATTTTCGATTCTTAGAAACGCAGAGGACGCAGAGAGCGCAGAGAAGAATGGGCATAGTCGGCGATTCAACTTTCTTCTCAGCGGCCTCTGCGTTCTCTGCGTTTCAAAGTGGGGACAACATGAGCCAGGGAAGGCTTGCGGCCGGGGGCATTGCGCTCGTGGTGTTATTGACCGGGTGCGCGACTGTCCGGGAAGGATTGGTCGAGCTTGACGGGCCGCTGTCCGCTGACCTGACGCGCGAGGCTGCGCCGCGCTTGGCGCGTTTGCAGCAAGGCGACAAGGAAACAGGTCGTCCGCCCGTCCTGCCGCCGCCTCCGTTGCCGGGAACGCAACAAGCTAGCCTGACCGCGGCCGCCAAGAGCGTACGCGTCAGCGTTCGCGCCTATGTCAACGGCAAGCCGCTCTTCGACGAAGAAGTGATCCAGATGATTCCGCGCGGCGCCTGGCGCGATCTGCAAACCATGTCCGAGCCGCAGCGCTCCGAGCGCCTCGCCGAAGCCTATAACCAAACCCTGGACAAGCTCATCGACATGGAAGTCGCCTACCAGGACGCCGTCAAGCGCCTGGAGAAGATCAACCCGCGCGCCCTCGATAAGCTCAAAGGCATCGCCCAGCAGGAATACGACAAGCAGCTCAAGACCATCCGCGAGAGCAAAGGCATCCCCGAGGATCAGCTCCGCGAGATGGAAAACCTTCTCAAGCGGCAGATGGAGCGTGAGTTGATCTCAACCGAATACATGCGCAGCCGCATATTTCCCAACCTGCAATCGGTAATCGGGCCGACCGAGGTGAAGGAATACTATGATACGCACCTGAACGAGTTTCAGAAGGTTGATACTGTTAAGTGGCAGGATGTGTTCATCGCCGTGGGAACAAAGCATCCGACCGTAGCCGACGCGCGCCGCGTCGCCGAAGCCTTGATCGCCCAGTGCCGGACCGCCGACGATTTCGCGAAGCTCATTGAGTACGACGAAGGCGACAGCAAGTTCCGGGGCGGCGAAGGCCTGGGCAGCCGCCGCGGCGAGATCCGGCCGCCAGAAGTGGAAGACGTGCTATTCCGTCTGCGTGAAGGCGAAATCGGCCCCGTCGTTGAAATGTCCACCGGCGTCCATATCGTCCGCGTGCTCAAGCGCGAACGCGCCGGTCTGGTTCCCCTGGACGACAAGACGCAGAACCTCATCCGCGCAAAGCTGCGCAACCAGCTCGCCGAGCGCGAATACCGCCGCATCGTCCGCGAGCTGCGTGCCCGCTCGGTGATCGAGATCGAGCAGGAAGGGATTCAGTAGCGATCACTCGGAACAAGTCAATTCCCGCGCAGCGCTTGCTGCAAGCGGGCTTTGCTGATCGACGTCGCGTCCATCTGCCTGCGCCGATCCGCTTCGATGATGGAATAGACTTCCGGGAATTCTTTCTTGCGCAATTCGTGATTGCCGGGCACGATTTTGGTCCCCGGCCGGCAAAAGATCACATATTCCGTGGCGTCATAACTCCACACGGTCTTGCGAATCAGGTCTGGATTGCGCAACCTGGCCCGGTCGGCGCCGGTCGCCTCGGTCGT
>JAKEHV010000134.1 GCA_022614915.1 Gemmataceae bacterium | reverse complement strand
ATCGCCGGCCGCGACCCGCAATTGGAACGCGCCATCCAAATCGTGCTCGCCGAGTTGGAGAAAAACCCGCCGCAGAGGCATCAGCGGCCGCCGTTTCCGATCCGGGTGAAACGGTGAGTTGACAATCCGTAGCTCAAGTGGCACTGACGTATCGTCAGTGCCACATTTTTAAGCCATGTGGCACTCACGAGAGCCGCGACGTAAACGTTTGTTCGGAAACAAGTTAAGAAAACACATTTCATCGTCAATGCCAACTCGTGCACAGGGATACCCCCGCTCGGTTTTTATACTGGTCTTGCGTTCATGAGCACTTTTGTCTATAATACGGATAGAGGGGGGGACCATTGTCCGCGGATCGGAATTCTTGCGAATTCCGCTACGGAATCTGCGAATGCTTCATCTTCGGAGAGCGCCATGCCGTTCCTACCAGCCAGTCAGATCCAGTCCGAAAAGGTCCATTGGCTTTGGCAAAGTCGTTTCGCCTTCGATTATCTTTACATCCTGGACGGCGATCCCGGGCTGGGCAAAAGTTACGTTCTGCTCGACTTGTGCGCCCGGCTCAGCACAGGCCGGCAGCTGCCCGACGGCGCCGCCGGTCCGGGGCCGTGTACCGCGCTGTACTTGAGCAGCGAGGACCAGCCGCACAATGCTCTGCGGCCGCGGCTGGACGCCTTGGGCGCGGACTTGGACCGCGTTCACCTTTGGCAACATCGGCCGGGCGAACCGTGGCCGTACTTCCCTTCCCAGATCGAAATCTTCCGTGAACGCGTGGAGGCGACCGGGGCGCGCCTCATCGTGATCGATCCCTTGTTCGGCTTCCTCGATCCCGGAGTGTCGCCGGCCAGCGATCAGCACGTGCGGCAAGCGCTGGCGCCCTTGGCGCGGTTGGCCGAAGAATACCATTGCTGCGTGATCATGGCGCGGCACCCCAACAAGCGCGTCGGCGGCAAAGCCTTGTATCGCGGCAGTTACAGCATCGCGTTTAACGCCATTTGCCGCTCGACCTGGATCGTGGGCAGCAACCCCGATGCGCCGGACAAGGTGGTGCTGGCCCAGGTGAAGAACAACCACGACGAGTTGCAGCCGAGCCTGGCTTACGCCATCAAGCGGGACGCGGCAGGACAGGCGCGAGTGGAGTGGCTCGGTCAAAGCCGCCACGTCTCGGACGATTTGACGGGCGTCATCCGGTACACACACCGCCTGCGGGCATGCGCGTTTTTGCAGAACTTTTTGAAAGACGGTCCGCGCGTGTCGGGCCAAGTCCGCGCGGCTGCCCAAGAACAAGGTTTTTCCCGGCGCACGCTCGACCGCGCCGTCAAGAAGCTCAAGATCAGCAGCCAACGCGTGCACGCCTTCACGCCCAAGCAAAAGGACTACTGGCTCCTGCCTGGCCAAAAGCTCGCCGAAAACCTCATGAGCGAGGGCGAAGTAAAGGTCGCGCGCTGGATGGACCAGATCGAGGCGCGGGCGCTTGCAATGCAAAAGGGCGAATACGACGCCGCGTAGGAGAAGGAACGCCGCCTAGGTCCGTTCACGGCCTTTAGCGCAGCGTGTTTCCCGCCGTGTTGAAATTCAGAGCCGCGCCCGTAAGGAAGCGGATAGCGTCCTCGACTGCTCCCGCTTCCTCACGGGCGCGGCTCTGAATTCGAGCCCCGCGCGAAGTAAGCGGTGAATTCAGCGGCGTGCCAACCAGAACTCACCCGCCAAGATCATCGTACAGTCCCTCGTCTTCGGAAGCGTAGCCGCTCAGGAAGGCGTCGTGCCGGCGAACCGGATGTGTCGGCGGCTCGGGCCGAACCGTAACGACCCAGCGACCGGGATCCACTTTCGACACGAGTTCGATCGGCACCTCAGCTGCTCGCCCGGCGCGAGTTCGACAATACACGTCAGGTCCGTGGTATCTGTTGGCATTTCTTGACTCCGTGGATCAAGCCATCCATGCTATTCTATCACTGCGGTTGTTCGAATTCACGCTCAGGCGGCAACTGAAGCCCGGGACGAGCTACTCGACGCCCGCGCTTCGAAGTGCTCGCTTCTTGACAACGGCACTCACTGGTGATTTGATTGGACTGCGCTAGAGAGCGTAGCCTTGATAGATCGCGCCTTTTGCTTTCTGGGGCGCGCTCCAATCAGAAGTTCGGCAGTCAGAAAGTAGGCCTCAGCGGCTGTCGGAGGGGAGGGTGAGCGAGGTGACTCAGCACGAACAAGTACCGCGACGGTTTGGGGTTCACGCGTCCGTGATCCAACTTCTCGCGTGGTTCATTACCGGTTCAGCACTGGACGGTGGGACGACCCAAAATGCAGGTACGTTGGCGTCCCTCCTGTTTTGGACTTGCTCGGCCTCACTCCTGGCCTGGCGCCGCGATCGTGCTTCGGGAATAGACTTGTTTTTCCTTCGTTGGGGCCTGTTGGCCTTTGTGTTGATCGGGACACCACTGTTTCGGCCAGTGGTTCAAGAGTGGGAATGGCTCGCTGTGGTGCTTCTGCCAGGGGCAGCAATACTGCTTGTGGGGTCCCTGCTTTATCTGACTACTCGAATCTTTGGATTGCGGTCGCCCTTCGACGAGCTTGGACTGGACTCAACATTGAATGACCAGCGGCCACCGCAGGTGTAATGCCGAACCACCCGCAGCACCCGACGGCGGCCGCATCACGGCTTTTCGAGACATTACGTCTCACCAGCGGCTGCCGCGGGTGAGCTACTTCGTTAGCTGCAGCGGACCTGACCCGACCATATGACAAGGAGATTGAGAAATGGCATCGTCCGTAGCCAAGAAAGCAGCGCTGACTCCGAAGCGCCGCGCGGCTGCCAGAAAGGCGACGAGAACGCCCAAGCCGCGTGCGAAGATGCTGATCGATGATGTAACCGCCATCCTGCTCATCAGCCCGAACCCGAAAAAACTCTGCGAATTCTACAGAGCAACTCTCGGCCTGCCGCTTGAAGAGGAGATGCACAACGGCATACCTCTGCACTACGGTTACTCTCTCGGCGATGTTCACTTCGCTATCCACTCCGCAGACGGCGGTTGGCCGGGAGTTCCAACGCGCAACGCCCAGAGCCCGATCGTCATCTTCAGCACTTCAGACTTGAAGGCCGTGGTCGAACGCTTATCCGCCCGCGGCGTCAAAGTGACCGGGCCGACCGACCATGGTTTTGGATATGTTGTCTCCTTTCGAGATCCCGATGGGAATCTTGTATCGGTCATTGAGTACGCGCCGGAATACTGGTAAAGGACTGACCTGGAGTCGGAGGACTGTGCCGATGAGCTATGACCTGACCATCAAGCCGGACGATGAGTTCAGCCGCTCCGCCGAGGTCGGCCGCGTGATGACGTTTATCGGCCAACTTCCCAGCGTCCGGTCAAACGGTGCGCGCGGATTCGTACTCGATGACCCGCCGTCCCGCTGGATGGAGATCGACCTCGAGTACATTGGCCCGGACGGCGAATTCGACGACGAACTGTCGGAGAGCGGGCCCAAGACCAACTGCGTCCGGCTTCACATCCCGTATGCGTACCTCGGCGACACCCCGGAGCGCGACTACTTCCCGACCGCCCTGGCCATCGCCAAGTTCCTCGGCTGGCGACTGTATGACGAGCAGAGCGGCGAGGACATCCATGAGGGCGCCATCCCCAAGCGGCAGTGGACAGTGTTCTACAATCAAGTGCGGCGGGCACTTGGAGAGGACTAGGCCGCGCTGAGTAAACCGTGAAAAATGCGTTGTACGGTCCACCTGACATGCTGCGCATCCCTGCTGACGGTCCTATCGATTTCGTGGGCCGATTGAAGGACGGAACGCAGTACATGACTTTCGTCACAGGCGCCGTTCCGGATGGCTATGTCTTCGACCGCGACCAAGAATGGCGCAAGGTGAAGCGCTGGTTAGCCGTTCTCCATGAATTCGATTCGGAAGGGAATCACCTTCGAAGCGAGGTGAAACTGGGCGGGTACGACATCGAGGGCAAGGATAACGCTTGTGAAAAGGCTGACGCAGCGATCCACAAGATGTTTGATCCTTTGCGAAAAAAAGGGCCAAAAAGGTGTGATATCAAGGTCAAGCCGTTCTCGTTGATTGTCGATGGGATAACGCACGGATTGATTTACGAGACTTCCCAACCTGAAGAAAACGGTCCGGTATTCGAGTGGGTCATGTTAGAGCCGCGCGACGTGATGTTTCATCCGCCGTGGAACAGTGGCGAATGGTCGACGTAGCCGCGCCGGCGCAATGTGCATTCCCCGGCTGCGATTCCATCCGAAAAAACTGAACACATCTGACGCTCTGCTGGAGCTACTTTCCGGAGAACCAATCGCGGCGAGGCACAAGCATGGCCACGACCAACTTGAGCCGTTTCTTCCAACGTCTGTTGCGCGGCATGGCGGCCCAAACGTTGGATGACCATTCCGATCGGAAGCTAGTCGAAGAGGCGCTGGCCGGACGCAGCGAGGCGGCGTTTGGCGCCATCGTCGAGCGCCACGGTCCGATGGTCTATCGCGTCTCGTGGCGCGTTTTGCAGCACACACAAGACGCCGAAGATGCTTTCCAGGCCACGTTCCTGGTGCTCGCCCGGAAACTGCGCACCGTCCGCAAGCAGTCCTCCCTGGCAAGCTGGCTGCACGGTGTGGCGCACCGCGTAGCGCTCAAAGCCAAAGCGCAAGCCGCGGGACGGCGGCGGCACGAACACGAACATCTCTTGCCTAAATCCGTGCCGCCCGACGATGTCACCTGGAAGGAGCTGCGCCTGGCGCTCGATGCCGAGCTCGGCAAACTCCCGGAGAAATGGCGGCAGCCCTTGATCCTGTGTTACCTGGAAGGCCGGACACAGGATGAAGCGGCCGACCAATTGGCCTGGAGCAAGAGCACGCTGCGGCGGCGGCTGGAGGAGGCGCGTATCGCCCTTGCCCGCCGCTTGAACGGACGCGGCATCGTCTTGCCCGCAGCGTTGTCCGCGGTTCTCCTTGCCGATTGCAGTGCGCCGGCGGGGTCGGCCCTGGTTGCTTCCACTGTGGAAGCGGCGGCCGGCGTCGCGGCTGGAAAAACGGTGGCCAGCGCCGCTTCGGCCAAGGTCGCCGCACTTACAGAAGGTATGGTGAAAACCATGTTCATGAACAGGCTCAAGTCGTTAACGCTCGTGCTCCTGCTGCTGGGAATGACCGCCTTCGGAGGAGGACTGTATATGCGAAATCTGTGGGCAGCAGGCCAAGAGGTCAAAGCGGAACAGAACGAGGACAAGGGCGAGTCGAAAAAAGCGGATCTCGCCAAGACTAAGTTTGAGGCGGACAAGCACAAGCTGCAAGGCACCTGGACCACAGTGACTTCCACGAAAAACGGAGTGGAACGCCCGGAAGAGAAAGGCGTGGTGCTGGAGTTCAAGGGGAACGAGGTCCACGTCCGGGAACCAGCCCGCAAGGAGACCTTTGTCCTGTCCGTCAGACCGGCCGCCTTTCCAGGTGGGGACATTGCCTTCTGGGACGTTCGACCGTCCGGCAGACCACGCGGAACCGACACCGCCCTTAACTACACCTATGCAATTCACAAGATCGAGGGTGACACGCTGACCTTCTGCATCAAATCGGCATACGCCGTTCCCAAGGAGTTCTCCGACAAGGACCAGGTGCCGTGGCGTCTCAAGAGAGTCATTTCAAATTGAAAATTGCAAATTGGAAATTTCAAATTGCATGTAAGCGGTGAATTCAGCGGCGTGGGTTAGAACTCCGATTCTGACCGACTGCCACCGGGTAGAGGTTTGGATGCGTCCCCAACCCCTCATCGCCGTGACCAATGTCGAAGCGAGCAGCCGGTGGTACCAGCGCCTACTCGGCTGCCGGAGCGCGCACGGCGGCGCCGGAGGCTGAATCGCATGCAATCCAACCGGCCCAAGCGTGTGATTCTAACGACCGTGATGTCGGTCGTATTGGCCTCCATCGCCATCGTGGTTATCGGCTGGCTTTTCTGGCCCGCCAAGCAAAACCTGCCGCTGGCGAGACTTCAGTCGGTCGAAGTCGGGATGACGCGCGCGCAAGTGTGGGACGTCGTCGGGCCTCCCGGCATTTACCCGAGGGGTTCGGCCTACTTTCACAGAGTGGGTGTCCTGTTAGGGGACGAGGTGTGGAGATGCGCCGGAAGCGGAAACGAACTGCATGTCGCAAACGAGCTGCATGTGTGGTACGACCGGGATGAGCGCGTGGTCGATGCGGTCGTGTATGTGCCAGGAGTAGCACCTCCCGAGCGCTTTATTTCTCGGCTGTGGAGTAAGTAGTAGGGCAGTCAAACAAGAAGAATTGACAGCGCTGCCCGATTGGCTTCCAATTGGAATTTGATACGCTGACCGGCGCTTACATACGCTGACCGGCGCGGCGAAGTAGCCTGACTGGCACTTGCATACGCTGACCGGCGCCGGTCAGCATACTCACCAGTTCGCCTTCAAGCAAATGGAAAACGCTGCCCTGATCAGACGTGCTTTGTTCTCACTTCTCGGCAAGCCGCGCGACGAGAACCCGTGGGTGGTTATCGAGCACGACTCTGGCAAGTTCGTCCAATTTGCTGCCTCCGCCGTCGAGCCATTGCTTTTAGTCCTGCCCTGGCAACCGATGTCCGAGGCCGAATTCTACAAGGCCGCCGCGTATTTCAAGAAGCATGCGGTCGCTGGTGCTGAGCGGGAAATGTTCGACTTAGAGGGAAAACCAACGGACCCGCAGTTTGCTTTCAACATGACTTTTCGCTCCGTTGAAGTAGCTACAGAGGTGGCCTTGGGAATCTTCGAGGAAATATACAACTTGCCAAGGAATGTCGAATTGGCGGTCGCAACGAGTTGGGAAACCTGAGGCGAACCCATATATCGCCCGCGCCGTCAAGGGATGGTCGATGATTTTTTCCCCTGAATCTTCCTCTCTTCGGGGCAGGCGGTAAGCCGACGAGTCGCGAAGCGACTTCACAGCGCGCGACACCGCGAGATTCCGTTGTTGCGGTTGCCGCCGGTGAGCGGCGCCGCCAAACAACAGCGCTGTGGAATGCGGCGCTTTTCCGCCGCTTTTGTTTTTCAGGTGCGTCGAGCCTTCCAGCAGTTCAAAGAAAGCGGCGGTATAGCGCCGCACTCCAAAGTGTCTGACCTGCACTTGTGGATACAGGCGACGCTCTTGAATTTGCCCAAATCGATGGCCAGAATGGCACCAGCGGTCGCAGCGCTGTCGTCGTGGCGATGAAGGACAGTGTTCGTGCTGACGGCGTTGGCGAACGAATGCCACGAGGAAACTCATCATGCCTCACCCTCTGCGCCTTCGCTGGGCCTTTCTGGTCCTTTTCGTTCTTGCCGTCGTCGCGACGGCGTCAGCTCAGGAGTCGCCCGCGACGAAACCGGCCGGTGGCTACATCTATGCGAATTCGCACGAGCGACATCTGATCGTCGCCAATGCGACCGGCCAGAGATTGTTCGATTACCAGTTCCGCAAACTTCTGCTAGGTGTTGGATTCACGGTGCCCCCGGCTCACGACGCTCCAGTTCCTGGCCCACCCCGGAGGCAAGAAACTGTTGATGGTGAATCTGGATCAAGCAATGTGCATCGAGTTGCCGTGAGACGAAAAAAAACGCGACTCAGTACGACAGTCAAAATTTCGCCAACCAGAACTCACCCGCCAAGATCATCGTACAGCCCCTCGTCTTCGGGAGCGTAGCCGCTTAGGAAGGCGTCGTGCCGGCGAACCGCCCCGGCCGGCTCAGGACGAACCGTAACGACCCAGCGACCGGGACCCACTTTCGACACGAGTTCGAGCGGCAACCTCAGCTGCTCGCCCGGCGCAAGTTCGACAATACACGTCAGGTCCGTGGTTTCTGTTGGCATTTCTTGTCTCCGTGGCTGAAGTCATCAGTGCTATTCTATCATTGCGGCCCGAGGCGGCAGGGAGTTTGGTAACGAGGCGGAAGAATAACTCACGCTTCTTGACAAGGGCACGCAACGCTGCTTTGATTAGCTTGCGCTTTTACGCGCAGGCGTGAGAGAGCGCCCATTTCGCTTACTGGAGCGCGCTCGAATCCGAGTTCGCCGGAGAAGGGGACTTTATTTCGCAACCCCAAAAGACAGGAGCTTCACGATGGACAACTCAACGCAGCGTCGCGTCATCCGAGCGGCGGCCGTCCTCCTCGTGACGGCAATCGTGCTCTCGGTCGGGGCCGGATACCAGCAACCCAATGGGAAGGCGGGAACGGCCAAGCTGGCAAAGGAGCTGATCGGCACCTGGATCCTGGTCGGGACGCCCGACAAAGTCGGCGAGCCGCCCGAATCCGGCGGCCGCCTCAAGTTCTTCACGGGGCGGCATTGGCTCATCACTCAGGCGGACCCGAAGACCGGCAAGGTCATCTTCCACCACGGCGGCACGTACACAGTCGACGGCGACACCTACACGGAGAACATCGAGTACGCCAACGAGAGCACGGCCCAGCTCATCAAGACGTCGTTCAAGTTCAAGATCAAGGTGGAAGGGGATACGTACACGCAGATCGGGATCGGCGACGACAACCCGTACAACGAGGTCTGGAAGCGGGCCAAGTGAGCGGGCGGGCGGTTGCTTTGCAGTTGGGCAAGGAATAGGATCGCGGAACGAGTGGTCGTTCTGATAGGATGCGGCAATGGAGGCAGTTATGATTGAACTGACCGAACAACAATAGCGGGCCCTCGACGCGAGCCCGGAACCTCGTCTAGTCGACCCGCGCATCAAATAGATATGTACTGGTCGGCGCTGACCTTTTTGACCGCATGCGAAACCTCGTAAGCGATGACCAAGGCCTGGATATGCGCCAAGTCGCCGAACTGGTTGACACGGCCATGCACGAAGACGACGCCGGCGATCCCACCTTGGCCTATTATCAAGAAAAGTATGGAAGGAAACCATGACGCGGCGCTCGGACGTCGTTATTGTGGACTTTCGGAGTCGATCCGTCACGCGTCGCGCGACGGTATTGAAGATTTCGTCGACGACGGCCTCCCCCAATTCGCGAACCGCGCTACTTTTTGGCAACCTGTTCCGCCCCGTCGCCGCCGATCCAACTTGGCTGACCGCCGCCGTGGTCGAACTGGCGCGGACGATCTACGACGAACGCGCCTTCGACCGCCTGCCGAAGCTGGCCGATGCCCTGGAACAGGCCGGCTGCACTCACGCCGGCCTTTTGGCCCATCTGCGCCAACCGGGAGAGCACGTGCGCGGCTGCTGGGCGGTGGATTTGCTGTTGGGGCAAGAGTAGAAGCGTTGCGTTTCCGGCTACCTGGATGACGCGTGATTTACTTCAACACGACTTTGGGCGCCGGATCTTGCGGGCCGAAGTGGTACAGCGAGAATTCGACAGGGCCGGCGATCTTGTTGACGGCCAGATAGAAGCTGGCTGGCGACGTCACCGCTTGTTCGTTGACGTGGGTGATAATCTCGCCGGGGCGCAGTTTGGCTTGCTCGGCGACGGAACCGGGTTGCACCTCGGTGACGAGCACGCCGGAAGGAATACGGCCCATGCCTGGCGCTTGCTGGGTCACGAGGCTGCTGTAATCGACGCGCAGGCCGCGGAAGTAGGGGCGCTGGCCGGTCGATGAGGCGATCTTCTTGCCGGGCACGTAGAACTTGGCAAGCGTCGCCGTCACAGTCGACGTTTGCCGAGCTTTGGAGCGGTGCACCTTGAGTTTGACTTTCGAGCCCGCGAGGTGTGTCCCCAAATAGAGGAAGAGATCGTCGCTGTCCTCAACCGGAACGTCGTCCACGGCGAGGATGATGTCCTGAACCCGCAACCGCGCCTCCAGATCGGCGGGTGAACCGGGCGTCACGAAGTCGATGCTGACGCCGGGATTGGGGTCGTTTTTCTCCCGGAAGCCGACGCCTAGGAAACCATAATCGACTTCCTCGCCGCGCGTAAGCGCAGCCAACACGCGGCGCATCCCCTGATCCAAAGGCAGTGCGAATCCGCCGGGCGTCTCGCCGCCTTGGATAGCGGCAAAGGCAGTGGTGAGGCCGATCAGCTCGCCGCGTAAGTTAAGAAGCGCGCCGCCGCTGCAGCCGACGTTGAGCCGGACGTCGGTTTGCAGAAGCAGGCCGTAGTGGTAAAGCGGTTTGACGCGTTCCTCCTCGCGCATTGGGCCCGAAAGAATGCGCCGCCGCAAGTTGCTGACGATGCCGAAGGAGGCGCTGGGTTGGCCGTCGCGAAAGCCGGCGGCGAAGGGATTGGCCAACGACAAAACGAACTGGCCGCGCTCCAGTTTCGACGCGTCGCCAAGGGCAACCGCCGGTAAAACCGCCTGGCTCAGAACGCGCAGGACAGCCAGGTCGCTGCGCGGATCGGCGGCGTGGATGTCGGCATAACTTGCCTTGTTGCCGGGCAAGCGCACGAAAATCTTGGTGGCGTCGCGGACGACGTGATAATTGGTGAGGATGAGACCGGCCGGGTCGATCACCACGCCGCTGCCGAACGCTTCCGGCACGTGCTGCGGGTCGGCCAGATCCAGTTTGCGGATGAGGTCTTTCTTTTCCTCTTCGCTCATGCCTTGCGGAGGGCGTATCAGGTGGGGATCGAAGCCGCCGAGCTTGCCGGTTCCTTCAGGTCCGGTCGGAGGCTGCCCAAAGTGCCGATAGGAATCGCTGCGGGAAACGAAAATGCAGGCGATGGACGGTTCAGCGGCGGCAATGGCCTTTTGCGTGGTTTTTTGCAGAGCGAGGGCCTGCGCGACTGGATCGGCATCCTGTGCGAAGACAGGGCTGCAAACCAGGAACAAAGAACAGAATCCCCCAAAATGGAGTCGCGCCATCAAGCATCTCTTGTACGAGCATCGCTACTGAAAAGACGAACCAGGCGAGTCAAAGTGTATTTATATCGTAGGCCAAGTGGTAGGTGAAAGAGAAAATGCAAATCGTGCAGCGTGTTGAGCAAGAAAAGCCGCCGCTGGTATGCATCGCCTCGCTGGCGCCGCGCGGTCTGGCTCAAGCGCGTTATCTGTGCAAGCGGCTGCGCGGGCGCTTCCCCAACTTGACGATCGTGGTTGGATGTTTGGGGGCGGCGGAAGAGGCGAGCGGTGCGGAATTGACTTCCGCCGGCGCCAATCTCGTGGAGACTACTTTGGCCGGCGTCGCGCGGCAGATCAAGCCGCTGCTCGCTTTGGACCAGCCGGGCGTGCCGCGGCGTGCAGCGATCTCCAAGTAGCTTCCGGATCACGGCCAACGGACGGCGTGTGTATACCGCGTGCTAACTTTTCCGCGGCTTCTTCAGGAAAAATGTCGTTAAAAATGAATCATGCTATTGCCAACTTTTTGTCGTCTGGAAAGAATAGACCATCCGGGCAAAGCATGAGGTGCAGCATGACGTGGAGCGAGTTGAAGAGGGAACTTCAGAAACTGGGGCTGAAGGACGACGACGAAATCGTCTGCATACGCTGGGAAGGCGCATTCGAGCCGCAGGTAGAAGACTCGACCGGCGGAGCCAAGTTCATTGTCAACGGGTTGCCCATGGGCGCCCGGGTTCACGCCCCATTTCAATCGCCGCATCGCGCCGCCGACTTGCACGATGTGCGGCCTTACCTTATCTATTTCTACGACACCTGCGTTGGTGAAGTGAGCGCCGAATCCGAAGACGACGCCTTGCGCGAATATGTGCGCCAGCGCGGCGGCAACGAAGTGGGCCTTTCCGCTTATCCGGCTCAAGTCGAAAAACCTTCTCTCGACCCGGCGGCCACGGTGACCGTCTGAGGAAACAACTTTGAACCGCAGAGGCGCAGAGGAACGCGGAGAGAAAAAACAAAGCATTCTGTTGTCGTAACTCTGCGGCTCTCTGCGCCTCTGCGGTTGTTCTGAATTCTCTAACCTTGTTGTAGCCATTCGGGAATGTCGAAGCGGCTGTGCGGCGCCAGCGGGTCGCATTGCAACGCTTGACGATAGGCTTCCTGCGCCGCGGGGCCCATTTGCGGCAGGGCGCCAAGCGGTAGTTCCGGCGCTTCTCGATAAAACACGATGTCGTCCGTGCTCGGCACCGAGATAAGCTGTTCGTTCGGCAGCGCCTGTTGCACCAAGGCGCGGAAGTAGTCGCCCTCTGGACCAGGAGGCACGGCGAGGATGGAAAACGCCTCGTCCGGATGCAAACGCGCGACGGCAAGTTTGGGCGCCGCTTCATCAAATGCCGCGGCCAGCTCGTCGTAAACAGCGCTATCGTGGCCGCGTTGCTCGACGTAGAGCGTGGCCGCATGGGCCCGCCCCAAAGGCGCCTCGGCGAAGGCCGCCACTTCCTGCAGGATCTCTTCTTCCAACCCGCGGAACAAATCCGCAGGCGCGGTGCAGACGTGCACGTGCGCTTGGAACTTGCGGCCAATCTGTTCCTGGACGCGCTGATTGATTGCCACCATTTCTTCCGGCGTCAAGCAGGCGAGAATCTGCTCGACCGCTTCGGGCAAGGTGCGGCAGCCGGCAGGCAAGAGATACTGGCCCAGGCCAAGATCGACATGGGGTTGCTTGCCTTTGGCATCGATGTCGAAACTCTTGAGGAACACTTCGGTGCGATGCCGGCAGCAGCCGACATTGCGCCGATGCTTCCCAAACGTCTCTTTCAAGTCCTGGTACAAGGCGCTGACGGCGAGCTGCACAATGGCGTCAATACGCGCGGCGCCGTATTGGCGCAGCAGCCGGGCGGCATCGTTCGAAGACTGGCCCTTTTTGCCCCAGCCGCTGAAGAACGACGCCTTTTGCCGAAGAGCCTGCAAGGCAGGCGTCAAGTGTTCGAAGTAGACCGACGCTTCACGCAAGAGTTGGTGCGCGGCGACACGATGGGCCCGGGCGCGCTGCACGAACGTATCGCCGATGTCCGACTGCACGCGCTCCTCGACGCCGAGCAAGCGGAAGTGCGGTTCTGCCAGAACGCGCAGCGACAAATCGGACAGGCTCGGCTCCAAGCTGCCGCCCACGGCGCTAACGGCTTTGGCGAAGGCCCAGCCGGTTTGGGCCGAGCCGGTGGCGGTTGCGCCGTCGTTTGGTCCGCCCACGAATTTTTCGAGCGCCTCGATCGCCTCATTCGCAACGGTCGGGTTGCGCAGGTCGTCCAGGAAAGGCGCCAGCACTTCATCGACGGCTTCGTTCAGCGACTTGCCGAGATTGGCGCCGGCGCGCTCGCGCAGTTCGTCGGCCAACTGTTCCGCGTCGAAGCGCCGTTCGGTGAAGCGACATTGAATCCAGACTTGAATTTTTTCTTCCAGGGCTTCGGGTTGAAAATCGCGCCAGTCCTGCACCAACCGATGGCAGATCTTCTGGGCGACGCGCTTCAGGAGCCAGCGGCGCGGCACCGCGAACCAGAAGCTGCCCAGCGTTTGGCAGCGGAATGCATTCGAGTGGCGGCCAAACACAAGCCGGCGCGTGCGCTCGCTTTCCGCTGCCTTGCCGAGCGGCGTCGTCAGGTCGCGGCACAGAAAGTCGCCGGCCAGCGCCGACAGTTCTTGCAACGACGCGGGCTGTTCTTCCTTCGGCAGCGGCAGGAAAAAACACTGGCTGAAGGGCGGATCGCGGTCCACGATCAATCCGAAATGCTCTTTGTAATTGGCCGTGAACACCGAGTTCGCGTCGGAAAAGTACGACAGCTCGCTCAAGGCGGCATAGGCATTGGCGAGCGCCCGGTCTTTATCCGGGCCGCGGATGGCCGCCGGCAAGGCGAACAAGCCGACTATTTCCGGCGTCGAGAAACCCATGCGGCGCAGGTGCCGTTTGAGCGCGTAGGCCAGGTCGAGGAACATGCCGCCGCCCGTGCCGCCGCCCAAACTGGTGACCACATAAACGCGCGGCCAATTGGTGCGCAGACCCAGTCCGGTGCGCTTTTGCGCGACCGCCAACGCATCGGGCGCGATGCAGGCATCCAGCTCCGCGGCGAGGCGCGCGAACAGGGCGCCATAATTGCCCGCGAACGCCAGCCGGCCCAAGACGCGCAGTCCGCCCGCCACCGCCTGATCGCGCGGCAAGTGCGTTAACAGGCTCGGCGGCAGCCATTGCTCGACCGAGTGCCGCTCCGGTCCCGGTTTGATGTAGTGCGAGGGCCGTTGCAGCCGCGTTAGCAGTGTTTCCGATTCCTTCAGCGCCGTTTCCGCTTCACCGCCCAGCGCCGACCGTAAGTCGTCGGGGTCGGTGTCGATCAAAAGGAAACGAAGATTCGGCAAGGCGTCGAGCGGGCCGCAGCGCTTGTGCAGGCTCTTGCGCAGCTGCCGCACGATTGCCTGTCCCGCCGCACCCAGACCGATGATTAAGGCGGGGAACAAAACGCCGTCGCCTTCAATGCGTGTGCGCTTGGGCGCCGTCGCGGTCTCCTGAGCGGAAAACAGCGTGGAAGGCGGCGGCGTATGGGTAGGCACTAGCGCTGGCACGGCCCGCGCCGGGCCCACGGACAGGACCCCCGTGGATTTTCCTGTTGCCGGCGGCGTCACGCTGCCATGCCGCAGCGCAAATACGAACTCGCGGCAGGTGGGATAACGCTCTTCCGGCTTCTTGGCCAAGGCGCGCTTGACGGCCGCTCGATCGCACGGCGGCAAGGGTTCCAGGTTGGGCTTGCTGGTCATGTGCTGGAGCATGAGCTGGCGCGGGTTCTTGCCCGAATACGGCAGCTTGCCGGTCAACATTTCCTGATACACGATTGCCAGCGCGTATTGATCGCAATAACGGCTGATGACGCCGTCAAACGTCTCCGGCGGCGCATACACCGCGGTCACGCCGCCGGTCACTTGCGTGCGCAATCCTTCCAAGCCCTTTACCAGGCCGAAATCCGCCACCTTGACGTGATTGTAAACCAGAAATAGATTCTGCGGCTTGATGTCCAAATGCTGCAACTGATGCTCGATGTTCATGAGGTCGAGCGCCTCGGATGCTTCCTCCATGTAGCGCAGCAGCTCGTCGCGCGGGATGCCGGGCAGCTCCTGAGCGCGGCATTCCAGAAAGCGGTCCATCAGGTTCTTGTCGGCCAGCTCCATCACAATCAGGAGCTTGCCTTTGACGATGTCGAAGCGTTCCAGCGACAAGAGGAAGGGGTGACGAACGGCCTTGACGCGCTCAAGCGACTTCAGTTCCTGGCGGGCGCGGCCGCCTTCGTCTTCGAGGCTTTCGCTTTCGAGGTTGCCGTAAACGATCTTGATGGCTTTGTAAAAACCGCCCGGCGCCTCGGCTTTCCAGACTTCGCCGAAGCCGCCGTGCCCAAGCCGTTCGAGCAGCTTGTAGCCGGGGATGATTTCCGGTTGGTTGGCGGTCACGGCGGCCATCGCACGTTTCTCGGACCGTAAGGGGAGAGCGCAAGGGGAGCCCACTTGGGACTTCCCAGTTCAACTATACGTCGCAAAACGCCGGCATGTGGTTCCGCAACCGGCTTTGGGGCACAGCGAAAGACCGGCGATTCCAGCGGCATCTATCAGCATTACTGAAAGTTACGCCGCCATTCGCAATCAGCCGAAACGACAGCGCGGTTTAGGTGGCGTTTGGATTGTCGTTATTGCACGAAAAATGAGACACGGACCGAATCCTTGCAGGTTGCCGGTGACATGGGTTCGTCAATTCAGAGCCGCGCACGCAGTAAGCGGTGAATTCAGAGCCGTGCAGATTCATCCACCGGAAGCGGGCCGCGCCGCGACCTTCGTGGCAAGTGTTTTCAGATCGGCGCCGCGCAAGGCGCCTTCGAGGAGTTCCGGCAAGCGCTGCGGCGTGCAGCCGAAACAGGGCACGCCCAGCGCGGCCAGCTTCCGCGCCAGGTT
>JAKEHV010000133.1 GCA_022614915.1 Gemmataceae bacterium | reverse complement strand
GCTCGACTTCTTCGGGCGGGACCGGACGCCGAAACGCGCGGGTGGCGAAGCGACCGACAATCTCCTTGGCGGCGTCGCGCGGCGTCAAGCCGGCCTCGTGCCCCATCAGCCGCTTATGTGTTTCCGGCACAGTAGGCGGCGGCGCGTCGTGCGGGCCGTCAATGCTGATATTGCGCACATAGAGCAGCCGCTTTTGCTTTTTGGTGTCTTCAATTGTCTCGTCCGTGAAGGGATTCAAAAAGCCGACCGCCACGCGTGTGCCGCCCGCCTTGAGCCGTGTTTTGGCTTCGATCGTGGTTGCGGACTTTATTTCGAATTCCTTGATGTCGGTGCGATTGACGCGGATCACGGCTTTTACGGGCTCGTCGCCGACCAAAAGCGCGGATACGTCGGCGCGGATGACATAGTCGCCCTCCTGCACCTCGGTTTGCGCGGAAATATCACCCAGCGAATGCAAAAACGGTGGCCCGCCCTTTTCGGGAACCTCGCCCGCTCGAAACGTGGCGCGTAGCCCGCCCAAGCGTTCCCGCGCCGGTTTGGGCGGATCGGCGACGACAATCGCCTCATTCACGATGGCTTCGGCGGCGGCCAAATACTTTTCCAAAAGCAAAGGCGACACAGACAGGACATCGCCGATGTTGTCGAAGCCGTAGCCGGTGTCGTCTGGGGGAAAATCGGCCGCCGGCTTGAAGTCGATGCCGATGAGATCGCGGATGGTGTTGTTGTATTCGGTCTTGTTGAGCCGTCGCAGCGTGACCCGGCCGGCGTTGCGCTCCTTGGAGCAATCGATGCTGGTCATCAATGTGTCGATGGCTCCGAGCGCCTTTTCGATCTCTTCGGCGGTCGGCCGCGGCCGGCCTTTGGCGGGCATCTCGCCGGTGCGGACCATGTGGATCACATGTTCCCAGACGGCACGGTTTTTAGGCACCGACTCGTCGTCTTTGAACTTGTCGAGCGTGATGCCGCCGCTCTTTTTGCCGTTGCCGTGGCAGTGGAAGCAATGTTTGGTGAGAAAGGGGAGGACGTCTTTGGTGAAGCTGGCTTTACCTCGCAGGCTAGAAGACTCGCCTGCGGGCGTGGGCTTGACTTGATCTTGGGCGCGGCCGACGAACGCGGCCGTGGAACACATTCCAACGACCAAGACCAGCGCGCAGAAATAAAGCGGACGTTGCATCGAGAAATCAGACAGCACAATTCGTGCCGCCGCTGGAGGATACAAATCGTTTTGCTATCGCTGCTTAGAGAAAGAATACACGAAATTGACCCGAGGGACTAATGAAAAAACGATGATAAACCGCCATCCCTTTTGCAATCCGGGTACTACTTGGGTTCAATTGTAGCCGAACTCGTGAGAGTTCGGTCCTCCCCGAATTCTCACGAATTCGGCTACCGAGCTGGAAGGAGAGACTATGCGACCTTTTTTCACGCTTGCGACATGCGTTGGACTTATTGGGCTGGTCTTTTCCCAAGATGCCGGCAAGAAAGAAACAACTGCCTCGCGTATCCAAAAGCGCACTTACGAGTTCAAAGCAGCCGGCAAGGACATGGAGTACGCCCTCTTTGTCCACTCCAAATACGAGAAAGGGAAGAAGACGCCGCTCCTGCTGGCGCTGCACGGATTGAAGAGCAATCCGCAGCAGATAATGCGCTACAAAGGCCTCACCGACTTAGCCGAGAAGTACGGTTACATCGTTGCCGCGCCCATGGGCTACAATTCCAGCGGCTGGTACGGAGTTAGAGGGCCGAAGTCACCCAAGGACACGCCGGAAAATCTCGGCGAGCTGAGCGAAAAGGACGTCATGAACGTGCTGGACATCGTCCGGAAGGAATTCACGATTGACGAGGACCGCATCTACCTCATGGGGCATTCGATGGGCGGCGGCGGCACCTGGCACCTGGCATTGAAGTACCCGCACATCTGGGCGGGCCTCGCGCCTATTGCACCCGCGATCTTTCGCAAGCCTGACTCTCTAGAAAAGATCAAGCACATCCCCGTCATTCTGGTCCAGGGCGACAAGGACAATCTGGTGCCCGTTGAAGGGGCGCGGCGCTGGGCGGAGCAAATGAAGATGCTCGGCATGACCTATGAATATGTTGAAGAGGCCGGCGGCGATCACGTGTTCGTGGCCATGCGGAATCTGCCGAAGATCTTCGAGTTCTTGGACAAGCAGAAGAAGCAAACTAAGTGAGCGACCATGCCGGAGCGCTCCAGGGCCGCCAATTCGGTCTGAAACCGCTCAACACTACTTTGCTTTCGTGCCACGATTCTTCCTTGTTTTCGATGCGGTGCCATTAGCCACCACACCCGCCTCTTCCAGCACTCGCCGCTGTTTTGCATTTACAATCAGCGTCCGTTCAAATCGAGTCTGAAATCCACCGCCCATTTCGAGCAGCAGTGCGATTGCTTGGCCGTATCTGTCCGATTTGATTTTCACTTCCGACATGGTTTACTCCGTTAATTGCGCGACTTACTCGGCAAAGGTTCATTCGCCGACTAAGATTGTATCTGTTGTGATGCGTGACTCCAACGTCTATCGACAGACACTCACTTCGTGCTTCCGTCAGTTCGTGACTCTTGGCGCAAGACCAGCGACATACCCACAAGCACAAGTAGAAATGCCCACACGTAAGCGCCGTAAACCATGGCCAGATCGGCCAGGCGATCGTTTCCCAGCCAGAAGCCGCTGCTGGTGGACAGCATGCACAGGACCGCAGCCGCCAAAAGAGCGCCGAGTCGCCACCGTGTTTTCCAAGTCGATGCCACGGAAAGGGCATACGCCAAAACAGCAAACGGGACGCAAAGCGTAACCGCGTGGTGTTTCCAGGTTCGCTCGCAGAAAAGCAACATGCCCAAGAGGACAATGCCAAACTCCGCTGCTAGACATGCGCCAGCGCGTGGATCGCGCGGCCAATTGTCGCGCGGCGTTCTACACAACCATAGAGTCATCAACCCATAAACTGCAAAGCACCCCAGCACCAGCCAGCGCACCGCTCCTGCGTCCCAAGCGGCGACGTTGTAGTACTCCAGGCCGACATAGTGATCCTTCTCAAAGTCGAAAGAGGTGAACGACGGGCTGTCCGTCAGCATGCGCGCCGCCAATCCCGGCAGCGATTGATTCTTGTGATCGCTATAGAGCACCGCGCCTTCTGTCGCGTAGGGCCGAGCCATGTAGTCGTACCAACTCTCGAGGAAGGTCAGGTTTCGCTGCCAACCAAACGCGAGTCCCGGGACGAGAAGTGTGAAAAACGCAACGCTCGCGCAATTCCAGGCTAGCGCTTTCCAGGCGCGCTTCCAGGCAAGATACGGCAGAAACAAGAGCGGCGTCACGCGGCAGGCCATCGCCAAGCCAAGGAGCAGTCCCGCCGCCATGTCACGCCCATGTGCAAAGGCATAAAGCCCCGCGATCAACAATAACAGGATGAACAAGTTGACGTTGCCATGGGTCAGGTCTTGTTGAATGGGGCGGAGACTGAGCAGCACCGCCAGAACTTTGGCCCACCAAGGAAACGTGGGGCAGACATTCCTGTCTGCCTTTCCACTGGCAGACAGGAATGTCTGCCCCACGTTGGCGTCCAGCATCCGAAATAGAAGGAAGAGCGCGGCGACGGCGCAACTCACTTTGATGTAGAACCACGCCAGCGCCGCGACCGGTGGAGCCAGCAACATGAGCGGCCGCAGTACCAGCGCCATCATGGGCGGGTTGGGAAAGCCGTGCTTTTCCCAGATATTGAGGCCTGCTTCGAGGTCGTCGAACTGATCCGCCCAGCGCAAAACGGCGGACCGGCGGCCTTCGTCGAGCACCTTGGCGGCGTATTGCAAGTTGGTCAG
>JAKEHV010000132.1 GCA_022614915.1 Gemmataceae bacterium | reverse complement strand
TTGCCGGTGAGCATGTCCCAGACGCGCGTCGCCGACGTAGTCGCTAAGTCAACATCCACGGCCGCGAGTAATTTGCCGTCGGGCGAGAAGGCGACCGCGAACGGGCGCGGGTCAATGCCATCCAAATGAAACTTGTGGATCTCCTTGCCATCGGGCACGCTCCAGACACGGACGAAGCCGTCGTAGCCGCACGAGGCCAGCAGTTTGCCGTCGGGCGAAAAAGCAAGCCCGAGCAGCCCTTCGGCATGTCGTAGAAGCGTCGTGCCTTGTCGCCACAAAACGCCCGGCGGCAGCGGGTCGCCGAACGCGTCGTTCAACTGGGCGCAAAGAGATGAATCGGCACACAGGCATGCCAGGGACACGCAGAATACGATGCGCTTAGTCATCGACTATGAGACGAACGACGCCGCCCTTGCGATTGCGGCTCGTGTCCAGTGTCACGGCGCCGCGACATGCGAAACGGTCATGATATGCGTGCGAACGTAGGCGTCGCTTCGGTACGTCAAAGGGCCGTAGAGCGCCACCGTGCGGCCGACATAGTCATTAAGGGAAGTGCCGGGCGGACTGACGGCATAGAGCAGCACGCCGCCTTGCCGGTTCTCCAACACGAAGACGGGTTGGCCGTCTTGCGGGAAGGCGGCGCGGCGCAGGATGCCATACTGGCTCCAGCGCGGCGGATAGGTGAGGGTCTGGGGTTGGGAAGTAAGCGACGCGGTTTGCCCGATCGTCTTTACACCCGTGCTGCCTTGTGCCAGTTGCGGATGACCGGGCGACCAGGTGCTTTTCGTCAAGCTGGCCAGTCGGTTGTAGCAGTGAGCTTTTTCCTGGATGCTGCTGGTCCGCTCGGCGGCCTCCCGATAAAGTTGCAGCGCTTGCTCGACTTGGCCGGCTTGCAGCGCCTGGTCTGCCTTGGCGATGAGCGGATTCGTCGAGTACTGCGCGGGCGCGAAATGCTGCGGATTTGCGGCGAGGGCGCGCGCTTGCACTGCTTCGGCTGGGATGTAGCGCTCTTCTGTCGGCGGCGGCTGAATGGGCAGCCAGGTCGTGCCGTCCTCGCCGCGCTGGGCGCTATCGACAATAACGACGATGGAGCCGGAAGGGATTCTCACCGACTCCATGTTCGGCGGGCGCTTGTCGAGCGAGCTGCCCGGTCGCACCGGGACCGGGATATTGCCTTCCGTTTCCACATAGCCAATGCGCGAATTGCCCTGCACTTGCTTGACATGCTTGGCTTCGATCCAGCTGAATGAACCCTGCGGCGGCCGGATCGCCAACCAGCCCGGATCTTTCTGGCTCACGCGCAGCACCAGCACGCGCTCGCCCTGGTGCAGTTTGCTCGTGGCATAGTACACGGTCGTGGGCCCGCTGCGCGCTTCCACTTCGGGAACCGTGATGGTCATCTCGGCAGGATACGAGGGCTGCGCCAATAGGCGGGGCGTCAGGCTGAGCCAAACGAAGACAAGCGTGGGAATGACCAGACGCATGAAGCAACTCCTCGAAGGCCGTAGCGGACCTCTATCCTCTTTTTCGGAAGGAACCGATTTTTCCGCGAATGATTGCGCTCATCTAAGTTGCGCGGGCGCGAAAAGACCATAAGCGGTAGGGTCGGCGCTGCTTTCGCAAGCGGGCAAAACGGCACAGACTTGGTAAAACAGGAAATACGCCTCCACCGTGGCAACCTTCCACCTAGTTTGGCATCGAGGCACGTCATGGCTCTCTTCACCTATCGCGACATCGCCAAAATGATCGATCATTCGCTCTTGCAGCAAACGCTGACCGACGCGGAATTGGAGGAAGGCTGCCGGCTGGCGCGCGAATACGACGTGGCTTCAGTGTGCATCAAGCCATACTTCGTGCAGCGCGCGCGGAAGCTTTTGGAAGGGTCCGGCGTCGTCGTCGGCACGACTATTGGCTTTCCGCACGGCAGCCACATGACGGCCATCAAAGTCGAGGAAGCCGAGCGGGCCGTGGACGACGGCGCCATGGAGCTGGACATGGTCGTCAACATCGGCAAGGTGCTCAGCAAGGACTGGCGTTATGTGACCGACGACATCGGCGCGGTTGTCAAGTTCGCCCACGCCCGCAAAGCCCTTGTCAAAGTGATCTTCGAGAATTGCTTTCTGGCCGACGAGCACAAGGAATCGCTCTGCAAGATCTGCGGCGACTTGCGCGCCGATTTCGTCAAGACCTCGACCGGCTACGGCGCGACGGGGGCGACAGACGAAGACTTGCGCCTCATGCGCCGTTGCGCGCCGCCGCACGTGCAAATCAAAGCGGCCGGCGGCGTCCGCAACTTGGACCGGTTGTTGGCCGTGCGCGACATCGGCGTGACCCGCGTGGGCGCTACTGCCAGCAAAGCGATTCTGGACGAATGCAAGGCGCGGCTGGCGACTTGAGTCGCCGGATAAACTCCGGATGGTGGTATTACCCAGCTTATCGGAGCTGATGACTGATGACATACATTAAGTCTTTATGATTCTTGATCTTACAGCGATTTGCTGTAAGCTCTCAATAACCCTGGGTGCTTTGGCAGTGGATTGCCTTGCGCCTGCCGGTTTTGCACACACGCACACACATTGAGTCCCCTCCCCCAGACTTAGTGAGAAGTTACGAGTTGCTAACTTTGCTCCGGTAGTTAGTTATCACTTACTCGCCAATCTGCCTGCTTCCGTTGCGTTGCAGAGCGTGAGTCTGATAGATTCGTGTTCGGATGGGGGTCGCGCGACCTATCCTGTAACTCTCTTTATTAATTGGGAGTTACGATGAGGAATTGGTCGCGCGCGGTTGTCAAGAATAACTCTCCGCCAAGGAGGCTTCGGCCATGCTCAGGTACGTTCCTGGATACCTTTTGATTTTGGGCCTTGGGGTCGTCGCTTCCGCTACGGCACAGGAGCAGCCCAAAGCAGCCTACAAACACAACATTGCCAAACTGTCCCCGCCCGAACGGCTTGTATATCTCAGCGCCGCGCGCGGACTGGAATGGCTGCAGCGGGCCAACAAGCCCGACGGCCGATTCGTGTACGGGTACTTGCCGGCGCTACGCCAACCGGCGGAAGGAGACAACTATGTCCATCAAGCCGGCGCGGTCCTCAGCATCGGCCGCGCCGCGAAGTTTTTCGCTGACGAGCGCGGCGCCGCTGTCGCGCGGCAGGCGTTGCTCACGCTGCTCTTGGAAACGACAACCGATCCCAAAGACAACACGGTTCGCCATACCGCTGCCCTGTCCGCCGTCATCAATCGCACAGCCAGCGCCGGCATGCTGCTGGCAGCCATTCATGAATTGCCAAATCCCGCGAAGGACTTGCTCGATCAGGGCGATCAATTGGCGAATTACCTTCGCAAGCAAATGCAAACCGACGGCTCTTTGCTCGTGGAAGAACCCGACGCCTCAACCCTCGCCCCTGAGGGGCGCGGGGCGTATCCTCATGAAGCTGCGCAGCACTTCAGCGGCCCGGCGCTCTACGGCATCATCAAAAGCCACGCGCTGCGGCCGGCGGCTTGGAAGCTCGAAGCGCTGCGCAAGGCGCGCACGCACTACCAGGCGTATTGGAAGCAAAATAAGAACGTGCCCATGACCGCGTGGCATTGCGCGGCCTATGCCGAAGCCTTTGTTATGACGAAGGAACAAGGGTTCGCCGACGCGGCTTTTGAAATGTGCGACTGGCTCTGTGGAGTGCAGTATGCGCAAGTCGACCCGCGCCGGGCACAGTGGCTGGGCGGCTTCATGCCCTGGCGCGACGGCAAGACCTGGCCGGTCGCGCCGGACATCGGCTCCGCAGGTCCCGCTCTGGCTCTCGCCGAAGGCTGCCGCCTGGCCAAGCTTACCGGCGACGTGCAACGCCACCAGCGCTTTCGCCCGGCCCTGGAACTGGCGCTGCATTTCTTGACGTCGCTTCAATACAACGAAACGAACACACAACATTTTACCGAATGGTATCGCTCCGCACTTCTGGGCGGCTTCCACGCTGCGCCCCAGGACGGCAACTTGCGACTGGACTACACCCATGCGTCCTTGGCCGCACTTGTGCAGTATTTGGATCACGTGGCGGATCTGCCAAAATAGGCCGCGCATGCCCAGCGCGACCTACTCATGCCGATAGCCAAACCGTCCGCGGCTGTGTATACTGCCTCCTTTAGCACTTTGCGAGCGACTGGCCTGCAAACGCTCGATGCTTGTGGTCGATGGCATGAACGACGAACGCTCCCCCTCGCCGCGGCCGCGCTGCCGCTCTCTTTTGGGGGTCCGCATACTAGCCACGGGAAGTTATGTGCCGGATGCGGTGGTCACCAACGACCATTTGCACCGGCGTTTCGGCTTTGATTCCGACTGGATCGTCAAACGCACCGGCATTCTCGAGCGCCGCCATGCACTGCCCCATCAAGCCACCAGCGACCTGTGCTTCGAAGCCGCCCGCCGTTGTATCCAAAACGCAGGCGTGAAATCGTCCGACATTGATCTCTTGGTTCTGGGCACCTTTACGCCGGACATGTCCTTCCCCTCTTCCGCGTGTCTGGTCCAGGACATGCTCAATCTCAATTGTCCGGCCATGGACGTACAGGCAGCTTGCGCCGGCTTTATGTACGCGTACATCACCGGCGCCGCCTATGTCGCCAGCGGCGCCAGCGATTGCGCCCTTATCATCGGCGGCGACGCCAATTCGCGCATCGTCAATCCCAACGACATCAAGACCTACCCTTTATTCGGCGACGGCGCGGGAGCAGTGCTCTTGGCGCGCGGCCGGCCGGATCAAGGCATCCTCAGCTTCAACCTGGGCGCGGACGGCCGCGGCGGCGACCTGTTGAGCCGGCCCGCGTGCGGCAGCCGCTTGCCGCCCACGCCGGAATTGCTCGAAAAAGGCCTGCACTACATGCATATGGATGGGCGCGCGGTTTTCCGCTGGGCCGTCGCCATCCTGTGCGACACCATCCAAGACGTGCTGCGCCACTCTGAATTGACGCCCGAGGACATCCAGCTCTACATCCCCCATCAAGCCAACATCCGCATCATCAACGCCGCCATCGACGTGTTGCGCATTTCCCGCAGCCGGGTTTACAACAACCTCGACCGCTACGGCAACACTTCCGCCGGCTCCGTCCCCTTGGCTTTGGACGAAGCCGTCCAGGAAGGCAAGGTGAAGGACGGCGACCTGTTGTGCCTCTCTGGCTTTGGCGCCGGCCTTGCCTGGGGCACGGCGATCGTGCGCTGGTGA
>JAKEHV010000131.1 GCA_022614915.1 Gemmataceae bacterium | reverse complement strand
GCCGTGGTCAACGCCTGTTGGAGGAAATGGAAAGTGCCGTCTTCACGGCGGAGGAGTTGCGGGCCTGGCGGGCCATTGAAGTGCTGGAAAAGACCGGAACTACTCAGGCGCGGCACGTGTTAGAACAGTTGAGCCGGGGGGCGCCGGGCGCCCGGATCACGGACGATGCAAGAAGGGCTGTGCAGCGCCTGGAGGGAAAATAGGGGCTTCGAAGACTCGGCCCCGGCCCCATGGCCATCATTCCTTCCGCTTCTTCCGAGTCGCGCCATACGCCTTCTCTAATTCGCGCGTCAAGTCCGCAAGGCGATCCATCAGCCGGCGTTGTTGACGCGGCGCGTGCGTCGCCAGCGCATACACGGTCAAGAGCGGCAGGAACACGGTCGAGTCGAGGTAACACGTCACCGTGTCCGGGAGCATGTCGGGATCGACTTTGCCCCAGGTCATGGCTTCTTGCGGTGTCGCGCCGGAGAGGCCGCCGGTGTCGGGGCGGGCGTCGGTGACTTGCAGGAAGTAGTCGTGGCCGGCTTCGTCGAGGCCGAGCACCTCCTGGATTTGCGGCTCGGTTTGCAGGATGAAGTTTTTGGGCGAGCCGCCGCCCAGAATGAAGACGCCGCTGCGGCCTGTGCGCTTGGCGTCCCAGACGATGGCGGCGCTTTGGTTCACGTCGCGCAGGGGATCGATGCGCAGCTTGGAGCCTTCGAGCTGCAAGGCGGCCAGGTTCATGCCGATGGAGCTGTCGCCGGGCGAAGACGTGAAGATGGGCACGCCACAGCGGTAGGCGGCGGCCATGAGGCTGCGATGCCGGCCGCCCTGCTCGTCTTCGCGGGCGGCCAGGTATTTGCCGGCGAGGTAATGAAACTCCGCCGTGCTCAAGTTTTTCTGGAAGGCGTCGCCGCGGCACAGGGTGCGATAGAAGCGGTCTGTGCCGAGCAGGTTTTTGTAGTCGAAGACAATGTCGTAGATGCGGATGACCTGATGCTTGCGCAGTTCAAGATCGTTCAAACCGGGCCGTGACTGGTGCATGTCCATGTCGAGCGCGAAGTGCGTGTCGTGGTAGAGGTTCGCGCCCGTGCTGACGATCCAATCGATGAAGCCGGCTTCGACGAGCGGCACCAACGAAGAGATGCATAGGCCGGCGGGGGACAACGCGCCGGAGAGCGACAGGCCGACCGTTGTCTTCTCGTCGAGAAATCGGCTAGTGAAAAGCCGGCATGCCTCGCGCAAGCGGCCGGCGTTGTAGGAGAGAAATGCTTCCTCGACCAGCGCTGGCACCGAGGTCTGCCCGGAAAGCGCCGGCGGGTTGATGCGCTTGTGGCTGATCTTGTGCAGATACTTCGCATCTTTGGCTAGTTTTTTCATGCAGAGAAGTTACGGGACGCGCCAGGGTTGTCAATTCATGAACCACGGATTACACGGAAGGCACGGATAGCAGCAGAGAAGCTACTCCTTTCTCGCCTCATCCAAGACTGGTTGCACGCGGCCTTGAATCGCTTCAATGCGGCGGCTGGCCTGGGCAACTTCCTCGGCCGAGACGTGGACCTGCACTTCGATCGACATGGTGTGGCTCGCGCCGCCCGCGAGCTTTGGAACGCGGCCGAACTTTCGCTCAACCTTGCGATGGTTCGGGTAATTGGTCCCCGGCTCCAGGCCGCACACGTAGCCGTCCGCTTCAGCCGCCGTGTTCTTCCAGAGCGTCAAATACGGCAATTCTTTCAGGGAATAGGTCAGGCTCGTCCCTTTGTCGGCGGCCTTGTTGTGCAAAAGGATCGTCGTACCGCCCTCTTTGTTTGCCAACGGTTGGAAGAGATACACTTGTTCGATGTAGCCGAGCGTCGGGCCGAGGAAGCGGTCGTAGTTCTTGACGTCCTTGGCGGCCCGGTCGCTGAAGGGCGTCACGCGCTTGACGGGCGCCACGAAGCGGGCGCCTTCTTCCAAGAGTGGCTTGCCGAAGTTGATGTGATAGAGCATTTGAAACTCTTCCGGTTGTGCGCCGCGATTGGTGACCACGTCTTTGATTTGAAACGAAGTCGAGCCGGGAACCGTGGATAGTTCGGTCCGCAATTCCAGTTTCGGGCCGAAGAACATGCGTTCGTGGATAATGCCGCGAATGGTGATGCGGTGCGGCGGCTTGGGATCGACAACGATTTCCACTTCCTGGGCCGGCAGGTTGGCGATCTTGCCGTGCAGGGTGAGTTCCATGGTCGCTTCGTCGCCCATGTTGTTGATGAAGCGGTCGGGTCCGGCCTGGCCGTTGTTCTCCAGGCCGCAGCGGACCAGCCACTCGTTGAAGCCGTCGAGCCAGCCGAGCCCGCCGCGCGCTTGCAGGTTCATGAATTTTGGATGCACTACTTCTTTGACGGGTGAATCCCAGCCGAGCCGCATCTCGCCGAGCTTGACATCGAGGATGCCCAAGCCGCGCGTGGGGACGAGGGTGATTTGGAGCTTGCCGTTGTCGAGGATCAAGAGCTCGCTGCCCTCCTGCCGGCCGCCGCTGAGCGCTTCCTTGCGGATGGAGAAAGACACCGGGCAATCGGGGGCGATCGTCTTCGTTTCCTTCGGCGACAACACCCAATCGGCGCGGCCGCCGTGCAGGCTGGTGACCGTTTTGCGGAATTCCTGAGCGCAAACGCCGGCGCTCGAGATAGACACGAAGAGAAAGGATAGCCAGAATCGCATGCTATTACTCCGAAGTTAGGTCCGCGCGAACCATCTCTGGAGCAGCCACTTTACCACAGGAGTCAGGCGCGAGCGACCACCAGCTGATAGCGCGGCTGCGGCGTGGGATTGACCCAATCCGCGGGGTGATCCGCTCGTTCCAGCGCTTGATTGTGCTCGTCGTCGGGTGACAGCAGTGCAGCCATCGGATTCTCCTGGCAACCGTTTTCAAAAGCCGCTATGACAGAGGAAGACCGATCAGCAATACGGGTGGATTCTATTCATGAAGAGATTCTGTTTCGCTCTTGTTTCTCTGCTATTCGCACAGGCACTAGCGCCGGCGGCCGAAAAATGGGCCGACACCGGTTACAAAATGCCCGACGGCCTCGTCCTCTGGCTCGATGCCACGCGACAGAAGGCAGCCTGGCAGGAGCATGGCCGAACGCTCACCCACGATGCCGCCATGGACGTTTGGTACGACGGCTCGGGCAACAAGCTGCATTTTGTTCAGCCCGCGCAAGGAATGCAGCCCCGATTTGTCGATCTGGGTTCGCTGGGCCTCGTCCGCTTCGAAGGCAAGCACTTCTTCACTCGCAACGGTCTCGGCCGCGACTTCGAGAATTTCTCGCTGTATTTGGTTGCTGCCCCTTACAGCAATCCCAGCGAGTTTTCCGGTCTGTTCGCTTTCACCGAGAACGGCAAGAACGATTACATGACGGGATTCAACATCGATCAAGGCCCGTTCAGCTCGGCGCTCTTCGAGACCATCAATGTCGAAGGCGCGGGCTTCGGCGGTTTCCAGAATCTGCTTAAGAAGCCGCATCCGTTCCGCGAGTTGCGCGTCATCGAAGTCCATCGCCAGCCCAGGCAAATGGGCGTGCAACTCGCCGTGGACGGTCAAACCACCGGCGCCAGGGCGCACAAGAAAGGGACGCTGAAAGCGGACCAACTCTTCGTCGGCGCGCGCCACTACAACAATGGGCCGGAAGCTCCTTGGGCGCGCGGCTTCTTCGACGGCGAATACGCGGAGGTGCTCCTATTCGATCGCGACCTGTCCGAGAAGGAACAAAAAGGGCTGGCGGCTCATTTGCGCGCCAAGTACGACAAGCTCGCCGCCTTGACGGCGGCCAAACGCGGCCACCTGGGCAAGCTTCTCAAGCCGGTCGCCGATCCGCCGCAAGTGCAAATGCTTGTTCCAGGCTTCACTGTCCGAGAAGTGCCGGTCGATCTGCCTAACCTGAACAACCTTCGCTATCGTCACGACGGCAAGCTCGTCGCACTCGGTTACAACGGCAACGTCTATCTCTTATCCGATTCCGACGGCGACGGCCTCGAAGACCGTGCCCAGGTCTTTTGGGAAAACAAGACCGGCATTCGCGGGCCCATCGGCATAGCGCTTACGCCGAAAGGCTATGCCAAAGGTAACGGCCTTTTCGTTGCTTCCAAAGGCAAGGTCTCGCTGATCGTGGACACGGACGGCGACGACAAGGCAGACGAGGAGATCGTTGTCGCGAAGGGCTGGAAAGAAATCTTCACCACGGTCGACGCGGTCGGCCTGGCCCTCGACAAGGACGGCAACATTTACTTCGGCCTGGGCACCGCTGACTTTTCCAACGCCTACCAGAAAACGAAAGACGGCAAAGCACTTTACAACATCAAAAGCGAGAACGGCACCATTCAAAAGGTCAGTCCCGACTTCTCCAAGCGCGAGACCGTCTGCACCGGCGTCCGCTTCACGATAGGCATGGCGTTCAATCGCCACGGCGACTTGTTCGTCTCCGATCAGGAAGGGGCAACGTGGCTGCCCAACGGCAATCCCTTCGACGAGCTGTTGCACATCCAACCGGGCAAGCATTATGGCTTTCCACCGCGGCATCCTAAGATGCTGCCCGGCGTCATCGACGAGCCGAGCGTGTTTGATTACGGCCCGCAGCACCAATCGACTTGCGGACTCTTGTTCAACGACGGCGTTCATGGCGGACCGCAATTCGGTCCCGCCGATTGGGCCGGCGACGCCATCATCTGCGGCGAATCGCGCGGCAAGCTTTATCGCACCAAGCTTGTGAAGATGGAAACGGGCTATGTCGCGCAGAACCATCTCTTCGCATGTCTGCAAATGCTGACAGTCGATGCCTGCACCTCGCCCAAAGGGGAACTCGTCGTCTGCTGTCACAGCGGGCCGCCCGATTGGGGAACCGGGCCGCAGGGCAAGGGCAAGCTCTTCAAGATCAGCTACACCGATTCCAAAGCGCCGCAGCCGGCGCTGGCGTGGAGCGCGGGTCCGGGGGAAGTGCGCGTCGCCTTCGACAAGCCGCTCGATCCGGCGCATTTGAAAGATCTGGTGAAGCAGACACGCATCGAGCAAGGCGTCTATGTTCGGCCCGGCGACCGCTTCGAGACGCTGATTCCGCCCTATGCCATCGTGCAGATGCAGCGCGCGACGCCGCGTTTCGACGTGCCGGTGCTGTCCGCACAGGTGACGCCGGACCAGCGCACTCTCGTGCTTTCGACGCGCTCCACAATGGAAGCCGTGGGCTATGCGATCACGTTGCCAGGCTTGGGTCGCTCACCGAAATCCGGCGCCATGTCGCAGCACGCGAACATCGACGCCGGCTACGATTTGCACGGCGTGCACGCCGAGTTCAAAGGAGCGAACGGGGAGGCCTGGGCCGGCTGGTTGCCGCATTTGGATTTGGACGTTAGCCGCGCCTTGACCGAAACCAGCGCCGAGCACGCGGCCTTGTGGAAACTGCTCGACAAAGAGGGTGTGCTCGTACTCAAGACGAAACTCAATCTTTGGCACATGCTGCGGCCGGCGCTGCAACCGGGCACGGCCATTGATTACACTTGGCCGGAAGAAACCGTGGCGTTGACGTTTTCGGGCAACAGTCTGTCCCGGTTGCTCAAGGCGAAATTGGCGTCCGAACAAAAGGTTTACGAAAAGAGCGACGTTTCGATTTATCGGTTCAAGGCGAAAGAGGATGAGCTGATACCTCTGGAATTGCAGCTTGCGACCGGCAAGCGGCCGGCGAACCTCCACGTCAGCTTCGCCACCAACGAAGACGCGCGGCCGCGCGCTTTGCCGCTCAATCGGTTCTTTTTGCCGTGGGCCAGTTTGAAGAAGGAAGAGATCGCCCAGCGTGACATCCCAGAGATCAAAGGCGGCAATTGGCATCGCGGCAAGCAGATCTTCTTCAGCGATGCCGCACAGTGCTCGCGTTGCCACGTCGTGCGCGGCGAAGGCGGCAAGCTTGGGCCGGACCTTTCCAACCTCGT
>JAKEHV010000130.1 GCA_022614915.1 Gemmataceae bacterium | reverse complement strand
TTGCATTAAAATGTAACCTTTGCACAAAATAGATAGTCTGGATAAATTAACACTGCGACACCTTTTCATGGATGTGGATTCTGCTGTCAGTGAGCCGGGTATGGTCTCTCCCACGGTCTTCGGCGGCCGGTACCGCGTCGTGCGCTTGCTCAAGCAAGGGCATGGAGTGGAAACGTTGCTTGGGACCGACGAGAAGGAAGGGCGCCCGGTCGTCATCAAGATCGCCTCGGGCGAGAGCCTGTCGATCGGCGCGCAAATGCGGCTGGAGCATGAAGCCGGCGTGTTGCGCCAAATCCGAAGCCCTCTTATTGCTCCGCTGCTCGCACTGGGCCGGCAAGACGATTTGCTTTATTTGGTGATGCCGTTCGTCCAGGGGCTCACGCTCGAGGAACGCCTGCGGCGCGGCGCGTTGTGGGTGCGCGACACGCTGACGATCGGCCGCTGCCTCATGACCGCGTTGCAAGACGTTCACGATCAAGGCGTCCTGCATCGCGATTTGAAACCCGCCAACATCATCGTGGACGAGGCGACCCCCCTCACGCAGGCGACGATCATCGACTTCGGTTTGGCCCGCAGCCCGCGATTGGACGCCGCCATTCGCGACCATCCCGTCGGCACCGCCCGCTACATGTCCCCGGAACAAGCCGGCCTGCTCGATCAGGATCCGGATGAGCGTTCCGACCTTTACTCCGCGGGGGTCGTGCTTTTCGAATGCCTCGCGGGCCGCGCCCCGTTTCAAGGCGACAGCGTCGGTGAAGTATTGCGGCAACACATGACGGTGCGGCCGCCGGAACTGCGCAGCCTGGGCGTGGCCGTGCCGCGGGCGCTGGACGAAGTCATTCAGCGCTTGTTGCGCAAAGACCCGCGCGACCGCTATCAAAGCGCCGAGGCCGTGCTCGCGGACCTGGGCCAAATCGCGGCCGCGATGGAAAAAGGCAGCGCCGATCCGCCCTTTGTGGTAGGCCTGCGCGACCGCCGCCGCACGCTGACCGAGCCGGCCTTTGTCGGCCGCGACATGGAGTTGTCCGCGCTGGATGCCCAAGTGGAACGCGCGCGCCAGGGCCAAGGCGGACTGGTCTTGTTGGAAGCGGAATCGGGCGGAGGCAAAACGCGGCTGTTGCAAGAACTCGGGCAACGCAGCGCCCGCCAGGGTTGCCGGGTTTTCCGCGGCCAAGGTCTGGATCAAACCGCCCAGCGTCCTTTCCAAGTCCTGGTCGGCGTGGCGGCGGAGCTGATCCACGCCGGCAAACTCGAATACGGGCTGGCCCAGGCGGTGCAAACGCGCTTGGGCGAGCAGCGCGAAGCGGTGTGCGCCGCCTTGCCGGAATTAGCGGAAACACTCGGCTCGCCGGCGACGGAATTGCTTGGTCCGGAAACGTTTGGCCAGGCCCGCAGCCTGCAAGCTTTGGCCGCGCTCTTGGACGGCCTGGGAACCGCGGAACGGCCGGCACTCGTTTTGCTGGACGATTGCCAGTGGGCCGACGAGCTGACGCTGAACCTGCTCAGCGCCTGGCAAAGACGCCGCGAACCGGATCGTGGGCAACGGCATGTGCTGGTGGTCGTCGCCTTTCGCTCCGAAGAAGTCGCACAAGGCCATTGGCTGCGCACGCTGTCTCCGCTTACTCCATTCGGAAGAGGGAGCGAGGGAACGCCGCTGCACATGGCGTTGCCGCCCTTTGGGGCCAAGGACATTCGCCGGCTGGCGGAGTCAATGGCCGGGCCGCTGCCCCACGAAGCGGTCGCGGTGGTGGAGCACCTCTCCGAAGGCAGTCCGTTCATGGCGGCAGCGGTATTACAGGGCCTGGTCGAGTCGGGCGCGTTGGCGGCCGAGGCGGCCGGCTGGCGCATTGAGCCGATGGCCATGGCCGACGTGCAATCGTCGCGGCACGCGGCGGCGTTTTTGGTGCGGCGCATCGAACTTTTGCCCGCCGACGTCGTCGAGCTGCTCTCGGCAGGCGCCGTGCTCGGCAAGGAATTCGAACTGGATTTCGCTTCGAAGTTGGCCCGGCAGACGCCGGCGAAAGCGGTCGCCGCTGTGGACGAAGCCCGACGCCGGCACATCGTCTGGGCCCGCCGCCGCGACACGCATTGTGCGTTCATCCACGACAAGCTGCGGCACACTCTATTGGAAAAGCTCAAGGCCAAGGACCGCGAGGAGCTGCATCGGCGGGCGGCCTTGTACCTGGAGGAGAAAGTCCCGGGCCGCCTTTTCGATCTGGCTTATCACTTTGATGCGGCGGGTCTGCCCGGACAAGCGTTGCCCTATGCCCTGGCCGCCGCGGGCAAGGCGCGCGCCCAGCATTCGCTCGAGGTCGCCGAACAGCAATACCGCATCGCCGAGCGCGGCGTGGCGGCCGACGATCGCGCCGGCCGCTTCGGCATCGCGGAGGGCTTGGGCGACGTGTTCATGCTGCGCGGCCGCTACGACGAGGCGGCAGCGCAGTTCGAAGCCGCCCTGCCATTGGCGGAAGACAGCATTGCCCAGGCCAACATCGAAGGCAAGCTGGGCGAGCTGGCGTTTAAGCGCGGCGACATCAAGACGGCGACCGAACGCGTCGAGCGCGCACTCAGGCAGTTAGGCAAACGCGTGCCGCGCTGGTCGATCACGTTCGTTTTCAAGGTGCTTTGGGAAGTGCTGGTGCAGTTTCTGCACTGCATGCTGCCGCGCTACTTCGTGGGCCGGAAGAAACTGGAAGGCTTCGGCGGCGAGCGCTTGGCGCTTCGGCTCTATAGCCGGCTGGCGCATTTGTACTGGTTCCATCGCGGCACAACGGCGGCGCTATGGGCGCATCTGCGCGAGCTCAATCGCGCCGAGTGTTACCCGCCCACGCCGGAATTGGCCCAAGCCTACTCCGAGCACGCTCCCGGCATGAGCCTCTTGGCCTGGTTCAGGCGCGGCATCGCCTACGCCGAAAAATCGCTGGCCATGCGCAAGGAATCCGGCGATCTGTGGGGCCAGGGCCAGTCGCTGCACTTTTACGGCATCGTGCTGTACGCGGCTTCGCGCTTTCGGGACAGCATCGCCCGCTGCCGGGAAGCCGTCCGCCTTCTGGAGCGCACCGGCGACTTTTGGGAAGTGAACATTGCCCGCTACCAGATTGCCGCCAGCTTGTATCACGTGGGCGATCTAGCGCAAGCACTGGCGGAGGCGCAGCGCATGCATCAATCGGGGCTCGACCTGGGCGACGCACAGGCGTCGGGCATCAGCCTGGACGTGTGGGCGCGGGCGGCGCTGGGGCGCGTGCCCGCAGAAATCGTTGAGGCCGAATTGGCGCGCTCGACCGGCGACGTGCAGCGCAACGCCCAAGTGCTGCTCGCCGAGGGGGTGCGTCTTTATTACTCCGGCCGGGCGCGCGACGCCGCCGAAGTGCTCTCCCAAGCCCAGCGTCAAGTCGCCAAGGCCGGCATCAAGAACGCCTGGGTGGCGCCGGTGCTGCCCTGGTTGGCAACCTGTCTGCGCAAGCAAGTGGAAGAAACCCCCGCGCTCACCCCGGGGCGACGGCAATGGCTCATCCGCCGCGCGCTGTCCGTGGCCCGGCAAAGCATGCGCTTGACGCGCAAATTCCAAAACAACTACCCCCATGCATTGCGCGAATACGCATTGCTGTTGGCGATGAACGGGCAGCCGCGGCCGGCGCGCAAGTTTTTCGACCAGAGTTTGGAGGTCGCCGAAAGTCAAGGCGCCGTTTACGAGCATGCGCAAACGTTGCGCGCCAGAAGCCACGTCGGCCGCGAGCTCGCTTGGCCGGGCGCGAAGGAAGACCTGGATGAGGCAGAGCGTACGCTGCGCAGGCTAGAAGCCCCGGTGGCCGGCGATGAGCGCCTCGCGCCGCCGGGCGGCGACAAACCGGTCACGCTGTCTCTGGCCGATCGCTTCAACACCGTCTTGGACGCCGGCCGCCGCATCGCGTCCGCCCTGTCGCGCCAAGCCATTTTCGCGGCGGTGCGCGAGGCGGCCCTCAATCTTCTGCGCGGCGAGCGTTGCCTCGTGCTCAAGGTGGAAGGCCAAACAGGCAGCGAAGACGTCACTCTCGTCTCCGGCGAAATCGCCGCCGAGTTCAGCCGCGTCGTCGTCCGCAAGGCCCTGGACGCCGCTCATGCCGTCACGATTGTCGAAGGCATGCCGGATCACTCCAGCGAAAGCGTGCTTCTTTCCGGCGTGCGCTCCGCCTTGTGCGCGCCCATTCACGTGCGCGGCAAGGCCGCCGGCTGCTTCTACGTGACACACCGGCAAGTGGCCAATCTGTTCGGTGAAGACGAAGAGCGCTTGGCCGACTTCATTGCCACGCTTGCCGGCGCGGCACTGGAAAACGCCGAAGGTTTCGCCGAGCTGCGCCGGCTCAACGAAACCCTGGGGCTGCAAATCGCCGAAAAGTCCCGGGCCGACAAACGCATCCAGGAACAAGCCGCGCTATTGGACAAAGCCCGCGATGCCATCTCCGTCTTGGACATGGACGATCAAATCCTTTATTGGAATCAAAGCGCCGAACGGCTCTACGGCTGGACCGCGGCCGAAGCGGTCGGCCAAAAGGCGGACGTGTTGCTCTATCGCGGCGCCTCGCCGGAGAGAATCAAGGCCCGCACGCTTGCCCTCGAAAAAGGCGAGTGGACCGGCGAACTCGCACAGGTTACGCGCGAAGGCATGGAAGTGGTCGTCGAAAGCCGCTGGACGCTAGTCCGCGACGCCGCGGGCGCGCCCAAAGCCAAGCTGGTCGTCAATACCGACGTCACCGAAAAGAAAAAACTCGAAGCGCAATTCCTGCGGGCGCAGCGCATGGAGAGCATCGGCACCCTGGCCGGCGGCATCGCCCACGACATCAACAACGTCCTTTTGCCGATCATGATGTCGGTCGATCTTTTGAAGCGCGACCTGCCCGCCGCCCAGCGCCTGGCCATCTTGGGCGACCTCGAAGCCAGCGCCCAGCGCGGCACCGAAATGGTCCGGCAGATTCTCTCCTTCGCGCGCGGCGTGCAGGGCGACAAGGTGCTCGTCCAGCTCAAGCACGTGCTCGGCGAAATGACCAAGCTGGTCCAGCGCACGTTTCCCAAGTCGATTCAATATCGCGCCAACTTGCCGCGCGACCTGGGCGTCATCCGCGGCGATCCGACACAGCTGTACCAGATGCTCATGAACCTGTGCGTCAACGCGCGCGACGCCATGCCCGAAGGCGGCACGCTCAGCATTGCCGGCGAAAACGTGACGATTGAGCCCCAGGATGCGCCGCGCCTGCACCCCGACGCGCGCCCCGGTCCCCATGTCCGCCTGCGCATCGCCGACACCGGCGCGGGCATCCCCGCCGCCGTACTCGATAAGATCTTCGATCCCTTTTTCACCACCAAGGAATTCGGCAAAGGCACCGGGCTGGGCCTGTCGACCGTGCTCGGCATCGTCAAGGGCCACGGCGGCTTCATCCACGTCGACAGCACGCCCGGCGTCGGCACCGAGTTCCTCCTGTATTTCCCCGCCGCTGAACCCGCCGCCAACAGCTCCTCCGAGCCGAGCCTGCATCTTGCGCCCGAAGGCAAAGGCGAAACCATCCTGGTCGTCGACGACGAAGTCTCCGTCTGTCAGGTGATGCAGCGCAACCTCGAAGCGCATGGGTACCACGTGCTGGTGGCGGCCAGCGGCACGGAAGCATTGGACCTCGTTGCCCAATATCGCGGCAAAGTGCAGCTCGTGCTGACCGACATGATGATGCCCGACATGGACGGCACGGCGACGATCAAAGCCTTGCGCGAAATCGACCCGAACCTGCGCGTCATCGCCGCCAGCGGCATGGCCGGCGTCCGCGAAAGCGCGGAATCGTCGGGCGCTCAATTCCAAGCATTCCTCATCAAGCCGTTCCGCGTCGATAGCCTGCTACGAACGGTGGATGCGGTGTTACACAATTGATGAAATCCCCGCGCTGCACCGCCGCCGGCACTTCGGAATTTTCTGGATTAATGCTGGTAATCTATCTTTGTGTCGAGTAGCATTTTCCCGGTAAAGCAGTTGCGCCCCTCGGGCCCGACGGGTCGCCATCGTATCAAACATCGAGTCACTTATTCCCCGATCGCCCCATTAGGAGACAACATCATGCCGTTCTCACTCGCACAGGCCTTTGCGCCCAAGATCACTGCCACAAATAAAATTGATCAGCACAACAACTATCTCATGCTTTGGCCGCTCGGCTGGATGGCTACCGCACAGGTAAACGTCACGAACGAAGCCGGCAGGAATTTCAAAATCGGCTTTGTGCAAGTGCTCGATAAATGCGAAGTTTCCTGCACTTTTGAGCGGACCATTCGCAAGGAGGTATATCCGAAAAAGATTCGCGACGGCGACTTGTACAAGATTCCCTGGTACGAAGAGGACGTCAACTATTCCCCGGTGGTGACGGGCGTCAACGGCACAGTTACAATGTCGGCCAAGATGAGTGACGGGCCGGGTAGCCCTTATGAGTGGTTCAATCCTAACAAGAACAATGACCCGCTGCTGCGGATTTCCTATCGAAAGACGTTTCTGACCTGGCTGGTGGTTGTCGATACCGATTCAGGAGCGCAGACCTTCGAGGACGTCCTTTGCGAGTTCAAGTCCATAGCTGCGGCGAGTCTCGCCGTGGATGTCACGAAACCTGTCGGCCAGCGAGTGGGCGTGGTGTCGGGCTCAACGACGAACACCAGTGTCGAACTCATTAACCCGCCGATGAACCCCCCCGGCAGCGTCTGGAGTGACCCAGTAGCCAATTCCGCCTACACGTACGAATGGAAGGACATTAATAAGGTAACGTCCACGAATGTGCCCGTCGGCCCCGTACAAACGCACGTCGACTTTGAGGATCTCCGGAAGAAAGTGGAACAGGGTCTTAAGAAAAAGGGAAAGGAGAAGAAGTTTTTATTCTTCAAGAGAAAGTAGTGCCCATGACGAATTCGCGTGAAGACGCCGCTAGCCGGCGTTCAAGAGATTGAATCTTGCTACCGATCAGCGTGGCTGCGATTTGCCCGGTGCCGGGAATACCAGCGGGCGTTGGTTCTTCCTGTTCGGGTCGCTGCCGATGTGGCCGTTCGGGTCGATGCTCGAGCCGCTGTCGCCGCGCGGGAAGAGGCCGGCGAGGAACCAGTAGCCCAGGAGCATGAGGACGATGGAGGCAGCGGCCGCCACGCGGCCGTACCGGCGATACCAGGGCCGCGCCGCCACGAGAGGCAGGGCTGGTGCGGTCGCCGGGGCATCGGGCCACGGGTTGGGCATTTCCAGTTCAAAGAAGGATTTGAGCTGGCGATCCACATGTTCTTGAGGAAACCCGCGCTCGCGCGTCGGGTTGGTGTAGATAGTGTTCATGGCAATGACTGGACTCCCTGGCTCGTGAGGCGTTCGGCCAGGCGCTGGCGGGCGCGGCTCAAACGCATGTGTACCGCGGTCGAGTTTATTTCAAGTAAATCGGCGATTTCGTTCGCGTTCATGTCCATGGCGTAGCGCAGCGTCAAGATTTCGCGGTCCGCCGTGGTCAACTGTTCCAACTCTTGCCGGATTTGCCCAAACGTCTCCGCTCGTTCCATGGTCTCCAAAGGCAAGCAAACGCGTGACGGCACCCCGTTCATCGTTTGGGGCGACTGCGTGCCGTTGCGCCGGAACGAGCTTTTGGCATAGTCTTCCGCGAGATTGCGGGC
>JAKEHV010000019.1 GCA_022614915.1 Gemmataceae bacterium | reverse complement strand
GTCTTCGTAGAGCGAGAACTTCTGCGACATGTAGCCAATGTGCGTGCGCACGCTTTCGGCGCTGGTGGCGACGTCTTGGCCCAGGACGGTGGCGGCGCCCTCGGCCAGAGGCAACAGGCCGCACAAACCGCGGATGAGCGTGGTCTTGCCGGAGCCGTTGGGGCCCAAGAGTCCGAACACTTCACCTTGAGACACGGTCAAGCTGACCTGATTAACTGCGGTGAATGTGCCAAACTTAATTGTGACGCCGCGGGCGTCGATCGTGAACTTATGGTTGTTGGAGTTTTGCATTTTACTCCAGCGGAATGCGCACCTCGGCCGCCATGCCCGCGTTGAAATGATTGCCCGGATCCTCGACCTGAATCTTGAGCGCGAACATCTGAAAGCGGCGCTCGTCCACGCTCTGCACGTTGCGCGGCGTGAATTCGCTGATCGTCGCCTTCTGCTTCACCCGGCCCTTGAACCATTTTCCGGGAAAGGCATCGATTTTCACGCGCACCTGTGCCTCCGTGTTCAGCGGGATCAAGCCGAGCTGTGTTTCCGGAACGAACACCTTGATCCACAGGTCCTCGGCTTTGAGCACGCGCACCACCGGCTGATTGGGCGGCACGATATCGCCGGGCCGCACCGCCACCACTTCGACGATGGCTTTGCCAAGGTTTTTCGGCACGCGCACGACCGCTTCCTGAAGTTGCACTTCGACTTCTTGCAGCTTGGCCTTGGCCTCGGCGACTTTGGCGCGCGCCAATGCTTTGTCCTCCTCGCGCGTGCCGTTATAGAGTTCCTCCGCCTTGGCAGCAGCGCGTTCCCATTCGGCCTTGGCCTCGGCGACATCCTCTTTGCGGTTGCCGGCTTTGACCATGTCTACTTTGGCCTTGGCGGAATTGAGCTTGCCTTGGGCCCGGTCGCGGGCCGCGAGCGCCGCGTCGTACTCGGCCCGGGCCACCGATTTCTGCCGGTACAACTCACTGACACGCACGAAATCGTCCGCGGTCTGCTTCAGCTCGGCCTGGGCGGTTTCCAATTCGCTGGCCGCTTGTCGCTTTTCTTCTTCGCGCCAGCCTTCGACCATGCGATCGTAGCGGGCCCTGGCGGCGTCGGCAGCGGACTGCGCGGCCTTCTTCTCTTCGGCGCGCGGGCCGTTGTTGGCCCGATCCAGCTCGGCGACGGCGGCATCCAAGCGGGCCTTGAGCTGATCGCGCTGCGCTTCGAGCTCCGGCGCTTCGAAAATCACCAGCTCCTGCCCCGGATACACTTCCGAACCTTCTTTGTCTTTGGCGGGCGCCGCGAAGACTCTGCCGCCGATTTTGGAGCCGAGCCGCACTTCTTGTATTTCGACAATGCCGGGAAAGCGCAATTCCTTGACGCCGTTGACGGACCACCAATACCAGGCGCCGCAGCCCGCGGCCACTGCGATGAGAAGCAATAGCAGAAGTACTTTTTTGGACACGAACTGGTTCCCTCTTCGACGCCGCCCCCTGATTATCTTAGTTTCCGGACCGGGTGATGGACAAAGCCAGTTCCATTTCCGGCGGGCGGAATTGTCATAAGAAAAGCGAAGCATGTTGTAACTGGCGTGCCTAAACGGGCTTGGCCGAACGCGAAACGATGAATCGACGCTGGGTTTTATTATGACGGAGGAGAAGATCGAATCCTTAACGCTGACGCCGCCGCCGGGCGCCATCAAGAAGTTGATGGTCGCCAATCGCAGCGAAATCGCCATCCGCGTTTTCCGGTCGGCCCACGAATTGGGCATCCGCACCGTCGCCATCTACGCTCACGAAGACCGCTTTGCCTTGCACCGCTTCAAGGCCGACGAAGCGTATCGCGTCGGCACGCCGGGCGAGCCGTTGCGTGCCTATCTCGACAGCGAAGGCATCGTCGCTCTGGCCAAACACCACGGCATCGACGCCATCCACCCGGGCTACGGCTTTCTTTCCGAGAATGCGAGCTTCGCCAGCGCCTGTCGCAGCGCGGGCATTGTCTTTATCGGGCCGCGCACGCCAGTCCTGGAAATGCTGGGCGATAAGCTGGCCGCCCGCCGCCTGGCGCAAAAGGCCGGTGTCCCGGTGCTGTCCGGCAGCGACGAACCGGTCAGCGACAAGACCGAAGCGCGCAAGCTCGCGAAAAAGCTCGGCTATCCCGTCATCATCAAAGCGGCCCATGGCGGCGGCGGCCGCGGCATGCGCGTGGCACAGTCCCAGGAGCAGCTCGACGACGCCCTGGAACAAGCGCGGCGCGAAGCAGGCACAGCGTTCGGCGTGCCGGATGTCTTTTTGGAGAAGTTCGTGGCCCGCGCCCGCCACATCGAAGTGCAATTGCTGGGCGATCAGCACGGCAACCTCGTGCACCTCTTCGAACGCGACTGCTCGCTGCAACGCCGGCACCAGAAAGTCGTCGAGATCGCGCCGGCGCCGAACTTGGCCGACGCCACGCGCCAGGCGATTCTGGACGCTGCCCTTGCGGTCGGCAGGGCCGCGGGTCTGGACAATGCCGGCACCGTCGAGTTTCTGTTCGACACCGAAACCGGGGAGTTCTACTTCATCGAAGTCAACCCGCGCATCCAGGTCGAGCACACCGTGACCGAGGAAATCACCGGCTACGACATCGTCAAAACGCAAGTCTACATTGCACAGGGCAAGAAACTCTTCGATCCGGAGATCGGCCTTCCGGAACAGGCCCAGATCGCGTCCCATGGTTTCGCCTTTCAGTGCCGCGTGACCACCGAAGATCCCACGAACAAGTTCATTCCCGATTATGGCCGGCTCAGTCATTACCGGTCGGCGAGCGGGCTCGGCATTCGGCTGGACGCCGGCACTGCGTTCTCCGGAGCCGTGATTACGCCGTTTTACGATTCGCTCCTGGTGAAAGTGTCCGCGCACGGGCTGCGCTTCATCGACGCCGCCCGCCGCATGGAGCGTTGCCTGCAGGAATTCCGCATCCGCGGCGTCAAGAACAACATCCCGTTTCTCATCAACCTCATCCAACACCCGGAATTTCTGGCGGGCCGCTGCACGACGCGCTTCATCGACGAGACGCCAGAGCTATTCCAGTTGCCACAGCGCCAGGACCGGGCGACGAAGGTGCTTTCGTATATCGCGGATGTTATCGTCAATGGCCATCCGGAACAGGCGGTGCGGGCCCTGACGCCCCAGCAAAGGAAGGCGATCCCGCGCGAGCCGATTTCCGTGCCCGCGGGCGACAAAGTAGTAGGCACACTCCGTGTGCCGTCCGCCCGCAACGGCACACGGAGTGTGCCTACTACTTTTGCGCCCGTGGGACTGCGCGACAAGTTTCGCGAGCTGGGCGCGGAGAAATTCGCGCAGTGGGTCCAGAAGCAGAAACAGCTCCTTGTCACGGATACAACCTTTCGCGACGCCCATCAATCGTTGCTGGCGACGCGCATGCGCAGCTTCGACATGTTGCGCATCGCCCCGGTGTACGCGCAGCGCCACCACCAGCTCTTTTCGCTCGAGATGTGGGGCGGCGCCACGTTCGACACCGCCATGCGCTTCCTGAAGGAGGACCCCTGGCAGCGCCTTGCCGAGCTGCGCCAAGCGGTCCCGAACATCCTTTTCCAAATGCTGCTCAGGGCCAACAACGCGGTCGGATACACGAACTACCCGGACAACGTCGTCCAGGCGTTCATCAAGGAATCTGCGCAGGCCGGCATCGATCTGTTCCGAATCTTCGACGCGCTCAATTGGCTGCCCAATCTCGAACTCGCCATCGCGGCAGTGCGCGCGCAGGGCATGCTCTGTGAGCCCGCCCTTTGCTACACCGGCGATATCCTCGACGAAAAGCGCACCAAATACAGCCTCAAATACTATGTCGAGCTGGCTAAACAGTTGGAAAAAATGGGGGCAAACCTGCTCGGCATCAAGGACATGGCCGGGCTGTGCAAGCCGTACGCCGCACAACTTCTCGTGAAGACGTTGAAGCAAGAGATCGGCATCCCGATTCATTTCCACACGCACGACTCGGCCGGCGGGCAACTCGCGTCGCTCTTGTTGGCCGCCCAGGAAGGCGTCGATATCGTCGATGCGGCCATGGGGCCGTTCTCCGGCATGACCAGCCAGGTAAACCTCAACACGCTGGTCGAATGCCTGCGCCTTACGCCGCGCGACACCGGCATGGACTACGACGCCCTGCAAGCCACCGCCGAATACTGGCAGGCGGTGCGCAGGCTCTATCTCCCATTTGAAACGGGCCAGCTCGCGCCCAGCGCGGAAGTCTATCG
>JAKEHV010000129.1 GCA_022614915.1 Gemmataceae bacterium | reverse complement strand
TGGCGATTGTTGGGATGAAAGAGCACGGACCAGACTTGTTTGGTATGGCCGCGCAAGAGTTTTTCTTCCTTGCCCGTCGCCAGGTTCCAGACGCGCACGGATTGATCGACGCTGCCGGAGGCGGCATAGCGGCCGTCGCTGGAAAGGGCCACGCTCTTCACCTCATCCGTATGACCTTCAAACTTCTTGAGTTCGCCCACGGGCCCGACTGGTCCGTCCGCCGCCTGGCCGGCAAGCCGTGCCGCCACGACGTCGATTCGTTTGAGCGCTTTGGTACGGCTCAGTCCCGTGACGTTGGGCAGCGCCTTTTCGTACCAGTGCATGGCCCGGCGCTCCAGGTGCAGTTTGGCCGGGTCTTTCTCGGCTTTGGCCAATTCCCACCAGCCGTCGGCCAGGGCGAGTTGTGCTTTGGGTTCCTCGGGCGTGGTCAAATCCTGGGCCGCCAGCGCTTTCAGGTTTTGGTCGCTGCCGAGCGCGAGCATTTTCAGGGCTCGATCCCAGCGGCCTTTCAGAAGCGCGTAGTATTTGCCGAGTTCCAGGTTGGCTTCGGCGTCGTTGGGATTGATTTTAAGCCGGTCGAGAAAAGCCTGCAGGCGCGAGAAGCCCTTCTGCACGACGCGGATTTCGTCGTTGCGTTTTTGCACCGCGGTCACGAGATTGACTTCGCGGGCCTTGCGGGCGGCCGCCTCGGCCACTTTGCCCAAGGTGAGCGCCGCCTCGTAGTTGTCGGCGTCCACCGCGTCGGCCATCAGGGGCAACAGCAGCTCGACCAGCGCCTTGCCGGCTTCCTTGGTCGGCGCGTTTTCGGCGACGACTTCCAAGGTTTGCGCCTTGAGGTCGAACGTATTCAACGCGAAATCCCGATTTAGTTCTTCAATCGTGGACAGCGCCAAGGTGGCGTCGCCCGCCTTGGCCGCCAAAGCGCGGGCTTCTTGATAGAGGACAAAGCGATTGGACAAATCGTCGCGGCTTTCCTTTCCCTGCTGCAACAGATTTTGCGCAAGCTTCGCTTTGGCCTCGGCGGTGGTGGCAGCGGCGTAGTCGTCTTTGAAAATGTCGCGCACCAGTTCAAGCGATTTGGCTTGAGCTGCCTTGTCCGGCAGCGGGTGCTTCTTCCCTTCGGCAGGAATCTGGCAAAGCGCGAGCCCGGAAAGTAGAAAGGCACAAAGGCCACCGCAAAAAACCAAGCCACGTTGCATAAGACCCTCGCTGGAATTGCAAATCAGGTAACGTGGCCAATTCTCTGGCCGCGTATCCGGCAGCGCATCATTTCCCACTAGTTGGGATATGTCCACAACAAACCGGTGCAAGGGGTGCTCGCTCTTCGTTTCAGAACAGGCTCCAATAAGGACAATTGCGACGACATCATTATCATGGATGACATCATTAGTCGAAATCGTAACAATGATGTGGCATGTTTGGATCCAAGAGCAACGACCCCATCGTCCAAGCTCGTTCCAAAGAAAACAACATCCACATTGTCTTCGTTCACCCGGTCGAGTTTCTGGTCACCGGTCCAGACGGCGGCATTCAACAAAACACGTTGCTGGGCAAAAACCTGCTCGTGACGAATGACCAGCGCGACGGCGATCAGGATCAGCGGCGGATTTGCTACTATGAACTGTTGGTGCGCCAAACTAAGCGAGAACCTTCCAAGAAGTGAGGTACATCATGGACCAAAACGAATCTTCATCCGGCATGATGATCGCCATCATCATTGGCGGTGCGGTGTTAGTGCTCGTCCTCGTTGTCATCATCTTCGGCGCCGGCTTCTTCTTTCTGGAACGCGGCGCACCCGTGGCAGGTCCAGCCCCGATATTGACGCCTGTTCCCGGCCCGCCCAGCGAGCTGGAGATCGGCGGCAAAACGTTCAACCAATGGCTTGCGCAACTCCAAAGCGCGGACGCTATAGAAAGGCTCGAGGCCGTGCGTTTCGTTCAATCCTTCGGGGATAAATACGCCGTCGTTGTGCCCGCCTTCGTGGACGTTCTCAAGAAAAGCGACGACGTGGAACTGAAACAGCAAATCCTGCGCGGGCTTGGCGCCATGGGAAAAGAAGCGGACGCGGCGGTCCCCGACTTGATCGCAATGCTGGAGGCGAAATCTTCGGAACTGCGTTTGGAGGCGGCCCAGGCCCTTGGAAACATCGGCGCCAACGAAGCGACGCCTGCCCTTACGAAGCTGCTGCAGGATGAAAACCCCCAAGATCGGGATGCCGCCACGCTTGCCCTCAAGAGAACCAAGTGACGGCTTAAATCCGCAATCTCAATTCAACGCAGACCCCACGCTCCGCGTCGGGGAATGAATTCAGCTGCACAACACTAGCCCGACGCGCTAGCGAGGGCGGACGGGTTGCCCGAGGAAAATGTATCCCGCAGCACGGAACCTGCGAGGAATCTCACGATAGAAACGGCGTCCGTAACGGCGACACGCTCGCCCTCGCTAGCGCGTCGGGCTAGTGTTGTGCTGGTTGAAACCGCGCGGACACTACTTCAGACACGCGCTGCGCCAGGTTGGAACGGAAGTGGAACGGTAGGCTCGCTGCCAGGCGGCAGTCGAGGGACCAAGTTCGCGGTTGGTAAGTCGCCTCAGTGCATACAGTATGGCTTGCCGGTGGTCGCTCTCCTCTTGGCAGGTGCGTGCTTGCCAGGCCGCGTACTCGGCGTCTGTCAGCGGCCGTTCGCGCACGAGAAAATCGAAACGCAACAGCTTGGGCCAAGCGCCGGAATTCTCCACGGGCAAGCGGGCCGAGAAGTCTTGCCTGAGGTAAGTGATGTCAGCGCGAACCACTGCACCAGCGGTACGTTCAATGTTCACGTCCGGGCAATAAATGTCGATCGAAGGCGGCAGCGGACGATACGGATTGGGCGCGGCACCGCGAACCAAGTCGGTTCGCTTGTCGGAACTCGGATGACAAAGCAGGCAGCTCCGGTGGTGGTTGACTTTGACAATCTGGCGAACGGTCCAGACCGATCGGCCATCGACATCTTTAACAAACGGGGCCGTTGGATCAGGGGCTTCGAGCAGGTTCACTAGTTTCGGCACGAGGTCGTCGCATTTGAGCGCCAGAGCGGCCTCGGCCGCGCGATAGGCTACGACGGACCATGGGTAATGAAATCCGTCCAATAGATCGTTCGCATACTCGCCTTTGGGCCGTTTCTTCAAGGCTTCGATGGCGGCATAGCGCACTTCCCAATCCAGATCGTACAGCGCCCGTTTCACGAGAGCCTTGGTCGCTGCCGGTCCGGAGATGTCGCGCAGGTGCCCCACCAGTCCAAAGCGCGATGCGGTATCTTCGCCGCTGATGATTTGCACAAGAGCCGACAATGTGTGGGTGGAAAAGTCAAAGCCCTTGGGCAATTCCCGTCGCAGCCGTTCACGAGACGAAACCGACGCCGAACGCACTCCTTCCTGCTCACGGGACAATTCCCACGCTACGCGCACCGCCTCCGCACCTTTACTATTCCAAGTGGACCAAAACAGGGGCGAGGCCTGCTCGAATCCCGGCGCCGGGCGATTGCGTGAACTCAATGAGCTGCGGCCTCGATCAAGTAACGTACGCGCTGCCAGTGCGCTGGCCTGCAAAAACTGGCCGTCCTTTTCGCTCAGCTGGCAATCGGGCGAAAGAACAAACGGCAGGCCGGCAAGGTCGGGCCGGTCCTTCTTGAGTTGGTGAATAAAGCCGTCCGCCGCCGCGTTGTTTTCTTTGAGCATTCGCTGCGCGAGATTCGTCAAGCTCTGTTTCGCTTCCGCTTCGGATTTTCCAAAGTTCACAAGAGCAAGTTCCGGCGCCTGGGCCAGGAACAACTCGACCTGCGAGTTGGTCGGCAGTTGGCTTCTCGGATCAGCTTGTGCAACCGGCTCTGGCGGCGGCGTTGCAGTTGACGGCGCCGGCTTGGCGACGGCCCCAGGCTCCGATGCCATTGCCTTAACCGCTGCCTTGACAAAAACTGGTTGGGCGGGCGGCGTTGTTTCAACCGGTTCCATCTCCAGGATCGCTGCCAGTTGAATCAAAGCAGGCGAGTCCGGCGCGGGAGGCAATCCCTCTTCCCTTTGTCGCAACCCTTGCCATCCCAAGTACACCGCGAAGAACACCAGCACCGAGCTGCCGACGCCGAAGAACGCCAACAGCCGGTTGAAACGCGACTTGGGCGGATGGATTTCCTCACCGTCGTCGGTGCGCAGGCGATAGGAGGCGTCGCCGGCGGTTTCGAGAATCTCGGTCCGGCACAGGGGACAGCGGCGCACGGTCCCGCTGCGGTCTTTGTCCAGGGGCGGAATCTCCAGGCAGTAGACGCAAGGAATGTGCTCGGCCATCGAACACCTCGCGGGATGTGGGGCGAACTCCGTTTGCCTTTGAACCGACGCTCAAGATTTGGATATTGGTCGCGAAAGTCGCACGTTGACAGGACGGTGTGATTCTAGGCGGCGAGAAAACAGGTTGCAAGAAAAAATGCCAAAAAAGAAGGGCTTGTTGGATGGATCTTTAGTCCGACCATAGCGCTAATCCTTTGCCCGCGCCGCGCACAGATCGCTCCACCGCGCCACGTCCATCCCCGCGTCCTGTCCGGTCAATTCCGTCAGCACCCAGTGAATGACGTCGCGGTATACAGCGCGCACCGTCTGGTCTTTTTGCCAGGCGTCCAGCTCCGCGGCGTTCGGCGTGCGCGTTTGCACAAGGAAGTCGAAGCGCTGCTGCGCGGGCCAGTTCAAAGCGTTGCTCACGGGCAGCTTGACGGAGAAATCCTGCCTTAGAAAAGTGATATCGGCGCGAATGAAGGCGTCGCCGGGGCTGCCGCGATAGCCGGGCTGTCCCGCGGAGGCGTCCGGCAAAGGCTGACTGGGATTAGGAACCACGCCGCGCAAGGAATCGCCTGGATTTGTGGAGACCTGGTGGCAAAGCATGCAGTTGCGGTGATGGTTAATCCGGACGGCTTCGCGGATGGAATAAACGACTTCACCTGCAACCTGTTTTTCTCTGGGTTCGCACGGCGTCGGGCCGGCCAAACGCTCCACGAGCGCCGGGACAATCTCCGTGAAATGCAGATGGACCGCGGCCTGGGCCGCATGCTGATGGACGATGGCCAAGGGATAATCGAAGGCCGCGACCAGCGTTTCCTTGATTTCCGCCGCGTGGCTATGGCGCCGGGCTTCCAGGGCCGCCAGCGCCTCGCTGCGCACCTGCCAATCCATGTCGTAAAGCGCACGCTTTACGAGCCCGCGCGTCGAGTCCGCCGTTTCCATGCGGACCCATTCATGGACCAGACCCAAGCGATGAGGAGTGGATTCCACTTCGATCATTTGTTGAAGAACAGGCGCCTTGCTGGCGCGGAAATCGCGCACGCCTTTCAAAAACTGGTCGTCGCGCTTGCCCTGCGCCTCCAACTGCGCCGCCGCAGTTTGTTCCAGGCATTCGTCCCATTGCCGCCAAAAACTGTCGGCCAGGTATTGGTCCGAAGGGGCGCCGCCGTCGCGGCTGCCTTCGAAATGGGCGTTGAACTGAAAGCAGCGCACGAACTGCGCGTAATCTTGAAAGTGCTTGGCGTCGCCGGCGTGCAGCGAGCAATCCTTGCCCAATAAGAGCGGCAGTCCGGCAAGGTCCGGGCGCGTCCTTTTGAGATAATCGGGCAGTTGTTCTTGCTTTAGAATTAGCGCCAACTGTTGAATATGCGCTTGCGACTTCGACGCTTGTGCGTCGTCTTTGGGCGCTCCATAAAGCGCCGCTTCTCGAACCATCACGAGCTTCGCCAATGCGTCCGTGGTCGCTGAGCCACGCACCATCGCCAGGCTCAAGCGATGCGGCGGCGACTTGCTTACAGCGGCCGCAACAGGCGAGCTGGAGTGCTTGGCTTCGCCGGGCATGTCGGACGGCAACTGCTCTTTGGCCTGCGCACCGGCCACGTCGCTATCCCAAATTCTTTTTCTGAAAGCCTTGCTCGGTTCCGGTGGCTGGACGGCGACAGCCTCGGGCGGAATCGGTTGGTCCCAGCGGCTCAGGTAGAAAACGCCCAAGATGATGGCGCACGCGACCGCCACGCCGCCAATGCCGGCCACGAGCGCGACGCCATGGCTGACGCCGGCGAACCGTTGCCCCACGAGATGGCACTCGCCGTCCCTGCCCATGAGCACAAGCGCCCGGCAATGCGGACAGCGCGTGATCCGTCCCACCGGCGGTCCGTTCAAGATGGGCAGATCCTCACAATAGATGCATAAGTGCTGGGCCATGGCGGGGTCCTCAAAAGTGAACGGGGATCGCCCTTAGCCGAACGCCTTTCCTTCTACGATCCCACAAGGCGAAAGTTCTTCCAGGAAAAAACGGCTTTCCTGTCTTCGGTGGAACCGCAATCTTGGCGAATCGTCAACGCCTATGCAAGAAAGACGCTTGCGGGGAGGAAATGTCCCGCGCGGATGGGCTGAGTACTGGGTACTGGGTACTGAGTACACCGTACTGATTGGTCCGGCTTACCGTCTTGAATCTACATCGCCGAACCGACAGCCGCTCCCGCACGCCGCCGATTCGTGGTATAACCGCACCTATGGCGTTATCGGAATTGAGCCATCAAGAGCGCGATTTGCTGCTTCGCTGTCTTCGGGCTGCCGCAGAGGGCCCTTTCTTTCCTGACTGGGAGTTTCACACTCTCTTTGGCTTGCAACGTTCGCAAGTTGCCGACATCGCAGCATTGTGGCCTCAGATTGATGATAGTGACGAAAATGTTCGGCTTGCCATCCACAATTCGTTCGCCAATCTGCTTGGCTATCCTCACGATAAGCGCGAAGTTATTCGGGAGTTGATTGGCGAGCCTTGTGACGAAATTGAGCGAGTTTTTTCAAAATGGCGAAAATCGTGCAGGTATTAGTTAGATAACCAACGATCCACTAACGGAGACTCGAACGATGAAACCCCTCTTTTCCCTGTGCCTCAGCATGCTCCTCTGCGCTGGCCTCGCCCACGCTCAAACCGGCTTCATCACCCCCGGCGACAACCTCGTCACCCTCAACATTCCGAAAATCCCGGCGTCCATCGCGGATGACGTCGGCCGGTACACCGAGTTTCGTTCCGCGGGGCTGGCGAGCTGGCATCCGACCAAGCGCGAAATGCTCATCAGCACGCGCTTCGCCGACAGCAGCCAAATCCACCACGTGAAGTTTCCCGGCGGGGCGCGCACGCAGCTCACCTTTTTCCCCGACAGCGTGAGCGACGGCTCGTATCAGCCCAAGAAGGGCGAGTTCTTTCTGTTCTCCAAAGGCACAGGCGGCAACGAGCGCTTCCAGATCTATCGCCAGGATTTCTCGACCGGCAATGTCACCCTGCTCACCGACGGCAAGTCGCGCAACTCCGGCGGCATTTGGTCCAACTCCGGCGACCGCATCGTCTACACTTCCACCAAGCGCAACGGCGCGGACAATGACATTTACCTCATGAATCCCGCTGCCTCCCCTCGCCCCCAGGGGGGAGAGGGGCCGGGGGTGAGGGGGCTACTCCTTGAAGTCAAGGGCGGCGGCTGGTTCCCGGCCGGCTGGTCGCCCGACGACGCCCAGATCATCGTCGGCGAGTATATCTCGATCAACGAAACGTACATCTGGCTCGTCAATGCCAAATCGGGCGACAAAACGTTGGTGACGACCAAAGGCCCGGAAAAAATCGCCTACCTCGGCGTCGCCTTCGCCGCCGACGGCAAAGGCCTGTACGTCACTACGGACAAGGATTCCGAATTCCAGCGCCTGGCCCATCTGGACCTGGCGACCAAGAAGCACACCTATCTGACCGACCACATCAAATGGGACATCGAGAGC
>JAKEHV010000128.1 GCA_022614915.1 Gemmataceae bacterium | reverse complement strand
GAAGGAGGTTTGCAAGCTATGGGAACTGCCAAAACGAAAATCATCGCCTGCTTGTTGCTGGCCTTGGCGTTGATCGGCGGAGGAGTTGGGATTGCCGTACATCGGCTGTCGGCCCAAGAGGCGCCGGGCCAGGAGGCGATTCAACGGGCTTCTCCTCGTGAAGGCGACGGCGCGGCGACTCCCGTTCTCCAAGTAGGGACAGAGCAAGGTCAGCGCGCCGAGATCGATGCACTGCGCCGTGACCTGCAAAAGGCATTGCGCGAATTGGAAGATCTCAGACGCTCACTTCGCACAGCGCCTGTGCCGCCGCCGGTCAAGCTGTTTCGCGGCAAGCCGATCGCGTTCTGGATTGAGCAAGTCCAAGACTACGATCCGAACTATCGGGCCGAAGCTGTCAAGGTGCTGGGGATCATCGCCTCCCAAGATGAAAAGTCCGTGATCCCGGTGCTGGCCGAAGCGATGAAAGACAAGAACCCTAAGGTGGGCACGGAAGCGCGCAAAGGGTTGACGTCAGCCGGTGCCGCCGCGCTGCCGGCGCTCATTTCTTTGGTCAACGAGGAAGATACGCTGTTGCGCACCCAAGCCATGCGTGCACTGGGGGCGATCCGGCCGCCGGCCAAGACCGCCGTGCCGAGGCTCATTCAAGCGCTCCACGACAACGACGCGCAAGTGGTCCGTGCTGCGGCGGATGCTTTGCGCGGCATTGGCCCGGATGCCAAGGCGGCGCTTCCCGCCTTGCTCGAAGCGTTGCAACGGCACCTCAAGGACTCCGACCCCGGGACGCGCGATTCGACTGCTTTTGCAATCACCAGCATTGACCCTGCAACCCAAAAACTATTCCCGGCTCGCTTTCAGCCGAGCAGCTTCTTCCCTCCTGGCATGATGGGTCCTGGCATGATGGGTCCCGGCATGCGTCCGCCAGGAGGTGGCGGTGAAGTTGGATCTCAAAGTGATTCTTCCGAGGATTGGGAAAAGACATTGCGGGAGCTGAAAACGTACAAGCTGAAGCGTTGACCGGCCAGGAGTGTTTCGCGTTTCAGAACCGCACCCCGCACCCGCCCGGTCAGGACTCGATCGCCGACCTGCGCACCGACGCGGTCCACGCCGTAGCGTTCAGACCCGACCAACGCCGCCTGAGTGTATTGCTGGTCGCTATCCTCACTCAAAGCAACGGGTTCAAAAACGACGGCCAACTTCGGCTTGCCAGCGCTAAAAGTCGTTGATGACTTCGCCGGCTTGCGCAGTGACGAGCCGGGCAAAAGTCCGGATGTTGACCGTCTCGCTGATGAACCGCACCGAACCGTCGAAGAGGCCGATGTTGATCCCGCCGGTGTGGAAGGCATAGGGCTCGCCGTTATTAGTGCAATTGATGGCAACGCGGCCTGGCCGAATATCCTTGGTAGCGCTGGGCGTGCAACCGTGCAAGCCGTATTCGCTTTCCGAATCCGCCCAAGCGGAGCCCGTCCAGGCGCCGGCAATTTGCACCCTGCCGCTCAGGTAGCGATTAGGCCGGCCCGCGTCTTCGACGTAGGAGAGCGAATTTGACAGGCCGTCAAGGATGCTCGCAAACCGCATGACGCGAATCGTCGAGCCGGAATTGTACGAAAACCCGCCCCATCGGTTGGCCCCGTTGTACGTGTCCACGTCGCCCGGAAAGCTTGTCCAGAGCGAGGTTTCCACGTTCCGCAGAACGGCATAGTCCGACGAGGCCGCGTTGGCGATGGTATACGTGGCGCCCTGCGTAACAGTGAATGTCGGCTGCACCCGTGGTTGGTTCGGCGTGGAAGGACAATTGAAGATCGGGATTTGCGTCGTAATCGCCTGGCGGTTGTTAGCATGGCCCCAATGCAGCGTGGTGCTGTAAGTCCTCCACACGTTGTCCTGCTCGATGAACGGCAACAGCCACGTGCCCCAGCCGGTATAGGCGTTGGCGGGAACGCTAAGCGCGGGGAATCCGCCCGAGGCCGTTCGCGAGGGCGGAATGACTTTCCGCGTGTCGTGGAAATTATGGACGGCCAAGCCCATCTGCTTGAGGTTGTTGCTGCACTGGGCGCGAGCGGCGGCCTCGCGCACCTTTTGAACCGCCGGCAACAGCAGCCCAATCAAGATCGCGATGATGGCAATGACGACCAGCAATTCGATGAGCGTGAAACCGTTGGACCGCTTAGAAATGACGCGCATGGCACCCTCCGTAAATGAGATAACGAGGAATAAAAACACCAGGACGCTTCCATTTCGCGTCCCAGGTTGAACGCACGACCAGCCGCGTGCCGCTATTTCAGCCGGATCGCAGGCAATTCATTGGACCCTTCCTTCACCGTGCCCCGCAGCCTCGACTTCGCCGGATCGCTATAGCGGCCCGAGAGCTTATCCTCCTGGTCCTCTTGCCCAGGCCAGGTCACCGTCACGATATACTCACCGGCCGGCGCTCCGTCGTTCGCATCGTAGGTGCTGAGCTGGAACGAGCCGTCCGCATCGACTTCCGCGCGGGGCCGCGGATCCTTGGCCTCGGCAGGCTCATGGACGGGAAAGAAGAGGACGAAAGCGCCCACTGCCGGCTTGTCCTGGACAAATAACTTGCCGCGGACCGGATGCACCGGCTTGCGTTTCTCCGTTTTCGAAGTCGATGAAGAACAGGAAACGCCGGCCAGCGCCAGCAACAGAACAGCGAGAACAGGTCGGCGCGACCAGCCAATACTGAACTGGCGAGCAATCATGCTGTTGAGTTGGGTGAGAGGTTAATGAGATACTAACGCCAGGCAGACGACCTACGCAAGCAAAAAGACGTTTGCACATTGAGTTTTGTCTGACGCCTGCACGGCAATGAAAAGGAGGAGTCGCTTGAATCGAGTTCAGTCAATTGGCGGCCAATCCCCGGCCTTTACATATGGGACACTTCACTCGCTGCCAAACGATTTTGCCGCGTGTCGTAAGCCGTTGTTCGACTTTGCCTCGCCCGTGGCAACGCGAGCAATCGGGAGGTCTTAGCCGAGGACTTCGTCCGGGTTTAGATAGTCGCGGGTATCTTGGGTGAAGGACATGACGACGCAGCGCTCGATGGTTTGCTTGTTGTCTCCCCGGAATTATGCAACGGTTCCTGCGGTGCCAGGTGAGTCATGTTTACCGAGTTCCCCAAATGGGTTATGGTAACATATAGAGCATAGGGGCAGCTTTTACAAAGGAGTGACGCCTTGAACGTAAGGGAGTTCTTAAAAAACCGGGAGTCGATTGATCGCGCGGAACTGCTGCGTCACCGCGGTCGATGGCTGGCGCTCAGCGAGGACGGTTCCAAGATTCTCGCCGCAGCCCAGTCATTGGAAGTGCTTGAAACGACTCTTGTGCAGCAAGGTATCGATCCGCAATCCGTGCACTTTGAATTCCTGCCGGGAACAGAAGACGATCATACGCATTTCAGTCCGGAGATCAGTTGTGAAGTTCCCGTATCAAAGTAGCTTCATTGTCGGCGCCCCACCGCCGACACTATCTCAAGGATCCATTCTTCGCTGGCGGCCATTCGCTCCGATCTCCATCCTCAATCCACAGCAGTCTGTGCGCCGACGGTTTACGCGAGCGCTCATCGACACTGGAGCCGAGGAAACCGTGTTCCCGGACAGGTTGGTGGCAGCTCTTGGGCTCAATCCGATTCCCGCTCCGGGACAAAAGATTGTCTGGCGAGGCGTCTCCTATGCGATGTCCTACGCTCGGGCTCACCTCGTGCTGGCGGATGGCATCGAAGAGTTTCGATGGGACGCAATCGTAGGGTTTACAGTAGCGCCAATCCCGTACATCGTGTTGGGACACTCAGGTTGTTTGGAACTCTTCAACGTGACATTTTTTGGCGGGAATGATCTTTTCACGGAAGTTCAGAAAAACAAGATCTTTCCTTGAGCCGCATGCTACACAGCCAAGTGCCGATCGAAGAAACGTGCAACCTCCTGCAAAGCCTCCAACGACTCCGGTGATGGAAAACTCGTGAGAAACTGAGCGTGGGACACGCCTTCGAACACGTGCAAATCGGCTAGCACCCCGGCCTGCCGCAGCTTCCGGTGGGCGCGCACGGTGAGACTTAGGAACAGATCGCGCGTCCCCGAGATCAGGATAGACGGCGGAAACCCTTGCAAGTCGCCATACACCGGCGACAGCAGCGGATCTTTGAGATCCCTTCCGCCGGCGTATAACTTCGCTGCCTCTTCTATCATGCCGTCGTAAGAGACGAGCGTATTGTCCACGCGCTCATTGGTGAAGAAAGTGTCGCCGGTCTTCGTTAGGTCCACCCACGGGGTGCCAACGAAGAGGGCGCCTGGCAATGGCGCGCCCTGTTCTTTGAGCCTAAGGACCGTGGCCATGGCGAGCCCGCCGCCCGCCGAGGAGCCGAACAGGGCCGTCTTGGCGGGGTCGTGTTCCTGGATGAGCGCCTGCCAGACCGCAACCGCATCGTCGAGGGCCGCCGGGAAAGGATGATCCGGCGGCATGCGATAATCGACGGAGATGACGGTCGTCTTACTGGAATAGGCGACGAGCGCGCCTTCGCTGGTAGCGGCTTCCCCACCGTTCAGCACATAGGCGCCGCCGTGCAGATGGACGAGTAACCGGCCTCCCTCGGGGGCGAGGGGAGAAGTCGGGACCAGCCGAAAGCACTGCACGCCCGCGATGGCACTCGGCGTGACGGTAAGGCCGAGTTGCTTCCACAAAAGTCGTGCAACCTGCGCCGCTTGCTCGTCCGCCTCCTGGACTAACTTGCGCCACTCTCGGGCGGTTTTGGGACGGACGAGGATATCGGTCCTGAGCGGAGCGGCGATCGCTTGTTGCAGTTCTGGGCTCACCGTAGCCGGCACAGGGAGCGTAGGCGGCGTTTGGCGGGCGTCTGGTTGGTCCGAAGTCTGCGCGAGCACGAGTGCACCTGCCTTCCTTGCTCTGGACAATACTATCGATTCGGGCTACATTAACAAAAACGCCTAAGTGCTTTCGTTGTTTTCTGTTCGGAGGTTTGTTTGTCTCAGGTCGTCGACGAGGTTTCCCTCACCCCCAACCCCTCCGCCCCAAGCGAGGGGCCAATCGTGGAACAGATCGGGTTTGCCGCTCTCCCGCTGTCCGCTTCCGTTCTGTTGGCAGTCCAGCGCGCCGGTTTTGTTCATCCTACCCCGATTCAAGTCGCCTTCATTCCGCCCGCTGTCGAAGGCGCGGACGTCCTTGGCCAGGCCCAGACCGGCACAGGCAAGACGGCTGCGTTCTTGTTGCCGTTCTTTACGCGTTGGCGGCCGCGCACCGATCCGGGCCCGCAAGCGCTGGTGCTGACGCCGACGCGCGAGCTCACGCTGCAAGTCGCCGAAGAAGCGGTCAAGCTCAGTCCGCACAAAGATTTTCGGGTGGTGCCGATCCTGGGCGGGCAACGCATGGGCCAACAGGTGCGGGCCTTAAAGCAAGGCGCCAATTTGGTGGTCGGCACGCCCGGCCGTGTCATTGACCATTTGGGCCGGGGCACGCTTTCCTTTGCGCGCACGCATTATGTCGTGCTCGACGAGGCCGACCGTATGCTCGACATCGGCTTCCGTCCCGACATCGAAAAAATCCTGCGCCGCTGCCCCAGTGAACGGCAGACGCTGTTGTTGTCCGCAACACTGCCGCCGCCCGTCTTGCGCTTGGCCCACCGCTACATGAGCGAGCCGTTGCACCTTAATTTATCGCCGGAGAAATTGACGGTCGAAAAGATCCGGCAAACCTATTTCACGGTCGATGAGGACCGCAAATTCGAATTGCTGATGCGCGTTTTGGAGCGTGAAAAACCGCGCCAGTGCATTATCTTCTGCGAAACCAAGATCGGCTCCCATCATTTGTTTCAACTGTTGCGCGGCGCACATAAGCGCGTCGCCGTCATGCACGGCGACCTGCCCCAGGAAATGCGCAACCGCGTCATGCAGTATTTCCGCGACGGCAAAGTCGTCATCCTCGTCGCGACCGACGTGGTCGGCCGCGGCATCGACGTCATGGGCATTTCGCACATCATCAACTATGACCTGCCGTCCGACGCCGAAAACTACGTGCATCGCATCGGCCGCACCGGCCGCATGGGCAACGACGGCGTCGCCATCACCTTCGTCACCATGGAACAGGGCGAAGAGCTTACCCGCATCGAAGCATTGATTAACAATCTGGTGGCCCAGGACCAAATCGATGGATTCGAGTCCTTTCGGCCCAGAGCCGCTGCACCCGAAACAACTAAGCAATACACGCCGGTTTTTGGGGATCGTGTCAAGCGCTACAGCCGGCGGCTATAGCAGCACTCGCACGCGCGTCCGGCAAGTGCTCCTCGCCCAAACACTTCAAATCACAAGAAAGTGAAAAGTAAGTCGATAATCCGCAAATCCATTTGAAGAAAGGATTTGTACTAATCGACCGCCCCCCACTTTTCAAATTGGTGAATAGGAGGGAAACTGAAAAGTCGATTCGGGCGGGAGTCAATCTCGTCAAAGTGTGCCGATTATGCCGGTTTGCATGTCGTCAAATCTTTCCACTTTTACCCATATTGCCTTTGACTAACAATTTGACGCTTCTTATCCTTGTTATCTAGATACCCAAGTCACGGGATAAAGCGTCTCTCCTGCCCAGCGACAGGTAGGCGTCGGACACATTTGCAAAGGGGAACATTAATGTACAGCGTGCTCATGGCGGCCATGTTGACCGCCGGTGGCGACGCCCAAGGCAATTGGTTCCGGTGCCATGGCGGCAGCGGATGCCACGGGTGTCATGG
>JAKEHV010000127.1 GCA_022614915.1 Gemmataceae bacterium | reverse complement strand
GCTCCTGTTTGCGTTGGGCTCCTGGTTTGGCCTCTGGAAGCTCGCCGAACTGTGGCGGCGCTAATTTTCCGCTGGCCGGCCGTCGCCTTTCCCGAAAAGCCCCTGTTGGCAATCTACCCTAACGCGTGGCGATCTGACGAAAGCCGGCGCCCGGCCCGAGCGCCGCCGGGTCCGCTTCCACGACCTCCACCTTGTCGACGCTGGCGTGCCGGGGGCCACGCCAGCATGCCGCGCAGAGCGCCTCGACGGCGTCCGGCGGACCGGCGAAGAGAGCTTCGACATCGCCGTTCAAGCGGTTCCGCACCCAGCCGCTAACGCCGGCCGCGCGAGCTTCCATTTCCATCCAGGCGCGGTAGCCGACGCCTTGGACATATCCGCCGATCGTCACCCGGACGATCATTTCGTGTCTGGGCACGGACGCCCCGTAGAACGATCGTCTGGATTGACCTGGGCGCCGGCGAATTTGACGCCGTGCGCTTCGGGGCCGAAAATGGCGAGGGCTGCAAGGACCACGCCGGCAATCGCGGCGACGGCCGCTAGCGCGAAAGCGTAGTTGCCGCCATTGGTTTCCGCAATGCCTGCCTGAAGAGTGGCGTTCGCCGAGGCCAGCAAATTGCCGATCTGATAGGCGAATCCAGGAAACGTCCCGCGCACGTCTTCGGGGGAAAGTTCGTTGAGGTGCACCGGGACAACGCCCCAGGCTCCTTGAACGGCGAACTGCATGAGGAAAGCGCCAACTGCCAGTGCAACCGGGCCCGCACCATAAGCCCAAACCGGAATGAGCGGGAGTGTGAGGAGCGCCGCTCCAACAATCGCCCGGCGCCGGCCGATCCGTTGCGAGAGCGCGCCAAACGAGAGTCCGCCAAGGATCGCGCCAATATTGTAGACGATTGCTATCAGGCCGACCGTATGCTGCGAGAAATGATGCTGGAGTTGGAGGAACGTTGGGTAGAGGTCCTGCGTCCCGTGGCTCAGGAAGTTGAACGCGGTCATGAGCAACACGGCGTAGAAAAAGCGTCTGGCGTAGGCTCGGAGTTCATTGATGCGCGGCAGACGGGCGAGGCGAACTCCGGGGCGCTGGCCTGCGCGCGCCAAAAAGGCAGGAGATTCCTCGACCTTGCCGCGAATATACAAGACGAGCAGCGCAGGCAGAACGCCGATCATGAACATACCGCGCCAGCCGATCAATCCATAAAGCGCGAAATACGCAATCGCGGCGAGCAGATAGCCGCTCGGATAGCCGGTCTGGAGGATGCCCGAGACCACGCCCCGCGCTCCGGGAGGAATCGTTTCCATCGCCAGCGCCGCCCCGACGCCCCATTCGCCGCCCATGGCGACGCCGAAAGCCAGCCGCAGGACCAGGAATATGGCAAGGCTAGGAGCCAAGCCGGACGCAAATTCGAACATCGAAAAAAGCAGAATATCGACTATGAGCGTCACCCGGCGGCCGTAGCGGTCGGCGGCGAGGCCAAACAGCAGCGCCCCAACGGGTCTTGCCGCTAGGGTGAGGAAAATGGCGTAAGTGACCGTCTCGACGTCGGTGTGGAATTCTTGCGCGACATCCTTGAGCACAAAGACAAGGATGAAGAAATCGAAAGCGTCCAGCGTCCAGCCGAGGTAGCTCGCAATGACCGCGCTGCGCTGACTGGGGGTGAGCGAACGGAGCAAGTGAAGCATGGTTGCTCCTCAAGGACCGGGAGGACACAGCGGCGATTATGCGGAACTTAACCAATGCGGGGAGAGGTCTATTTTCGTTTCGACAGGCCGGCCCATTTTTATTCTTCTATGTTTTCGTAGTTTTTGTCATCTACGGGGTAGAACTCGCTTCTGCCGGGGTCATATTTTCTAGCGAAATACACGCCTCGTCGCGTTCCAAGACGGTCGTGATAAACGACGTAGCCGATCACAAAGAGTTCTTTTCCAACGACATCGTTTGGAACCTTGGTGTCAAAAGCCCAGCGTTCGATATCTCCGGGCCGCATCTCGTTTTGCCGATCGATCGATTGGTCGAGATCATAAGGAGGATCGCCAGAGAAACGTCTAATCTCGTTGGGCTTGGGATGGCCCCAGAGCGGATTTGTCATTTGAAGATGGTCCAGCCAAAATGCGCGGCAGTCACTCCACGCGATGGTGGCGACCTCGCGACCGTAGTTTACGGCCAATACAGCCCCCTCGATTTCAGTTCCTGGGACAAGGGGAGGAGACGTATTTCGGGGGTTTTGGGGGCTTCCTTTCCCCTTTTCCCAAATGTGAATGCTGTTGACGCTCAGTTTTGGTGGGAATGCCAAGGTGAGCTGATCGCGAGTGGATTGCATTTGGCAATAAGTTAGGCTGGTATAAGCCCATACGCCCAACAGCGTAAGCAAACTAACGTAATTCTTCGGTTTGCAGAAATAGCCGCGGTTGCTCTGCTGTCGGGGCTTCTGTTCTAGAGAGGACTCGTCAGGCGCGGCGGCCTTGGTGCTCACTTTGTGCATCCTCGGTTCGTGCATGGTCGGCTTCGGCTTGTTCTTGCATTTGGCTGAGTCCGCCCAGCGTTCTCGCGGCGTCTCAGCACCGCGCTATGGCCGCACCGAATATGTCGGCGTTATTTCGGTAGTTGTGCTTGCCACAAATTTAGCTGCTTGCGGGAAAAAATGCGCCTTCCGTCGGCAGGCCCTATCGGTGGCCTACACTGCGATATTGTCGATGAGCCGGGTTTTCCCCAGTTTCGCGGCGGAGAGCAGCCGGACCGGCCCCTCGTCACACGAGGTGACTGGCGTCAGGGTTTCGGCATGGCGCGCTTCGAAATAATCCGTGACGAAACCGGCCGTTGCGACTCTGGCCAGTGCGGCATCGAGCGCGCCCGCAATGGCAAGTCCGCCATGAATGTCGTTGGCGCAGCGGCGAAGCGCCGCATAGAGCGATGGCGCAAGCGCGCGCTCTTCTGCCGACAACAAGACATTGCGCGACGACAATGCGAGACCATCCGCGTCGC
>JAKEHV010000126.1 GCA_022614915.1 Gemmataceae bacterium | reverse complement strand
CGCTGCACGGCCGACAGCTTGAGCTCGACGACCTGAGGCGGCAGCGGGGCCGGATAATTGTCCACGACGCCGGCGCAAACGGTGCCGCCGGCAAACTGGCCCATCAGCTCTGCCGCCCGCAGTGCCGCGGGCAGCACCGTTTCCGGGTGAATCCCGCGGCTGAAGCGGATGCTCGCTTCGCTCGGCAGATTGAAATGCTTCATCGTCCGCCGAATGCTGACGAAATCGAAATTCGCCGATTCCAGCAAAATGTTTTTCGTTTGCGCAGTGACTTCGGTGTCGAGCCCGCCCATGACACCCGCCAGCGCGATCGGCCCGGCCGTATCGGCGATGAGCAAGTGCTCGGGGTTGAGCTCGCGTTTTTGACCGTCCAGTGTGACCAGAGTTTCACCGGCACGAGCAGATCGGACAATGATGGTGGGCGCCTTGCCGCCGGCGCGTTTCACCAAGAGGTCGAAGTCGAAAGCGTGCAGCGGCTGGCCCCATTCGAGCATGACGAAATTGGTGATATCGACGATATTGCTGATCGGCCGCATGCCCGCGTAGGTGAGGCGGCGTTGCATCCAGCCCGGCGCGGCGCCGATGGTGACGTTTTTGATTAACGCAGCCCCGTACCGGACGCAGAGCTTCGGGTTTTCGATCTCGACCTTGACCTGACCGGCGATGGGCTCTCTGGTTTTGTCAGATGACTCGAGCGCGAAACGCGAAGCGGGGAGTTTCAAGGCCTGACCGGTCAGAGCGGCGACCTCTCTCGCGACGCCGATCATGGAAAGGCACCGGGCCATGTTGGGCAACACGTCCAATTCCAGGATGATGTCGCCCATGAATTCGACGAGCGGCATGCCCACCGGCGCGTCGTCTTCCAAGATGATGATGCCCTCGTGTTCTTCCGAGATGCCCAATTCCAAGAGTGAACATACCATCGAATCCGACGGTACGCCGCGAATCTTCGAGGGTTTCAATTCCTTCAGAGTTTTGACTTCGGAATGGCCGTCGAAGAGCACCGACCCGGTCAGGCCCAGAACGACCTTTTGTCCTTTGTCGCCAACTTTGATATTGGGCGCGCCGGTGACGAGTTGTTTCACTTTGCCCTCGCCCCAAGTAACAGTCGGCAGCGTAAGACGGTCGGCGTTAGGATGCTTCTCGACCGACAACACCTCGGCGATGACGATTTTGTCGCGGTCCCACACTGGACCGCGCTCTTCCGCCTTGACGCGCACGCCCTCGGGGATTGGCAAACCCAACACGCGCACGCCGGCTACTTCCAACCCTGCCAGCGTGAGTCTCTCGATGAGCTGCGCGGGGGGCAAAGTCAGGTCCACATAATCTTTGAGCCAGTTCAGTGGAATCTTCATTGGGACATTTTTCAGGTTTTCTTAGAACTGTTGCAAGAACCTCACGTCATTCGCCCAAAAATGCCGGATGTCGTCGATGGCGTATTTGAGCATGGTGATGCGCTGCGGGCCCATGCCGAAGGCGAAGCCGCTGAACTTCTGGGGATCATAGCCGCCGTTTTGCAGCACGACGGGATGCACCATGCCCGCGCCCATGATCTCCAGCCAGCCGGTGCCTTTCGTCAAGCGGTCCGCGTTTGGGTCGTCCTTGGGCCAGTCGATGTCCACTTCAATCGAAGGCTCGGTGAACGGGAAGTAGCTGGACCGGAAGCGCACCTGCCGATCCTTGCCGAAGAGGCGGCGGGCAAAGGCGGTGATCGTGCCTTTCAAGTCGGCCATGGTCACGCGCGTGCCGATGCACAGGCCTTCGACTTGCTCGAACTGAATCTCGCTGCGCGCGGTAATTTGCTCGTAGCGATAGCACATGCCGGGCAGGATGACACGAATCGGCTCGGGGCACAGCTCACGCATCACGTGAATCTGGCCCGGCGAGGTATGCGTGCGCAGGATGACGCCGGGCGTGGTCGTGTGAAAAGTATCCCACATGTCGCGCGCCGGGTGGTGCGGCGGCATGTTCAATAGTTCGAAGTTCGTGAGGTCGTCCTCGACCTCGCGGCTGCGATAGACTTGGAAGCCGAGGTCGGCGAAGATGCCGCAAATCTCGCGCATGATGCGCGTGGCTACATGCAAGCGGCCGCGCGGCAGGCTGCGCCCAGGCAGAGTCACGTCGAGGGCGTCCGCGGCCAACGAGCGCTTTAGCTCTTCTTCCTTTAGCGCGTGCTGTTTTTCTTCTTTCTTCGCTAGAAGAGTGGTCTTAATGCGATTGACCGCTTTGCCGAAACCGGCGCGATGCTGCGAATCCTGCTTGGGGATTTGCTTGAGTTGAAGAGTCACCAGTCCTTGTTCACCCAAATACTTGGTATTCCAAGCGATGAGGCTCGCCGGACTGGCGCACGCGCTCAGCTCGGACTCGGCTTGCCGAACCAGTGCGACGAGGTCTTGGACATTGGGAATGTCCGGCCAGTCTTCCGCTGAAGAGGAGTCCATCAAAGCCCCCAAGGTGGGGCAGGCTTTCCAGCCTGCCTGGCAGACAGGAATGTCTGCCCCACTACAGAACAGCCTCCGGCTGGCGCTTACATGCGCTGACCGGAGGCTCGTAGTTTCGACACGAGTAGAAGCGGCGGGTTCGCGATTTACAAATGCTTTTTCGCCAATTCCACGATCTTGTCGAAGGTGGCCGCGTCGTGGACGGCGATTTCGGCCAGGCTCTTGCGATCCAAGACGACGTTGGCTTTCTGCAAAGCGCTAATGAGTTGGCCGTAGCGCAGGCCGCGCATACGGCAAGCGGCGTTGATGCGCACGATCCACAGCCGGCGGAAATCGCGCTTGCGCGCCCGGCGGTCGCGAAAAGCGTAGCAGCGCGCGCGAATCAACGTCACCAGTGATTGCCGGTAGAGATTGTGCCGGCTCTGGCGAAAGCCTTTGGTCAATTTGCGATGACGTTTGCGGCCCTGCGTCATCGTCTTACCGGTGCGAACGCGAACCATTGCCTGCTCCAACCCTGTAGCCGAATTCGCAAGAATTCGGGATGCCACGCGACGCATTTGTGCGAATGCGGCTAAGCTAGACGGTGCCCATCATTTTCACGTATTTGCGGCCGAGGAGCCCGGTATCGATCACGGCGCCGCGCAGATTTCGTTTGCGCTTGCGGCTCTTGTAGCTGTTTAGGTGCTTCTTGCCGGCCTGGCTGCGCTTCAGCTTGCCCGTGGCGGT
>JAKEHV010000018.1 GCA_022614915.1 Gemmataceae bacterium | reverse complement strand
CGTGCCTGCCGGCGGCGACTTCGCGCGCCGCCTGGATGATCGGTTCGGCCAGTTCCGGTTTGAGTTTGCCCAAGTCGCGATTGGAAACAGCGGCGGCGACCTTAACCAACCCCAGCGCGTGGATCAAGCGCGGCGGCAAGGGCTGGCCGGAAATGGGAAAGTTCTCGACGGCACGCTGCGTCTGAGCGCCGTAATAGGCCTGGGCGGGCACTCGCACTTCGCCCATGGAATCTTTTTCAATGCGGAATTGGGACATGAAACGCGCCTCTCACAAGATGGTCAATCCGGACGTTCAATGATTAGGTTAGGAGAGGCGGGTAAAAGGAGAAGTCCTGCTGGGAGTGGATAGGCACGTTGACTTTGGTATGATTCCAGTGGAGAGGCTAACAGGATGGTGATTGATATGTCTGCACTGCTTTCCAGAACACGGCCTCTCGGCCCGTATTCCGCCGGCGCGCTCATGACTGCCGAGGAATTCGACGCGGTCGAGGAGTGGGATGAGGGCTACGCCTATGAACTGATTCATGGAGTGCTCGTCGTGACGCCGATTCCATTGGAATCCGAAGCCGATCCAAACGACGAATTAGGCATGTGGCTGCGCGAATATCGGCGCGACCACCCGCAGGGCTTCCACATGGACGCGACACTGCCCGAGCGTCATGTAAAAACCAAGTCACAACGACGTTGGGCCGACCGCGTGATCTGGATCGGTCTGGGCCGGATTCCAGACCCGGATGTGGATTTGCCGAAAATTGCCGTTGAATTCGTGTCGGATTCCAAGCGGGACCGTGGCCGCGATTACGAAGAAAAGAAAGAAGAGTATCCGGAAGCTGGCATCGAGGAATACTGGATCATTGACCGGTTTAAGCGAACGATGACAGTCGTGCGCATGCAGCCAGGACAGGCGCCGTTGGAACTCACGATACTTGAGTACGACACATATCGGGCGCCCCTCTTGCCGGGCTTCGAGTTGCCGCTGGCGAAACTACTCGCCATCGCGGATCGCTGGGGCAAGTCGGAGTAGATGCGACAATCGCGTTGTTTGAGTTATGGACGCCGTCGCTTACGGCTCTTTCCTTTTGTTCTTGGCGATGCGACGGTTTGGAAGGTGCAAGCCTTCCTAGACTTTTGACTGCAGCAACCGCTTGAGATGGAATCTCCTCAAACTCGACAAAACGATCTACCTCCAATGTCAACTCGGGGATTTTGGCCCGACGGTGTTTCACGGCGTTTCTCCTTTCTGCAACAACGATTCGCGGGCAAGCGTCCGCCCATCATACGCCGCGCGGCGTCGCCCAATGCTGCCGGTATTCGCGCCGCACCATCGGCCCGGCTTCCTTGTCGTTGTGGACCTCTTCGGTTTTCGGGTCGAAGGTGAGCACGCGGCGTACGCGCGTGGCGATGTTGCCGAGATGGCACAGCGTTGCGGACAGGTGGCCGATCTCGATGTCGGCGTTGGGACGGCGGCCGCTGCGAATGCACTCGAAGAAATTGCGGTGGTGGGCCAGCACGTTGGGCGATCCGCTCATCGTCTTGATTTCCTTGTTGCGTGGGCCGTAAAGCCGCCAGCCAGCCTCCTTGCCGAAAATCAGCATGCCGTTCGTGCCATAGAAGGCGTCGCCGTTTTCATAGCCTTCCATCTTATAGGGCGTCCAGATGCGCTGCTCGAAGATCAACTGTTTCTTGCGCGGGACTCTTCCATTTCCTCGCTCGCCTCTCCCCCCAGGCGCGAGGGGAGTCGAAGGCGCCCACTCAAAGATGACCGTTTGCGTGTCTGGGAATTCCTGATCGTCGTCGAAGAAGTACTTGCCGCCGAGTGCGGTGACGGTGGTGGGGTGTGTTTCGACGCCGAGGCCCCAGCGGCCGATGTCGAGGTCGTGAACGCCATCGTTGCCCATGTCGCCGGTGCCGAAGTTGTACCACCAGCGCCAAACGCCGTGCAGCCTGTTGCGCTGATAGGGCACGAACGGAGCGGGGCCGACCCAGGCGTCGTAATCGAGGCCGGCGGGCGGATCGCTTGGCTTTTGCCGGCCGATGTTGCCGCGGAGCTGGCTGTTCCAGACGCGCACGGCCAGCACTTCGCCGATGGCGCCTTCGCGGATTGCTTGCATCGCGGATTGAGCGTGTTCGCTGCTGCGCGACTGCGTACCGACCTGGCAGACTTTGCGGTTGCGGCGGGCCGCGTCGATCATGAGCCGGCCTTCACGGATGTTGTGAGCGCATGGTTTTTCCACATAGACGTGCTTGCCGGCGTCCATGGCGAGGATGCTGGCCGGCGCGTGCCAGTGGTCCGGCGTGGCGATAAAGACGGCGGCCACGTCGCGATTGTCGAAGACGCGGCGCATGTCGGCCACGCCTTGCGGCGCGCGCTTGTCGCGCGTACCGTTCTTCACGCCTTCCGCCAAGCGGTTGGCATCGACGTCGCAGACATGCGTAAGGTCCACATCGCGTTGGCCCACCAAGGTGCGGACGTGGCTCGTCCCCATGCCGCCGGGCCCGATGACAGCGACCTGGATGCGTTCATTGGCACGCGCGACCTGGGCGTAACTCGCGCTCGATAAGGCAGCTGTACCGACTACGCCGAGGCTGGCTTGTTTCAAGAATCCGCGGCGATTGGTGTCCGACATGGGAATCTCCAAATAGTAGGATTGCGGTTGCTTGCCATAATAGATTGCGTGCCCACGATTTCCAAAGGAAAAGTCAGTCGCCTTTCCCGATATAGTCTGGAGCGGTAAGATAATCGTTTGCCACGTGAAGTGTTTCCTGTTTGCGATTTGTCTCTGCAACTTTCTGCGAGCGCGAAACGTAAACGGGTTGGAAAGAGTTCATGGAACAAAAGACGTTTGCTTTTGTCAGCCTCGGTTGCCCGAAAAACCTCGTCGATTCCGAGCGCATGCTGGGCAAGCTCGCCCAGGAAGGCTACGCGCTCGTTCCGGAAGCGGCCGGTGCGGACGTTGTCGTCGTGAACACGTGCGGCTTCATCGAGCCGGCGCGGCAGGAATCGCTTGCTGTCATCCGCGAAATGTTGGCGCTCAAGGACAAGGGCCAGGTCGGCTCGGTCGTGGTCGCCGGTTGTTTGGCCGAGCGCAAGAAAGACGAGCTGCTTCAAGAAGTGCCGGGCGTCGATCAGGTTCTGGGCGTATTCGGTCGCGAAGAGATCACGCAATCGGTCGCTCGTGCCATCACCCAGCAGAATGAACAAAAGACGGTGTTTCGCCCCGCGCCGGTGCGTGCATTGGAAGACACGGCCCGGCTGCGCATCACGCCGCGACATTACGCCTATCTCAAGATTTCCGAAGGCTGCGACCGCACTTGCACCTTTTGCGCGATCCCCGGCATGCGCGGCAAGCACGTCACCAAGCCAATCGAAGAAGTGTTGCGTGAGGCGAAGGAACTGGCGGCGGACGGCGTGCGTGAATTGATCATTGTTGCACAGGATACGACTTACTACGGCCTGGATTTGTATGGCCGCGTGCGCTTGGCGGAACTCTTGCGCGAATTGCACAATGTGGACGGCATCGAATGGATTCGTATTCTCTACGCCTATCCCATCTACTTCACGGACGAGCTGCTCGATACGCTGGCGTCGTCACCGAAGATTTTGCCGTATCTCGACATGCCGCTGCAACACATCAACGACCGCATGCTGAAGCGCATGCAACGGCGCGTCCGGCGGCAAGACACCGAGGAATTGCTGGCCAAGCTGCGCACGCGCATTCCGAAACTCACCATGCGCACCACGTTCATCGTCGGCTTTCCGGGTGAGACCGAGGCGGAGTTCGAAGAGCTGGTCGCGTTCGTGCGGCAAGCGCGCTTCGAGCGGGCCGGCGTCTTCACCTATTCCTTCGAGCCGGGGACACCTGCGACGCGCCTGGAAGAACACTTGCCCGAGAGCGTCAAGACCGAGCGGCGCGATCGTTTGATGCAAGCACAGCAAGAGGTCGCACTCCACTGGAGCCAAGCACAGATCGGCAAAACGCTGGAGACGATCGTCGACGGCCCGGACCCGGAAGCGCCTGGTCACGTTTTGGCCCGCAGTCATGCCGACGCGCCGGACATCGACTGCCACGTGCGCGTCAAGGGCAAGGGACTACGGGCAGGCGATATCGTCTGGGTGAAAATCACCGGCGCGGACGGCTACGATCTTTTGGGCCGGGCGCTGGGAGCGGTGCGTTAACACCAGCCCGACGCGCAAGCGAGGGAATGTACTCCATGTCGACGATGACGCCAACGCGGCCGCCCGTTTTCAACTTGCCGAACCAACTCACGGCGGGCCGGCTGGGATTGGCTGTCGTCTTGTTCGTCCTGATCGAATTCCAGCTTTGGCTCTGGTGCATCGGCGTGTTCGCGCTGGCCGCCTTCACCGATTGGCTCGACGGCTACCTGGCTCGCAAGCTCAACCTGGGCAGCACGCTGGGCCGCAACTTGGATCCCTTGGTGGACAAGGTGCTCATCTGCGGCGCCTATATCTTCCTCCTGCCGGTCGAGAACTCCGGACTCGAGCCTTGGGTGGTCGTCGTAGTCGTCGCGCGCGAGCTCATCATCACCGGGCTGCGCGGCTTCATGGAAAGCATGGGCGCCACGTTCGGCGCCGATTGGCTCGGCAAAGTCAAGATGGTCCTACAGTGCGCGGCGCTTGTCGGCATCTTCTGGGCGCTGGAATCGCCGGCGGCTTGGGTCGATGTGACGCGCGACGTGCTCGTGTGGGTAATGGTGATTACAACGGCACTTTCCGGGCTGCAATATCTTTGGCGCGCTTTCGACGTGTTGCGGATGGAGAGAGTCAGCTAGCGGCAAACGCGAAGTCGCTCGCGGCGTCGCGCACTCGCGAGCGCATCTACTTCACGGCGCTGCGGCTGAGCGCCACGCCGTTGGTCGTGACCCAATACTTCGCCAGCATGTTCGGCTTTTCCCACGTGGGCAGAGTGTCTTCGCGCTGCACATAACGTAGAAACTGGCGCGTGACTTCCGCGAAATGCGCTTCGTGGCCGATGCGGTACCTATCCGGAATCGTTACCCACAAGCGCTCGCCCTGATCCACAAGTCCGACGCCCGGATATTTGCATTGCAATCGCTCAATGGATTTTTCCAGCGCAGCGCGCGCCGCTTTACGGTCGAGCGCAACGACGAACAACTCCGGCCGAAACTTCTCTTCTTTGCCTTGCCGCACTTCGATCTGGCTCTTGGTGCCGTGGAAGACGGCCAAATGCGTGTCGCCCGCGCCCGGCGCGGCTTCGAAGTCCCACAGGACGTTGAGCTTCACCTGTAAGCCGCGCACGGCGTAGTGGACCAGGCTATTGCAAAAGTACTCCAGTTTTCCGCCGCGCACGTTGGACCTAAGGTTGGGAGGGAAGTCCGCTTCGCCGGTGATTTGCCGGAAGTCCTCTTTCGACAAAACAGTTGGCCAACGCTTGGCGGCGTGCAAAACCAGTTCGCGGGCAACTTCGATCGGCTGCTCCGGAAACAGAATCCAAAGGACCAGGTCCACCAGGTGCGTGCCCACGTCGCTGAGCGCTTCGCCCTGCTCGTGCACGTCGAAGAACCAGGGCGGACGCCGCAAGGGCGCGCCGGCGACTGTTTTCTTCAAGTAGTGCACGCTCTCCATGAACACGCTCGGCTCGCCGGCAGTCCCCGGCTCCGGTTGACCGAACACTGCTTCGTTTTGCACGAGCTCACGCTGCAGGATCGACGTGATCTCAAAGCGCTCTGTCATGATGTCGTAGGCGACGAGGCCGTTCGCTTCGGCGTGGTTGAGCGCTTCTTGCAACTTCGGCAAATCGTCCGGCGCCAGGACCCACGGCTTATCCGCGAGCACGTTGAGACCTGCCTTGACAGCGGCCAGGATCGCATCCATCTTGATGTGATTGCGACCGGCAAGGACGACGACGTTGCCCGGCTTTTCGCGCAATGCTCGTTCGAGGAAATCCGGGCCCGCATGGACTTCGACTTGCCAATTCGTCGGTTGATGAGCGCGCGTGTTGAAACCGGCTAGCCGTTGCAGATGCGCCAAAAGGTCCAGCCCGAACGGCGCGTACACATGCGCCTGGTTGGACACGCCCGGGTACATCTCTTTTTGCACGAGCGCCGCGTGAAAGTGGCCGGGGTTCAACGTGAGGAAGCGGATTTGGGACATACATTCTTCGTTTTAAGACTAGAGAGGTAGGAATTGAGAAATCTAAGGTGTCACTTTAGATTTCTCAAGGCCAAATTTCAGACTGTTACGCATCACACTCTTCATTATGATACTCCAAGAAGCTTTCCCATCTCGCTGTTTGGAGTTCGTGCCATGAAGTACGTCGTAGCGGCCGGCATTGCGCTGGGATTGACCCTCGGCTTGACCGGCAATTCTGATGGACAAAAAGAAGAACGCAGCGTCAATCGGCCGAAAGTGCCCGGGCTCTTGAAGCTGAATCTGCGCGAGCGCCCGGAAAAGCCGGTGGGCAGCAAGAAGTTCGAGACGGCACAGCGCACCGTCGAATGGGAAGCCGCCAAGACCGCGATCATCATCTGCGACATGTGGGATGGGCATTACTGCAAGGCGGCGGCGCAGCGCGTCGGCGTCATGGCCCCGCGCATGAACCAAGTGATCTCCGCCGCCCGCGAGCACGGCGTCATGATCATCCACGCACCCAGCGGAACCG
>JAKEHV010000125.1 GCA_022614915.1 Gemmataceae bacterium | reverse complement strand
GTCTTGCTTTTTACTGGATTACAATGGGACCTGCATTCTCACGCAAGCCCGACGCGCGAGCGAGGGAACGCAAGCCCGACGCGCGAACAAGGAACACGCGAGCAGAGGGGGTAGGGAACCGTTGCGCATCGGCAAGTACGAGGTTGTCAGTCATGTCGCCACCGGCGGCATGGGGGCGGTCTACAAGGCCATCGACACCGAGCTGAACCGCCTGGTGGCGCTCAAGGTGTTGTCGCCGGAATTGGCGGCCAAGCCGGCGATGCTGGCGCGCTTCAAGCGCGAGGCCGTCAGCGCCGCCAAGCTCCGTCACGACAACATCGTCGCCATCTACGACAGCGGGGATTGGAACGGCACGTATTTTCTCGCGCTGGAATTCGTCGACGGCAAAGACCTGCACGATTACGTCGTTGAAAAAGGCAAGCTCGAATACGACGAAGCGCGCGACATCGCCATCCAGGCCGCGTGCGCCCTCGACCACGCGCACAGTCAGGACATCGTTCACCGCGACATCAAGCCTTCGAATTTCCTGATCACGCGCACGGCGGGACGATTGCAGGTCAAGCTGACCGACATGGGCCTGGCCCGGCAAGTCAGCGACGACCAATTCCGCGTCACCAAGGCGGGGATGACGATCGGCACGGTCGATTACATGGCCCCCGAACAAGCCCGCAACAGCAACAAGGTGGATAGCCGGAGCGACATTTATTCGCTCGGCTGCACAATGTTTCACATGCTGAGCGGCAAGTGTCCCTTCCCAGCCGGCAGCCTGGCGGAGCGGATCCTGAAACATCTTCAAGAGGAGCCGCCCGATATTCGCAAGCTCAATCCGCAAGTGCCCGACGGCTTGGCGCGCGTGCTCAAGAAAATGCTCGCCAAGAAGCCGGCCGACCGCTATCAGACGCCGCTCGAATTGCTCCACGCCTTGCAGGATCCTGCCGACTTTCGCGCCTATCTTGCCAAAACGAGCCGGCTCGGCGAATTGGCGTCGTTCGAACCGCCCAAGGAAGCCAAGAAAACCGACGAAACGCCTGAACCGGTTGTTCACGCAACTCGGCTCGCCCAACCGGTTCTTGAAGACGGCGAGCGCCGCCCGAAGAAAAAGCGCTTTCGCGACGACGAGGAAGACGACCAACCGAGGAAAAGGAAAGCGGCCGTTGCTCGTTGGCCGGCCTGGTGGCCCGCCGCGGCCATCGCCGGCGTGGTTTTCCTTGGCATTATTGGCTGGCTGGCGTTTGGACGAGGCGGCGGCGCGCCTTCCAATGAGCGCGTGAAAATCGACGAGCAGCCGCCGGTGGTTCCCGTGGTTGTCAAGAAAGGCGACGACGACACAGAGGTGAAACCGCAGGGGTTTGTCGGTCCGCCGTTGCCGGACCTGCCGAAGTTGGTGCACGGGGAAAGCGCCCTGGATGTCGCGGCCCTGCGCAAGGAGTTTTTGGGGCCGTTCGCGGCCGCCCCGACTGTGCCGGAAAACGCGAAGGTGGTGCGCGTCAGCCGTCTGGCTCCGCCCGGCCCGGACTCGTTTCGTTCCGTAGCGGAGGCGCTGGCGGGGACGATGGGCGACGTGGTCGTGGAAATTCACGATCAAGGTCCGTTGCACGAAGCCACGATGCCCTCCATCAACGGCCGCACGGTGTTTCTCCAAGGCGGCGCCGGCTTTCGGCCCTTGCTCGCTTGGGATGTCGCGGCTTCCGCGCTTCCGGAAAAAGCGCCGGCGCACTTCCTGTCGCTCACGGATGGCGACTTACATCTGGATAATCTTGACCTGGTCTTGCATTGGCCGGACAGTCGCGCGCAGCAGGCGGCCGTCTGGTTCGCGCTGCAGGGCGGCAGCTTGACGGCACGGGCTTGCACGGTTTCCGTCGCAGGCAAGAACTCACAAGGTATCTTGTTCGCACAGTTCAAACCCCCGCTTCCTAAGGGGCGCGGCTCTGAATTCGACTCCCAGAAGCCGTCCGCCGAGGCAATGTTTCGATGCCGGCTCAGCCGCTGTTTTGTCCGCGGCGCCGACCTGGTGGTGCTGGCGGCCGACGCCGTGCCTTTAGACGTTCTCATAGACGAATGTCTCTTGGTCACCGGCAACCCGGCCACGATCCAACTGAAAAGCGGCGAGCTGGATCACACGATCTTACGCCTCATACGCTCCACACTGGTGACGGGCCAACACGTAGTGCACTGGCAGCGCGGCAGCTCCAAGACAAGCGCGCCGCGCATTCTGGGAATGGCTTGGGACACGATCTTGGCGCGGGCCAATCCGGCCACGCCGCGCGGCGACATGTTTCTCGTCGAGGGCGGCAGTCTCGCCAATATGAATTGGCGGCCAGTCCATTGCATCTACGCAGGCTGGCGGCGGCTCATCCACGCCGCGGACAAGAGCATCGACTCCGGCTCGCAGTCTTTGTGGCGCGCCCATTGGGGCTTTGCGGACGGCGATCTCGATTTGTCCGAAAGCTGGCCGGGTCCATTAAGGGCACAACTGGAAACCTTGTCGCCTCCCTTGTTCGACCCGGCGGATACGCCGGCCGCTTTCGCAGCCACAAGCGGTCCAGGCTGGATCGGTTGCTCTCTCGGACGACTGCCGAGCGAGCCGGAAGCGTGGCACGAGCGCACCTACGAGCGTTACACGCTGCCCACGCTCCCCTTGCCCGAGACGGACGAAGCGCCGCCGATTCCCGACCTCGGCGACGGCTACTATCACGGCGAGCGCATCGACCTGACGAAGGTAGATCTCGGTCAATACCTGACAGCGCGCTTGCCCGCGGTGAAGGCCGCGCCGAAAGTGGTCTTGCACCTTGCAGGCAAAGGCAAATGCGTCACCAGTCCGCTCAAAGTCAAAGACCTGCCGCAGCTCGTGCTCTACTTCGAGCCGGTTGCGGACAAGGAAGAGCCGCTGACGCTCATCGCCAACCCGCGGAGCGTGAATGAACGCGCGCCGTTCGTCGACATCGAGAACGGCTCGCTGGAATTGATCCACGCGCGCATCGTTTTGGAAAACCGGAAAGTGGCCGCGATCCCGTCGCATTTGCTCAAGATCACGGGCGGCGATCTCATCCTGAACCGCTGCTTTCTTCTGGGAAGTTTGGACAAAGGCCCGACCACCTATCAGGGGCTGATTCGGTGGGAAGCCGGACAGGCGGACATCATCCCGACGCTGGTGCTCAAGGACACGGTGCTAATCTCGGCGCGCTCCCTCCTCGAAATGCGCGGTCCAAGTCCGCGCGTCCGCCTGCGCAACAACGTGCTGCTCGGCTGGGACCAGGGTTTGGTGTTTACGCCGCTTTACGCCGACCGGCAGACGCGGTTCCTGTTGCTCGAGAACAACACATTCGCTTGCCGAAAAGCCGCACTTGCGTTTGCCGCAATTGCGCCGGACGCGCCGCCCATAGTCGTGCAGGCCCAAGGCAATTTCTTCGTCGATTGCTTCGCCGAAGAAGGTCGGCCGGCGCGTTTGCTGGCGATCCCCCCGGCGGACCTGGCGCGCGGGCTCGTGCTGTGGCAAGGCAAGGGCAACGCTTTCGATGCGCGCTTCACGCGTTGGCTCGACCGGGACGGCGTCACGAAGGCGGCCCCGTTGGCCGAATGGAAAAAAGTTTGGGGCAGCGCCGGCGAACTCTCCGCGCGTCTTCTGGATCCTTCCAAAGCCGCGAAGGCATTCAGCCTCGAGCCGCCTTCCTGGAGCCACCTCGCTCTGCCCGCCGGCTTAGGCGTCGGCGCTCCACCTTACGGCGCCGACCTCGTCCGGCTGGGTCTCCTCAAGAAGAAGGGCAATTGATGCGTTGGGCGCTTTTGGGCGATCATCCCGACGGCTTGGACATGGCGCGGGCCTTGGTGGATTCCGGTCAGCACCAGCTTCTCGTCTATTCCGGACCGAACATCGGCATGGAGTATCTGGCGCGCTGGGGACAAAAGCCCCGCCGCGTCGGCGATCTGGAGGAAGCGCTCGCCGATCCGCACATTGACGCTGTCGTCGTCGCCGGCGGCCCGGCCCTTCGCCCTGGGCAACTGCGCCGGGCTTTGCAATCCGAGTTGCACGTTTTGTGCGTTCATCCGGCCGACGACTCGCCCGACATCGCCTACGAAGCAGCCATGATCAAGCAAGACGTGGGCTCGGTCGTGCTGCTGCCGCTGTTGCCGCAAGCGTTGCATCCTGGGATTTGTCGATTGGCCGAGCTGGCGCGGCGCGAGGAGGCAGCCACCACCGCGGTGACGCCTGCGGCCCTATCCGCAAGACAAAGTGAAGCACCGGGTCTGGCCGAAGCCATCGCTCCCGGCCCCGCGGAAGCGAGCAGCGTGCTCGTGCAAGCCGCCGTGGGGCGGGCCGCCGGCCTGTCCGAGCCGCGGCCGGCCCCAGGCCTGTCCCAACACGCGCACCGCGCTTTCGCCGCCTTGGCCGCGGCTCGGCTCTTGGAGTACGAGCAGTGGTCGCAGGAAGAAGTCCTCTTGGACGCGGACATGGACGGACACCAACCCGGTTTGCCCGGCTGGGACGTGTTGCGCGCCGTCGGCGGTGAAATCGGCGAGTTGATCGTGCTCGCGGCGGGAGAGGAACTGGCCAAGAGCGCGCCGCTACTCTTAAGCGGCCGGTTTGTACGCGGCGGTCTATTTCACTCTCTCTTTCTGCCCAATCAAGCCGAAACCCGGCTGCGGCTCGCCTTGGTGCAGCGTCACGGCCGCATCGAGCTTGTGTTTCCGCATGGCTACCCCGGACCGGCGACGCTGCGCTACGTCGATGACCAAGGCAAAGAGCACGAAGAACACTGGCAGGAGTGGAATCCTTGGGCGGCCCTGGTCGAGGTCTTCGAACAGAAAGTAGTAGGCACACTCCGCCTCTCCCCTCGCCCTCAGGGAGAGGGGTCGGGGGTGAGGGACGGCACACGTAGCGTGCCTGCTGCATTAAGCTGGAACGACGCGCTGCGCGGCTTGGAGCTGGACGACGCCGCCCGCCGCAGCCTGGAGCGGCGCCGGGCGAGCACGCTGGAGTATCAGGAAGCCACCGAGGAAGCGAGCTTCAAAGGGACCATGACTCTGGTCGGCTGCGGCCTCTTGTGGGTGAGTCTGGCTTTGTTGATACTTTCCGTGTGGGTGCCTGTCTTGGGCTGGTTCATTCTGCCGGTGTTTGGGTTCTTCTTGGCAATGCAGCTATTGCGCTGGGTGGTGCCGGAAAAGAAACCGGCTGCACCGGCTGCACCGACAACGCATTCTTGAACCTTACAGCCGCTTGAGGCCGAAGAAGTCGCCGCCGCCGAAGACCGGGTCATAAATGGCCGCCCAACCTGAGGGCGGTTCGATGGAGGCGAACGCTCCAATCATTTCGTTGGACATCAGGAAAATGAACTCGCTGCCCGGCGCCGGATCAAATCCGGGCGCCAACACCAGCTGGAATGTGCCCGCCAGTGTGGCCGTGCCGCTGACCGTGAGCATATCCTGTGCGACGTCGGACAGGCCCATGATCAGCCGCCCGGTGCTGGTTTGGGTGAAATTGCCTTCGATATAGAGCAACTCGCCAGCGCCCACTTCGCTGGCTTTTCCCAGCGAGATGACGCCGGAGTTAAAAACGTTGCCGGTGATCGTGTCCCAATAGCCTTCGAGATAGCCGCCCGTGCCAATGTGCACACCTGCCAGCGCCGTCAGATCGCTAAAGAGTTGGAACAAACCGCCGTTAAGCAGTAGTTTGCCGGAGATATGGTTCTGGGATGAATTGACATAGGCGCTGCCGCCGTCGACTTGGTAGTCGTGGGCGACGGTCAACTCGGCGAATTGATTGCGGAATTCGCCGGCGGTCTGGACCAAGTCGCCCGGACCGGTCGAATTCTGGATGTCCAGGATGCCGTTCAGGATGAGCTTGCCGCCGGCGAGCTTGTAGTCGCTGGTGACGGTGAATTTGCTGGCCACGGCGTCGAAATAGATGTTGAGGTCGCCGCCTGTTTGCTCGACGGTGCCGGCCAGGTTGGCCACGCCGTACATGGTCGTAGTGCCGCCTTGGATTTTCATGTCCTTTTGGGTGTTCAAGGTCACGATGTTGTCTTGCAGGCTGTGGCCGGTGCCGCCTTCGATAGAAAGCCCAATTCCAGGATGCGACGAAATCTTGGCATTCTGAATACTGACATTGGACGCGCTCGCAGTGATCACGATGCCGTCCTGCAAGTTCGCCGTGTCTTGGCTGTTGGCAATGAGCACGTCGCTGGTTCCATTGATCCATACTCCCATCACGTTGTTGAATGATACTGTGCCATTGTCGACAGTTCCCTTGCCGGCACC
>JAKEHV010000124.1 GCA_022614915.1 Gemmataceae bacterium | reverse complement strand
CGCCCGCTGCCGGGAGCGCGGCCGTGCCGCCTATCACGTGCAGACCGCCGCCGATCTCCAAGCTGAATGGTTCGACGGCATCGATGCGGTCGGGCTCACTGCCGGCACCTCGACGCTCGACGAAACCATCGTCCAGGTGCGCCAGGCCCTTCAAGAGATTGCTCATTCCAGGGCGGAAGCAGTCCTAACGGCAAAGTCCTAGCCATCCGATCGAACAAGACACTCTTGTCGATCCCGCGCGGCCACTAACTTTGCGATGCAAAGTAAACAGTCACGATGGAAAGGAGTTCCCATGACGGCCAATTGGATCCCACGTGAAATGCGCCATCCGCCGCGCCTTGATCAGCACCGGCGGACCGGTCCGGTCCAACCGCGTTACGCCCTGCTCATCAATCCGTTTTATCCCAAGGACCCGCACGCCAGCTTCGGCAAGCACGTACTCACGCCTAGTTTGGCGCTCACGAGCATCGCCGGCGCTACGCCTTCCCATTGGGAGGTTCGCTACTGGGATGAGAATCTCTTGCAAGGGCCGCCGCCCGCGGACCCGTTGCCGGAAGTCGTCGCCATTACCGTGCATCTGACGTTCGCGCGCCGCGCGTATGAATTGGCGAATTGGTATCGCCGACGCGGCGCCAAAGTCGTCCTCGGCGGCTTACACGTCTTGTCCTGCCCCGACGAGGCTGCGCCGCACGCCGACGCATTAGCATTCGGCGAAGGCGTTCAGCTTTGGCCGCGTATCCTTCAAGATGTTGAGGCGAATCGACTGCAAAGAATCTATCACGGCCAGTACACGCTTCCGTACCGCGACGATCCGCCGCCGCGCCGCGCCTTATTGCCGCGCGACCACTTTCTCACCACGACCAGCCTGATCGCCACGCGCGGTTGCCATAACCGCTGCGGCTTCTGTTACCTATCTACTGACGGTTTACACATGCCCTATCTCGTGCGCGACCCGGAACAAATCGTCTCCGAATTCGCGGCGGACGGCCAACCCTACGGCGTCTTCATTGACAATAATCTGGGATCGAAGCCGGATTACTTGCGCCGCTTATGCCGGGCACTACGGCCGCTCGAAAAGATCTGGAGCGCCGCCGTCTCCATCGACGTGACCGATGACCCCTCGTTGGTGCATGAAATGGCGCTGGCGGGCTGCACCGGCGTGTTCGTCGGCTTCGAATCGCTGGCCGACGAGAATCTCGCCGACGCGAAAAAGAAAACGCCGCGCACCGCCGACTACGCCCGACGCGTCGACCTCTTTCACCAAAACGGCATCCAGGTGAACGGCAGTTTCGTGCTCGGCTTCGACCACGATCGCCGCGATGTTTTCGCGCGGACCGCGGCGTGGATCGAGGAAAATCGCCTGGAATGCGCGACGTTTCACATCCTCACGCCGTATCCGGGCACGCCGCTCTATCGCCAGATGGAAGCCGAAGGCCGGATTCTGCACAAGAACTGGGAGCTTTACGACACCGGCCACGTCGTCTTTCGGCCGCGGCACATGACGCCCGGGGAGTTGGAAGAAGGCTACGCCTGGTGCTATCGCCGCGTGTTTTCGCACGCCTCGATCTGGCGGCGGCGGCCGTCCGATTGGCGCGCGGTGCTTCCCTATCTCGCGATGTCGTACCTCTACAAGCGCTCGAACCGGCTCTGGTATTTGCTCATCAAGCACCGGCTGACGGCGGCGGTCTGGCATCCACTTGTCGAGTGGACCAGGCGGCGACACCTGCGCTTTCGGCGGCGCTTGGCCGCAGAGCAAGAAGGCGAGCCGCGACGAGCGCCGGCTGTTGTCGCGGCCGGAGTCTGCAATACGGCAAGCTAAGTTATTTTGTGGCCCATTCGAATCAATCGACGCCGCAATTCGATTCGCTCCTCGGCATTGATGTTTAGAACATTGATCGTGGCACGTCCAATGGGAGTCCGACCGATAAGTTGCGGACCGAGCCAGGAAAAGTGACGACTCCATTTTTGGCGGCGTGGATTGAACAAGCGAATGACTTTGCCGGTCACTGGATCAACACCCGATAAATTCGGCCCTTTATGTAGATTGCCGCGAAAACAGGCAAAAGCGAGATTCGCCGGCTTGTTCCGGCCACCATGCTTCTTCGGACAGACATGTTCAATGTGGAATCCAAAAAAGGGCGCGAATCGCTTGGGGAGGTGGCAGTACTCACACCGAAGGCCGGCTCTTTTCCGAACAGAGCGTTTCAGGGCGGCCTTCATTTAGACAGTGCTTTGCGACGTTTGGCGACACGGGCCCGCGCTTTCGCCTGCAGTAGCGCTACAAAATCGCCAAACCAAACATACGCTTCGTAGCGTCTTTTTTCTTCGGCGGTAAGTTCGCCTTCAGTATTCCTGTTGGCCAAGTCCTCGACATAAGCGCGCGTTGCCTTGTCTGCTCGAAAAGCGAGAATCTTGCGCGCTGATTGCTCGTTCAGGCAGTCTCCTAGAGAATCCAACAATCGGTCCAGGATATCGTCGCGTTCGGCTATCATGGCGGAATTATAGCAGATTGGCGCTAGCGTTTGATAGATTGACGAAGTACATTTTTCCTCTCCTGCGTAGGAGCCTTCCATGCCGAATCTCCTCGCCGACATCACCCACGAATTCCGCCGCCACAAGGACCAGGCCGACCGTGCCATCGCCGCCCTCGCCGGCGATGCATTCTTCAAGAGACCGGGCGCAGAGGTCAACCCGGTCGCGCTCATCGTCAAGCACCTGGCCGGCAATCTGCGCTCGCGCTTCCGCGACTTTCTCACCAGCGACGGCGAAAAGCCGGACCGCGATCGCGACAACGAATTCGTGCTCACCGAAGCGGACACGCGCGCCTATCTCTTGGCGGCTTGGGAGGCCGGCTGGCGCATCTTGTTCGAAACGCTGGCATCTCTGAAACCGGACGACTTGGACAAGACCATTACGATTCGCGGCGAACCGCACACCGTTCGCCAGGCGCTGTTGCGCGGCGCGACCCACGTCGCCTACCACACAGGACAAATCCTTTATCTTGCGCGCCTGTTTCGGCCGGACAGTCCGTGGCTCACCGTCGCGCCCGGCAAAAGTAAGGGACTCAAGGGCGGGTATTTTCGAAAGGCGTAATGAATCAACGCAGCGATTGAGTCCGTGATGTAATTGGTCCGCACTGGCTAGGCGGCTGACTCATCGCGTTGCTTGGGATCTTTGGATTTGTCGATCAATCGCTCTTTGTGCTGCTCCTGCAGCTTCTTATAGTGCGCCACTAGCTTGTCCGGATCGTGAGCGCAGCTTGCCGAAATGCGCCGTCTTACTTCGCGGATTTCATCGATCACCGGGTCATTCTGAGTCGCTTTCATCGCCACCTCCGAGTAATTCTAAGGACGTCGCCAGCGTGGGCACGAACAATCCCAATAGGGTATTCACACGTCGTATGTGACCAAACTTGTTCGCGTTCGCCAAGTGCCGGCAATTCCAGGTCACGAGAAAATCGCACTTATGAAACGACGCCAGCGCCAAATGTAGGGCGTCACCAGTAGGATCCGCGGGCATCACTTTCAGTTGAATGTATGTCTTCACGATGTCGGCAATGGCATCCTCGAACGGCAAAATCGGCAGATCACGGACAATGGCAAGTCGCTCTGCACAACGTTCTGCCGACGCTCCTGCCGCCAATTCATCCAGCACGGCAGGGTTCGTGACCAACTCATACTTCTCTGGCGCCAAAGCCCACCATTGGCGCGTCCAGTCGCGACGCGCTACGATATCGGGAGCCGTGCGCGTTTCTTGGTGAAAACTTGGAATAGTTGTCTCAAGGTAAGCACCCGGTTTGGACATGTTGCCAAGATATCGAATTCAAGGCGAGAACTAAAGAGAGACGCTGTCATTTTGGCATACTTGCTGCTCAGTCCCGCCTACAATTCGTTTGGCATTTCGTGCTCCAACATTGTGAAAACCACCGATGGCCGGCGAATCTGATCTCGCGCCGGCGCCCTCCAAAATGAGGAGGTTGACTCGCGTATGGACCAAAACCGCTTCACCGAAAAATCGCTCGAAGCCTTGTCGAGCGCCCAGCGCCTGGCCGCCAAGCTCGGCCACCAGCAGATGGACGTCGAGCATCTCTTGCTCGCCATGCTCGACCAGGAGCGCGGCCTGGCCGGCTCGATCTTGAACAAGGCCGAAGTGCCCGTCGACGGCCTCAAGCTCAAAGTGCATCGCGAGCTCGAGAAGCTGCCGCGCGTAAGCGGCGGCGCCGGCGAGGTCGGCATCACCGGCCGGCTCAATCGCCTGCTCGGCCAGGCCGAGGACGAAGCCCGCAAGCTCAAAGACGAGTATGTCTCGGTCGAGCACTTTCTGTTAGCGATGTGCGACGACGCCGGCACGGCGGGCAAGATCCTCAAGGAATTCGGCGTCAACCGCACGCGCCTGGCTTCGGCGCTCCAGCAAGTGCGCGGCCATCAGCGCGTCACCACGCCCAACCCGGAAGCCACTTACGAATCCTTGGAAAAGTATGGCCGAGACCTCACGCAATACGCCGCCCAGGGCAAGCTCGACCCGGTCATCGGCCGCGACGAAGAGATTCGCCGTGTCATTCAAGTGCTGTCGCGGCGCACCAAGAACAATCCGGTGCTCATCGGCGAACCCGGCGTCGGCAAGACCGCCATCGTCGAAGGTTTAGCCCAGCGCATCATCCGCGGCGACGTGCCGGAAGGACTCAAGAACAAGAAGATCGTTGCCCTGGACATGGGCGCGCTCATCGCCGGCGCGAAGTACCGCGGCGAGTTCGAGGAACGCTTGAAAGCCGTTTTGAAAGAAGTGCAAGAGTCACAGGGCAACATCATTCTCTTTATCGATGAGTTGCACACCGTCGTCGGCGCGGGCAAGGCCGAAGGCGCGATGGACGCCGGCAATTTGCTGAAACCCATGTTGGCCCGGGGCGAATTGCACTGCATCGGCGCCACAACTCTCGACGAATACCGCAAGCACATCGAGAAAGACGCTGCCCTGGAACGCCGCTTCCAGCCGGTAATGGTCGATCAGCCGTCGGTCGAGGACACGATCTCCATCCTGCGCGGCCTGCGCGAGCGCTACGAAGTGCATCACGGCGTGCGCATCAAGGACGCCGCCCTAGTCGCCGCCGCCGTCATGTCCAACCGCTACATCTCTGACCGGTTCCTGCCCGACAAGGCCATCGATCTTATCGACGAGGCGGCCGCCAAGCTGCGCACCGAGATCGACTCGATGCCCGCCGAATTGGACGAGGTCAATCGCCGGGTTCTGCAACTGGAGATCGAACGCGAAGCCTTGAAGAAAGAGAAAGACGCCGCCTCGCGCGAGCGGCTCGCCAAGCTGGAGAAGGAGCTGGCCGATCAAAAAGAGCAAGCAACCACGTTGCGCGCTCAATGGGATGCGGAGAAAAACGCGGTGCAGCAGCTTTCGGCTATCCGCGAGCAGATTGAGCAAACCAAGATCGAGATCGAGAAAGCCGAGCGGGCCTACGACTATGGCAAAGCCGCCGAGCTCAAATTCGGCAAGCTCAACGAGCTGGAACGCAAACTGAAAGCAGAAGAGGAACTCTTAGGCTCGAAGCAGCAAGCGAACAAGCTCATCAAGGAGGAAGTGGACGAGGAGGACATCGCCGAGGTCATCAGCCGCTGGACCGGCATTCCTGTCGTCAAGCTGCTCGAAGGCGAAGTGCAAAAGCTCCTGCACCTGGGCGACGAATTGCACAAGCGCGTGATCGGCCAGGCCGAAGCCGTGAGCGCCGTTGCCGAAGCCGTGCTCCGCGCCCGCAGCGGCCTGAAGGACCCGAATCGCCCGGTCGGCTCGTTCATCTTCCTCGGGCCCACTGGCGTCGGCAAAACTGAATTGGCCCGCGCTCTGGCTGAGTTTCTGTTCGACGACGAGCGGGCCATGATCCGCATCGACATGTCGGAGTATCAGGAAAAGCACACCGTGTCGCGCCTGGTCGGCGCTCCGCCCGGCTACATCGGCTTCGAGGAAGGCGGCCAGCTCACGGAAGCGGTCCGTCGCCGGCCGTATTCCGTCGTTCTCTTCGACGAAATCGAAAAAGCGCACCACGACGTCTTCAACGTGCTCTTGCAGATCCTCGACGACGGCCGGCTGACCGACGGGCAAGGCCGCACCGTCGATTTCAAAAACACGATCATCATCATGACTTCGAACATCGGCAGCCAGCGCATCCTCGGCTACCAGGGCGCGTTTGACGGCGAAGGCTTTGAGCGCATGAAAGACGCAGTGCTCGATGAGGTGCGCCGACATTTTCGGCCGGAATTTCTGAACCGCGTCGATGAGATGATCGTCTTTCACGCCTTGGACGAAGATCACTTGAAACTAATCGTGGTGATTCAATTGAAGCGCTTGAGCGAACGGCTCGCGGAACGGCATATCACGCTGGAATTGACCGACACCGCCAAGACGCACCTCGTGCGTGTCGGCTACGACCCGTCCTACGGCGCCCGGCCGCTCAAGCGCGCTCTGCAGAAGGAAGTGGAAAACCCGCTGGGCCGGCTGCTTCTGGAAGGCAAGATCAAGGACGGGCAGACGGTGACGGCAGATTATGATGTAAAGAAAGGCAGCATGACTTTCACTGCGCGCTAACACGAGCTTCGTCGTCTATCAGTCTCTTGGCATCACCGAAAACCTTTGGGATCAAGACGAGCCCACGCTCGGCCGCCGTGTCGTCCGCAAGGGGGCCTTAGCCGTTTGTTCCATCGAGCGCTTTCTCGACGAAGTAGGCACTGCAAAGCATTAAGTGCCGACACACCTATGACTTGGGATGAGATTGGGGATTGGGTGACTTCTCAATAAGTGTGTGTGTGTAAAACTCGCAGGCGCAAGGCAATCCATTGCCAAAGCACCGAGGCAACCATCCGCGCGGCGAACCAAAGAGCGCACAAGTTACTTGACGCGGATGCGCACCAAAGCCGTCGTCGCGTTGGTGCGCAGCGTTTGATTTGGGTCCTGCGCTGCCCGCTCCAAGGCGGGGATGGCGGCCTTGGCGTCCGGGCCGATGTTTCCGAGAGCCTGGGCAGCGGTCCAGCGCAACTGCAATTGCGTCTTGCTTTCGAGCGCGACGATTAGGTCGGGCACCGCGTCTTTCGCCTTTGGGCCGAAGTTGCCCACGGTTTGAATCAGCGCCATACCGAGGGTCGCATTCTTAGGGGTATTGGGGATGTCCTTGAGCATGCCGATGAGTTGGGGCAAATAGTCGTCGCCGAACGTGCCGAGGGTTTGCACGGCGTTGCGGCGCACCAAAAGTCCGGTATCGTTTTCGGCGAGCGCGAGCAACTCTTTGCCGAGTTTCTTGGCGGACGGCCCGATGTCGCGAAGCGCGAGTGCGGCGGCGGCGCGCACATTCGGCGTCGGGTCCGCCAGCGCCGTTTGCAGATGGGGCAGCGCTTTCTCGCCGCCGCGACTGAGCGCGCTGGCGGCCCCCGCGCGCACGAACGGGTCCGGGTCCTTCACCAGCTCTCCCAGCTTGGGCACGATCTTGGAAATGTCGCCCAAGATGCGCGACAACGAGAACAGAGCCTGCAGGCGCACGCCCTTGTCGGCATCGTGCAGCGTTTCGATGAGAAGCGGGGCGGCGTCGGCGCCGTAGTTCGCCAGCATTTGCACAATGGTGACGCGGGTTTGCACGTCTTGATCCTTCACCAGCTTGGCCAAAGCCGGCAACACGTCGCCGGCCTCGCCGCCGATGCTGCGCAGGGTGTGGAGCGCGGTCCGGCGTACAGTGGCGTCCGAGTCGTTAAGCGCGGCCACAACTTTTGGGGCGGCGAGCTTGGCGCCCTGGCCCAGCCGCTGCAACCCGTACAGTGCTTGCAGTTTGACAGGTTGGTCGGCATCCGCGGTGGCATAGGCGAGCCCCAAAACCACCATCTTGTCGGCGATGTTCATGGCCCCCAAGTGTTGCGCCGCTTCCCGGCGCACTTCCGTGTGCTTGTGGGCCAACGCATCTACGAGGTCCGGCACGGCCTCGGCGCCCACTTTGGCCAGCCCGCGGACGGCGTTCACGCGAATGTCTTCGCGCGCCGCCTTCAAGCCTTCCTTGAGCGCGGCGACAGCGTCTTTGCCGATGGCCGCAAGCGCGCTAGACGCGGGGAACGAAAGGTTGTTTTGAGCCGTCAAGAAGATGGTTTTAAGATCGTCCAACGCCGGCTTCGCGTCGTTTTTGAGGCCGGCCAAGGAATGGATTGCTTGAACGCGCACCACTTCCACGTCGTCCTTCAAGACGCCGCGCAGCGCGGGCACCGCCGCGGCGCCGAAGTGGGCGACCGCCTCCCCCGCCGCCGAGCGCACTTCCGGGCTCTTGTCGCCAAACGCTTTGATCAATTCCTTGAGCGCGGCCTGCGGGGCGGGCGCGATCCGGCCCAAAGCGTATGCGGCCTTGCGGCGCACGTGGTCCTTGTCGTCCGTTAAGAGGCCAATGACTTGCGACGAAACGGATGAAGCGTCCGGTCCGATCCACGCCAGCGCCCACACAGCATAGAAGCGCGCGTCCGCGTCTTTGTGCGACAAGGTTTGCCCTAGCGGCTTGACCGCGTCCTTGCCGATCTTGCTCAAGGCCAACGCGGAATTGAGACGCACGTCCTCGTTCGCGACAGCGAGTCCGTCCACCAGCGTCGGCACGGCGGCTCCTGCGGCGGGGCCCATGTCGGCCAGATACACCGCGACCCGCACCTTGGCCGCATTGTCGCCCGATTGAAACTCCTTGCACAACGCCAGGACCTGGTTTTCTTTGGTCTGGCCAAGGGCAGGGCCGGCCAACAATAAGCAGCAAAGGAGGGAGGCAGTGCACATGGGAGTGTCTCTTGTGAGTCTGTGGAAGACGTTTACGGAGGCGACGTGGGCAGAATCTCCTCGTACTCGGATATATCGTCTTGCCCGTTGTGCCGCGCGGGCACCAGCAGCAAGTCGTCGTTCATCTCGTCGCGGGCGAAGATTTTGCGGAACTTGGTGATGAACAGTCCCGCCTGCAAATGGCCGGCAAGAAAGCGCAGGTCGCGCACATCGTCGGCCGGGGCTTCGCGCACCAGGTAGCCGAACGGGCGTTCCTTGCGCGATTTCTCCAAGCGGGCGCGGATGACCTTGTAAATCGCCTCGGCGCGGGCCGGGTCCTTGAGGTCGGCCTTGGAAAAGCCCTCGTCCACGTTGGGCACTTTCTCGCTAAACGGCCCCTCGCCTTTCAGAACCTTGATGTCGTCCGCGGTCAGCTTGCGGGCCCACTCCATTGTTGTCGGGATATGGCCTTTCTGGTTGGGCTGCGGGCGTTGGCCGCTGACGAAGTTGAAACCCAATTCTTTCGCCCGCGCGAGCAGCACGGGAATGTTTCCCTCGATGGCTTTGAGCCAGTGCACGCCTTTGCCGGGCAAGCCGTCCGGTGTGCAGCCCATGGCCGACTGCAGCATCGGCACCCAGGAGTACTGATAGGTCATGTCGCCGGGCAGGTCGACTTTGTGAGGCGCTTGCACGTAGAACAGGGCCTCGGTTTTGTCCTTCACCGAGATTTGCGTGATCTTCAAGGGGTAAACGAGCTTGTCCGATGGAAAGGCGAAGCGCGTGGGCGTGACCTCGCCGGCGTAGGAGCCGTCCTTGTTGCGCTTCATCTGCGCGGTGTCGATCTTCATTACCGTGAAGAACCATTTTTTTTGGATGTAGTGGTTCAGCGTGGCTTCATCGCCGGAGTAGTTGTATTTGTGCTCTTTGAGCCACTGGTAAAGATCGTCGGCCCGATCCGCGACGATGGTTTTGTAATCGAGTGAGCCGACGACGCCGGATTGGAGGACGACGACGGAGGATTTCTTTGCAACCTTTGCCAGCCGGCTGCCGGTGTCCGCACGATCGGCGAGCAAGAAAAGCGGACCATCGACGTCGATTAGTGGCGGCAGCAATTCCGAGCGGGGGAACTCGCGTTTCTTCAGTATTGAATAAACCGCCAGATGCTTGAAGAACTCGCGCGGCATCTCGTGCAGCTTGGGCACGGCGGGCGTGGGGATGACCATGCCGAAGTCGAGGGCGTTGCCTTCGAACTTGGGCTGCACGGTGAAAGTTTCCTGCTTTTCCGCCGGGTCCCAGGTGATGAACACCTTTTGCGCGGGCTGCAGTATGTCCGTGTTCTTGGCGGAGAAGTAGCAGCACGCGGCGTCGGCCTGGCCAGCGAAAACTATCCACGCCAGCGCGCCGCAGAGAATCGCGCGATTGCGAGCCATGACGGGCCCCTTTCTACCGGAGAATTGCTGAACCTTTGCCAATAAGACGAGAAAGCAAACGTGGCGGTTTGTCAAGGGTCAAAATGTGACGCACCGCGTCACGAATGCTCAGGACAGGTTGAAAACCTGTCCTACGAACCGCCCAGCTTGTTCGCCGCGGCCGCCAGCTCCAGAAAATACTCTTCCGAGTCGCGTTGTTGCTGCTTGCGGGCCTCGGCCAATCCTGCTTCCGCATAGCCAAGCGCTTGCGGTCCGTTCTTCGCCGACAGCATCGCCTCGGCGGCGCTGCCGCGAACCTTGAGCTCATTCGGCGCGCGCGCGATCAGGCGGTCGAAGACTTCCTGCGCCTGGCCCAATTCGCCGGACTTGGCCAGAAGTTGGCCGCGGCGCAACTCGTAATCGTTGCGGCGGCGGCCTTCGTTGTGCTCACAATCGTCTTTTTCGCCGGCGTTGACTTGATCGAGCGCTGCCGTGAAGTCGCGGTTCGCCAAGGCCATCTGCGCGAGATGATTGAAGAACGCAAAGCGGTCCGGCTTGTCGGCGCGCGGCGGCCGGGCCACCAGCGTTTGGGCGAACTTGGCCGCCAGGTCGCGGGCATCGATCTTAAGGGCAGTCTGAAACGCGGTTTCGAGCTGGTCGTCCTTTAGCGTCTCAACCGGCAACCCCGCCAACTCCGCCGCGCCCATCGCCCCGATGTCGAGGCCAGGTGTCTGGGCGGGCCGTGCCTGCACCGGGGTTTCCGGCGCGGCGGCAGACAAGAATGTCTGCCCCACGGCGTCGAGCCCGAGTTTGCGGCGCAGCCGGTCGTAATCATACGGGTACTTGGTCATCGCCGAGCATTCTTGCAGGAACTGGATGACGCCGCGCAGCTTTTTCTTTAGGACGGCGTGGCCGGCCGCGTCGATGGGCGGCACGCCGCCCAAAGCCTTGAGCGGCCGGTGCAGCCAAGTCTCCTCGTAAAACTTTTCCAGATGCTCGCGGAATCGGTTTTCGACCTCGGATTCACTCAGAGCTGCTTTGGGGAAAATGAGACACTCGGTCACGATGTCGAAGAACTTGGCTGGCCCGCGCGCGTGGTACGGCTGGCCGAGCGCGGCGCCGGCCCGCTGCTGCATGAGCGCGAAGGCGCGGTCGAGGCGCTCCTTGAGCACGCTCCACAAGCGCACGATATTGCCGACGACGGTGAAGAACGCGCCCAGGTGCGGACTCTGTTTGGATTCCAGTTCCGGCGTCAGGGCGGGTCCGGGCATTTCCAGCATCATGCCGGTAATCATGCCTTCCTGCTCGGCCACGCGGACCCCGGCGAGAACTCCCTCTTGTCCCATGCGCTGCAACGCTTCGAGAAATGCTTGCGGATCGGTCATCGGCGCCAGGACAGAGTATTCGACGTAGTCCGAATGTTCCTCCATGCCCTGGCCGACGCGCAACACCTCGCCCAGCGCCCAGGCCTCGGCGGCCTTGGCTTCGTCCGTTTCCAGAGCGACATAGCGGTCCAGCGCTTCGAGGGCGGCCGCGTTGTTCGCTTGCCAGGCGTGCGTCAGCGCGAGATTGAACCAGGCCGCCGCGTCTTGGGCATCTTCCTGGGTGAGCTTGTCAAACGCTTTCGCGGCGTCGGCCAGCTTGCCCGTCGCCGAAAGGGCCAATGCCTGATCCCAGGCCGCGCGACTTTCCGCCTTGGGATGCAGGTACTGGTGTTCGTTCTTGGCCGTCGCCGGCAGGTTCGGATTTGCTTGGCCGAAGACTTTCTCGAGCGCGTCGCGCAGATCGGTGGTGCCGACGTTGTAGCGCACAGCCAATTGCAGCGCGGCCCGCCCCGCCACTGGGCGATTGAGCTGCATCTCGCAATCAAAAATCATGCTCCAAAGCTGCGCGAGAATGCCTTTTGCCTCGGGGTCGTAGTATTCGGTGGCTTTGCGAAAACACAAAAGCGCACCAGCCAACTCGCCCTCGGCCCGTCGAAAGCTGCCGCGCAGAAGATGCCCGAACGGATACTTGGGATTGATGGCGAACGCTTTTTCGAGGGCCGCCTCGGCTTCCTCGGCCCGCTCGGAGTTGTACAACAGCTCCGCCTTGCGACCCCACACTTCGGGATTGCCCGAATGCTCCTGGGTAAGCTGATCCATGAGCCGCAGGGCCGCTTCTTTTTGCCCTTGCTCGTATTGCTGAAACGCCTGGTCGATATGTACGTGAATGGGCTGGCAGCACCATTTGAACTTCTTGCCGCTGCCGCACGGACATGCCGCGTAAGGATCCAAAGCCATGCCTTGCTTCTTTCGAGAATTCTAACTTCGTAGCCGCAGGCTTCAGCCTGCGGGCATCCGCAGCCTGAAGGCTGCGGCTACAGATAATTGCTAAGCTCAGGATAGTGGAACGCGGAAAGCTTGGCGATACCGCAGACGTCCGAGCGCGCAGAGTGGAGCGCGGAGCGCTCCGCCCTCCGCGCTCCACTCTCCGCTCATTTCGGCGCATGGGGCTTGACGTTGCCGCGCTGTATGCGACAATCCACTTCGCCCACGTACAGTGGTTCACGCTCTTGCGCCGTTCGCTTGCCGTCACGGACACGAGCGCGTGCGGCGATCACACCAAAGGAACGTACCGATGAAACGCTTTTTGCTTCTCCCCGTATTCGCGCTCTTGGCTGCGCTGTTCTTGACCCAGCAGTTTCCCGCCGATGCCCAGGAAAAGAAGGACGACGCCAAAAAGGAAGAAAAGAAAAAGGTCGACAAGAAGGACGACGGCAAGAAAAAGGAGGAGGGGAAGAAGGACGACAAGAAAGACGACAAAAAGCAAGAAATAAAGGAAGAGCCGAAGAAGGACCCCTTCATCCCGGACACGCCTTTGAAGGAGCTGAAGGGGCACGCCGACTGGATCAACGCTTTGGATTACAGCGGCGACGGCAAGTTCATCGCCAGCGCCAGCCGCGACCGCACCGCCAAGATCTGGGACGTGGATGCGGGCAAAGAGCTGCAAACCCTGAAAGGCCATCCGGAGAACGTAAAGTCCGCGGTGTTCCTGGAAAACGCGGCCAAGCTCGCCTCCAGCACCGGCAAATGGAACAAGGAAAAGAAAGCCTGGGAAGGCGAAATCCGCATCTGGGACGCCAAGGCCGGCAAGGAATTGAAGTCGCTTAAAGGGCACAACGACACCATCGAATGCCTCGCACTTTCAAAAGACGGCAAGTTTCTCGCCAGTTGCAGCGCCGACCAAACCGTGCAGATTTGGGACATAGCTGCGGGCAAGGTCGTGCAAACGCTCAAGGGCCACACCAAAGACGTGCACTGCGCCGCCTTCACTCCCGACGGCAAGAAAATCGCGACCGCCAGCGTGGACAGGACCGTTAAAGTCTGGGATGCCCAGACCGGCAAAGACCTCGCCACCTACAAAGTCGAAATCATCGTGAAGGAGGAGCCCAAGAAGGAAGAGCCCAAGAAGGAGAAGAAAGACAAAAAGGACAAGAAGGAGGTTGATCCCAAGAAAGACAAGAAAGAGATCGACAAAGACAAGAAAGAGATCGACGCCAAGGACAAAAAGGACAAGAAAGAAGCTGACCCCAAGGACAAGAAAGACAAGAAAGACATCGACGCCAAGGACAAAAAGGACAAGAAAGAAGTTGACCCCAAGGATAAGAAAGACAAGAAAGAGATCGATGCCAAGGACAAAAAAGACGTGAAAGAGGCTGATCCCAAGGACAAGAAAGATAAGAAAGAGGCCGATAAGGACAAGAAGGAGCCCGACAAGGCCAAAGAGAAGAAGGAGGTCAAAAAGGAATTAGGCCGCGAGTTCACCGTAGTCGCATTTCATCCAAACGGCAAACACCTGGCCGCGGGCAACCTCGACGGCCAGATCAAGATTTATGACATCGAAACCAACAAAGAAGTGGCGGAGCTTAAGGGGCACGAAGGCGTCTGGGCCCTGGAATACAGCCCGGACGGCAGCAAGCTCGCCTCAGGCGGCTGGGACCAAACCATCAAAATCTGGGACACCAAGTCCAACAAGGACCTCGTCACCATCAAGGCTCACAACGGCACGGTCACGGCGCTGGCGTTTCACCCCGGCGGCCAACTCATCGCTTCCGGCGGCCTCGACGGACTGGTCAAAATCTGGAGCGCTACCGAGTCACCCAAGAAAAAGTGATCGGCATCGTTGGACGTAGCCGCAACTCTTTAGGTTGCGGCCCTCCGTGGCCACGTCGTCGATCCGCAGACTAAAGTCGCGGCTACAGCAACAAGAAAGCCACACGAGTCAATTCCAGTTACTTCGTTGCCTTCCGCGCATTTCCGGTTAGCATGGGGGACACTTCACTCACCCTGTGCGAGACAGTAGCCCGATGAACCTCATGCAAACCATGATGATCGCCGCGCTCCTTTTGGGCGGGCTGGGCGTGGCGCTCTTGGGCAGCATCAAAGTGGCCTTGGCCCGCAAGCTGCAAATCGACGAAGCCAAGGTCGGCGGTCTTGTCTCCTTGTTCGGCTTCACGATGATCCCCGTCATCCTCACGGCGGGATTCCTGACCGATCTCGTCGGCCGGCAAGTCGTGATGATCGGCGGCAGCGCGCTCTTCGCCGCGAGCCTGGCCGGGCTTGGCTTGGCGCGTTCTTATGCGCAGGCGCTCGGCAGCGTCGTTCTTTTTAGCGCCGCCTGGTCGCTTACGATCAACGTCGGCAACGTGCTCGTTCCTCTGGCGTTTCCCGGCACCACCGCGTTCGCCACCAATTTCGGCAACGTCCTCTTCGGCCTGGGCGCCTTCGTGACGCCCATTGCCTTGGGCAGCCTGGTCCAAGGCTTCGGTCTGCGGCAGGCGCTTTTTCTGTTGGCCGCCTTCGGCCTCGTGCCGGGCGCGCTCGCCATCGGCGTGGATTTCACCGTGCCGGACGCGGATTCGGCGGGCGGCGGCCAAGAGAAGTCGCTCGCGGCCCCGCTCCTTTGGATCCTCGGCTTCGCGCTGTTCTTCTACGGTCCCTTGGAAGCCTCCATGGCCGCCTGGGCCACCACCTACCTCGGCAACCACGGCGTCAAGGAATCCCAGGCAGCGGGTTTACTGTCCAGCTTCTGGCTGGCGTTCATGTTCTCGCGACTCCTGACAGCCTTCTTGTTGCCCGAAGGCGCGGAACGATGGCTCATCTTAACTCTTGCCGTTCTATGCATCGGCGTTCTTTTTGCCGTCGTGCAAGCGCGCAGCGCCGCGCTCGCCATGTTGCTGGTGCCCGCCACCGGCTTCGTCTTCGGACCAATCTTTCCGACGCTGATGGCCGTTCTGTTGGGCGTCTTCGCACCGGAAGTGCAAGGCCGCGCCGTCGGCGTGTTTTTCGCAATCGGCGGCGTCGGCTGGACGGCCATTCCCATTCTGATTGGACTGTACGCCGCGCACACGTCGGTGCGCAGCGCTTTCGGCATCGCGGTGGGCGCTGCGGCGGGCCTGAGCGCCGTGGCGGCGGTGCTGTTGGCGAGCAATTAGCGCCAGGATTGCAATTGCTATTGGCCGTTGACGACGAGTTCGCCTAGACGGCAATGGCGGCTTTGGCTTATGTTCCTGTGGCACAGCTTGCCGGCACCGCTATCAGCGTGCGAATGACGCTGGCTTGGCGGCAGCCAGCAGTGGCACGCATCAGCGTCTGCAGTCAGGGAGGACTCATGGCGGACGAAAAACCAACGGGCAAAAGCGGTTGGGTCAAGGCAGGCGTCACCAGCATGCTCGGACTTTTTTCCGGCGCTGCGCTTATGTACGTATCGCCGCTTCTTAATAGCGCCATCAAACCCGGCAAGCCCATCGCCAACTTCAGCCATCAAGCCGACGGCCTTTCGGTGACCTTCCAAAACCGCTCTACCGGCGCGAACAACGGCTGGTGGGATTTCGGCGACGGCGCGGCCCTCGAGCCTTTTTCACCCAAGCAGGAAACCATCACCCATACCTATGCGCGGCCTGGCACTTACATGGCCAAGCTGAATTTGCGTAACTTCCTGGGCGACGAAAACGAACGTATCGTCAGCATCAACGTCGACGGCACGGTCGCAAATCCGCCGACCATCGAAACCTTCCAAGTGATCCCGCTCAAGCCCGATAGCAACGCGCCGGTCACTTTCCGCGTCGTTTCCAAGATCAAGAACGCCGACTTGTGCATCTGGTCCTTGGGCGACGACCGCCCGTTGGAAATCAGCAACGACACGCAAGGCACGCAGGACCGCCTGGTTACTTTGAACGAGGCCGGCTACTACACGCTGCGCTTGGTCGCCGTCGCCGGCAAAGCCACGGCGGAAAAATCCGAGTCGGTCTTCGTAGGCATGGGCGAATCGGTCACGCCCGCTGCCATGCTGCAAGTCACGTTCGACGCGGTGCGCGTGGAGAAAGCAACCAAGAAGGTCAACATAGCCGTGCAATTCCCGGCCGATCGCAAGGAGAACAGCTATACGTTTGACATCGAACGGCCCATCGACCCGGGATTTCAGATCGTGGACGCCAAGCTCGAAAGGTCCGTGAGCGATGCGGCGGTCAAAAGCCACAAACTCAGCATTTCGCCGGACAAGACCAAGATCCGTCTGAGCGGGGAATTGGTGAAGCAGGGCGGCTTTTTGCAGAAGAACGCGCCGCCGCCCAGCTGGGTGCCTACCGTCCAAGTCACGCTCGAACGTCGTGCATTGCCGGAGCGGAAAACGTCCGATCCGGTCGCCGCGAATCTGAACGTGCCTGGCTCGACGCTGGTGCCCTTGCCGAAATTGCCTAACGGCTGGGCAGTAGCCGATCGCAAACTCAATCTGGAACTGCGCGACGGGGCCACGATAATCTATCGAGGCTCCGTCTTACCATCGGGCGCCAACGTGCAGATCCGCAATCGCGCCTGCCGGGTCACGGCCACGGAGCTTGCCGACCATGTGCGCGTGGACGTGGTGGACGCGCGCGTCCCTTCCAACTAGCATTGTTGACGAGCAAACGATGTCCACATGGTCGCTTCGCGGATTTTCCAACTCATTGTCGCCGCGAAAAACGCAAAAGACACAAAAGTGAACACGCAAGTTCTCTTGTGTGTTTTGTGTTTTTCGCGGCAAAGTCACTTCACTTCCATCACATACACGTCATAGCCCCCGCCCCGGTTTGAAATGATCGCCAGCCGGCTGCCGTCCGGCGACCAGGCGGCGAAATTGTCCTGTGCGGCATGCCGGGTGAGGTTCGTCTGTTCCGATCCATCCGCGTTCATGACGTAAATCTCGTAGTTGTTGTCGCGCTGGCTAGTAAAGGCGATGCGTTTGCCGTCGGGCGACCAGACCGGCCAATAATCCAGGCGCGGATGCGTGGTGAGCCGGCACACATCCGAACCATCCGCGTTCATGACATGGATGTCGAAGCCGCTCTGGCGGTCGCTGGCGAAGACGATCTGCTTTCCGTCTGGGGACCAACAGGGGCTGTTGTCGCGGCCCGTGTGACTCGTCAGCCGCTTCAGGTTTTTTCCGTCCGCGTCCATGAGAAACAGATTCTGACTTTTGTCGCGCGTGCTGGCGAACACGATCCACTTGCCGTCGGGCGACCAGCGCGGCGCCTCGTCAAACGCCTTGTGCGGTAGCAGGTTCTTCTGCCCGCTGCCGTCCGCATTGATCACGTCGAGCTGCAGCTTGCCGTCCGTGCCTTGCAAGATGTCGTACACGAAGACAATGCGCTTGCTGTCCGGCGACCAGTGGCCGTCAAAGTGCGGCTGCTCCTTTTTGGTCAAAAGCGGCTTGGCGTCCGAGCCGTCGATCTTCATGGTCCATAGTCCCATCTTGCCGGCATGAATGCGGGTAAAGAGAAAACGCTCGCCGTCGGGCGACCAAGACAAGTGCTGGATGAAATCGCGGATCTTCGAGATGCGTACAGGCTCTTGCGACCTGGCAAGAATGGAAGTGCCGAAAAACGCCACGGCTGCAAGTAGAAGGGAGCGCATGCGTTTTTTGTATGCCGGCGTGCCAAACAAAGAAACTGCGAAACGAACATTAGCCCGACGCGCGAGCGAGGGACTGCTACGAATCCCTCGCTCACGCGTCGGGCTAGTGTTTATTGCCGTTGGCTAGTTCCCCGGCGGCAAGTCCGGCAGCGGCGGCGGCGCTTCGGTCTGCGCAGGCGCATTGGACTGTGCGGGTGGAGTCATCGGCGCGGCCGCCGTGCTTAGGCCGACGAGTCGTCCGCGCGGCCGTGACAGATCGTCGAGCGCCACCGGCTGCAGCGTTTCCGAGGTCGTGACGTTGCCGGCTTGATCTTGAACCACGAGCCGCACGAAGGCGTGGCTGCCCACTTCGCCCACGGGCAACCAGCGATAATGCCCTTCGTTAGGAAGTCCTTTGACGATGGGCTGCCAGGGGCCGGTGCGATTGGTCGCGAAGTAGAGATCGACAGGTTCAGCGTGCAGGTTCTTGTCCTTGGCGGTCCAGGTGACGTGCAAGGCGCCGTCGTCGCCGGGGGCGCTACGGACGTTGACCAATTCGGCCCGCGGACGGGTGCTGTCCACCTCGACCCACCAATCAGGTGTGTCGGCGGCCTTGGGGATGTTGCCGCCGAAGCCGCGGCCGTTGGACACTACCAGCGACAAGCCGTAAACGCCTTCGCCCGGCAGGTCGATTTCAGCGGGGCTTTTCTTGTCGGTGTCTTCGCCAAGGCGCTGCCAGGTTTGACCCATGTCGCGCGTGCACCAGATTTCCACGCGGCCCACGCCGCTCGCCCCCTGCTGCTCGATCTGGTAATCCAAAACTATGCGCGTGCGATTGACAATGTGCCGTTTGAAGTTCGGCTCGGTCGGCGTCGTTGATTTGGGCGCGGGCTTTTCCGGCGAACGTGCTTCCGGATCGACGGCGAACGGCGGCTTGCCGGCGTCGTCAGCATTGTCCGGCTTCATCCCTGGGGGCATGGGCTGCAGCAAAGGGTGTTGCGTTTTGTTTCCGGAGATAATCTCGACACGTTGCGAAAGGGGCACATGCTTTTCGGGCGCCTTCATCAAGGCGCCGGGAGGAACGATCCTTTCCTGGAAGCCTGTTTGTTCGGGAATGGGCACGTGCCCGGCGGTTTGCTGGATTTTTTCGGGGTTCAAATCCTGTTGCAGGATGGCCGGCGTCGCATGATGTGCGGCCACGGCGCCGAGGTTTACTTCACGTGTCGCAATGTTGCCGGCCAGATCGGCCGCCAGCACGCGCACCAGTCCCGTCGTCGCCGCCTGCGCCGGAATCAGGAATTGATTGGGTTGGCCGGGCACGGTATCCAAGGGGCGCCACATTTGATCGCATGTTTGGAAGAAAAAGCGCGTCTTTAGCAGATCGGGATTGGCGTCGACGACCGCGCAGTGGATCTTGTAGCCTTCCGGAGCGGCGCCCAAGTTTTGCACGTCGGCGGCGGGCGGCGTGGTGTCCACGACCACGATCAGTCCCGGCGCTTCCTTCGTCACATCGTGGGGAACGGTTTGTCCCGAGCGGTCCAGGGTCACGACGCTAAACCAGTATTCGCCATCGCGAACGGCCCGAAAACTGAAGAACGGCTGCGTAACCGGCGCTTTGTCGCGCAGGGTCCACGGGGCTTGAGGGCCTTCCTTGACATAGAGCTGCACTTCCAGGATTTTCGAGCGGTCGCGCTCGTTGATCTGAATCGGCAAGTGCACGACATTGCGATTGAGGTAAGTGCGCTGTGCCGGCTGCAGGCCTTGAGCCAGCGCCGCTTCGGGCAACAACCCCGCGAGCAGCAAACCGGCAAATACCCAACGGCGTGCGGCGACCCAGCCGCGAAGCAAGCAGGCCATGCGGATCCCCTTTGCGTTTGTTGGGGCGCGGTTTCCCCAGCCGCCGCCCAATACCCCACAGACGAAGATGGAAAGCTTTGAGGGGCGGAACCATAGCGAGGGGTTTTTCTAAAGTCAAGACGCCTTCGTGCCGGGGGCCAGGTGTTATCGAAGACTGCAAGTGGCACCCCTTTGCTGCGAGCAGACGCTAACTTTTGCCCATGTGTAGACCCGCATGTCAAATTCAGAAAAAGTGAAATGCAGGCCGAAAAATTGCAACTCACAGCCAGGACTAAACTTGCGTCGTTTCTAGACCACCCATTTTTCACATTGGTTGATAGGCGGGAAAATGAAATGGCGGCACATGAGGGGTGCGGGACGGGCTT
>JAKEHV010000123.1 GCA_022614915.1 Gemmataceae bacterium | reverse complement strand
TTGATCGCTTCCGCGACCCGTTGCCCAAAGGCGCTGCCTTGCGGCTGGGTTTTGTCCGCGCCGGCTCCAACGTCCCCGTCAACATCGCCGACGCCAACCTGGCGGCTTTCTCACCCGACAGCAAGTATTTCGCTTCAGTCTGTCATAACCGCATCCACCTTTGGGACGTGGCGACTGGGCGGGTTGTGCAGCGCTTTCACACTGCCGAGAGCGCGTTCGGCCATGTGCGCTTCATTCGCGAAGGGAAGTGGCTGCTAGCTCAGGAAAGAGAGGGGCTCTTACGTGGTTGGGAAATCTCGACCGGCAAAGAAGTGCTGAAGTCCCCGGACGGCATGTTCCCTTCGGGTACAACTCCGGTCTCACCCAAGGGCCGCTGGGTTGTCGATGGCCGCCGCGAAATCTGGGATCTCGAGTCGGGCAAGAAGGCCGGCAAGTTCGGCAACATCAGCTTTCAATGGGGCTATGTCTTTTCGCCGGACGAGCGCTACCTGTACGTGCGCAAATACGAACGTCGCAACGACAAGGGCGAGTACGATCTCGAAAAATGGGAATTGCCGAAGGCGACACTGCTGCAAGTTTGTCAGGATGTCAAAGTGCCGCCCAGCGCGTGCTCGGCCGATGGCATCATCTTTGGCAACGCCGCGGTGCCCGATCCCAACGTCATCAACAAGTACACGTACACCATCGGGCAGTTTGACACCGTCGGCAGCAAGGAAATCCTGCGCCTGCCCGCAAGCGACATGCCCTTTGACCGTGTGGCCCTGTCGCCGGACGGCAAGCGTTTCGCCGCCGGCGATAATGGCCAAGTCTTGCGGGTATTCGATTCGGCAACCGGCAAAGTTCTTCATTCGTGGAAATACGATAAAGACCTTTTTCGCTACCTGGCCTTTTCGCCGGACGGAAAGTGGCTGGGCGCGGTCGGCCGGGACGGCACGTCGAAGCTGTGCAACCTGGTAACGGGTGAAACGCACCTTTTCACCGAACAAGTGCTGCACATGCTGACGTCGCTTACGTTTTCCCGCGACGGCACGAAGCTCGTCACGGGCCATGCCGACGGCGCCATTCTCTTTTGGGATTTGGCCACGCAAACGATCAAGCGGCAATTCCGTTTCGGCGAGTCGCCGGCCTATTCCACAATTGGCTCACTCGGTTGGACCGCCGACGAACGCTACTTGGTTTTTCAAAAACAATTTGGGGACCTCGCGATTCTGGATTGGCAAACGGGAAAGGACATACCGCTGTCACTGGGCAAAGGCGTGGAAGTGCTCGGCGTTTCGGGGAATGGCCGCACGCTGGTCGTGGGCTCGCCGCGCTTGAAGAGCAGGCATGACCACAGCTGGATGAGCTTCAAAAGCGAGCAACTGCACGCCGCTCGCAAAGAGGCACAAAGCCGGCCCGAACTCAAACACTTCCACGTCGTGGCCGCGACTGCGGCCAAGGAAACAGTCAGCGGCCGACTGGCGCTTTTCAACCAAGGCGGCCAACGCAGCGTGCCGACCTACCCCACGGCCCTCTCCAGCGACGGCAAGTACGCGCTCGAAGCCGTCAGCACCCTCGCCGGCTCGCCGGACACCGGCATGGGCACCTTCTGGATGCCCAAAGGGCTGCGCGTGGTGGACACGACCACCGGCAAGGTCATGCGCGAGTTCCCGCGTGACTATCGCGGTGTGGTGTTCGCTCCCGACGGCAGGTCGATGTTCAACTGGAAAGAGGGGGCAAAAGAGCCTGCCAGCGTTGCCCTTTTGGAAACCAGAACGGGCCGTGAGCGTTGGCGGGTCACATTGGAAAAACCCGTCCGCAATGCAGTGTTCTCGCCGTGCGGCCGCTGGATCGCCGCCATCGAACACGAAGGGGACACGCTGTTTTTTCTGGACACGGCCGACGGCAAGGTCGCAGCCGAGCACCGCGCGAGCCGCAGTCACTACGGCACGGACCCGCTTGCAATTTCTCCAGACGGCAAGCTGTTGGCCCGCATGGACGCAGGCGGCGCGATCCTGCTTTGGAACGTGCCCCCGTCACGCCAACAAGACGCGAAAGTTTCGACCGCAGAAGAGATCGCCCAAGCATGGCATCATCTGGCGGATGACGACGCAGCCAAAGCCTACGCGGCGATCCTGCGGCTGTCGGCTGTGCCAAAGTCCGCACTGCCGATCTTGCGTAAAGCCTTGCTGCAGGAAGACGACAAGACTCGCTTGGAAAAAATGGTCGCCGATCTGGATTCGCCGGTGTTCGCGGATCGGCAACGCGCCACCAAGGAACTGGAAAAGTTGGGGGAGAAGGCCCGGCCGTTTCTCGTCAAAGCGCTCACGCCGGACACGCCGCTCGAAGCGCGCCGGCGCATCGAAAAACTGCTCGAAGCGCTGGCCGACCCGTTCGCCACGACGGAGGGGTTGCGGCAACTGCGGGCCATCGAAGTGCTGGAACGCATCGGGACTGCCGATGCGCGCTGGGTGCTGGAAGAACTCGCACAGGGCGCGCCGGAGGATCCTTTTTGCCTCGAGGCACGGTGGACGCTTCAACGTCTGATTAGGTGAGTAAGCATCTCTGACATTGTTGACTGCTGCCCCAAGAATTCTGTTTTTCTGTTGCAATATCCCTGAATGTCGGTAAACTCACCCTCAGAATCGAACAAGGGACTCACATGGTCCCAAACTGGCGCAACTTGGTTTGGCTGCCTGAGAACGAGTTGGCGCGCTTTGACGTTGCCGGCGTGAACTTGGCTTGCGCCGAGGGGCTTCCAGGCCTCGAGTCCTTCGATTCGGAAGCATGCTTGCGCACAATTGAGGAATGGGCCGAAAGGGTCAGCTGGACGACGGTGAAAAAGCTCCGTCTCTTCGAGGCACATCCCGAACGGTTTTACAATTCTAGAGACTACTTCCGGGTGTTGACCTTGGTAACCGTCCTTCAAAGGGACTGCGGCGTCCGATACAACCCTGCAAAAATCTCGCATGATGCGCCTTTCACGCCTCTGGAAACCTTCCTTTTCGGCATTACGCATGGAGACGGCGGGACCTGCGCGACTATGCCAGTGTTGTACGTCGCGGTTGCCCGGCGGCTTGGCTACCCACTCGTTTTAGTGAGTGCCAAAGGAGAGAAAGCAACGCACTTGTTTGCGCGCTGGGTCGATCCCGGCGGACACTTCAACATCGAAGCAACGGCGGAGGGACTGCAATGCCCGCCGGACGAACACTATCGTACTGGTCAATATCGATTAACCGCCGACGAAGAGGAGAAAGGTGCATTCCTTCGCTCGCAGTCGCCCAGGGCGGAACTTGCCGGCTTCTTGATGGAGCGCGCCTTTTCTTGGCAAGACGTCGGCAGGCACCGCAGAGTGGTCGAAGCGATGGGTTGGGCATGCGCGTTAGAGCCGAAGAACCAGTTTTATCTGAACAGGTTCAAGGCTTCGCTAAATAATTGGACACGCGCGCTTGAAGCTCGAAAGCCGGCCATTTTCCCAAGGCTGATGATTAAGGCAGAAACTCGACGATTTCCAGTCACACTGCCCGTGGAATTCGAACAAGACATCCTCGGCTTGGAAAGCTACCGAGAACATTCTGAATAACCGGGAACACAACTGGAATTGGTGGGAACCAATGCGGCGCGGCCAATATGTCGGCGATGTCCCATCGCACGCGCTGGTTGATTTCACGCCTAGGAAATGTCACGTTCGCTTTGATATTCCCCCATCCATTTACTCCGTATTCGTTGGTCGGTGATTCTTGGAGGAAGCGTCATGTACGACCCAGGCATTGGTAGGTGGCTCTCGGAAGACCCCATTGGCTTTGAGGCTGGCGATTCGAATCTCTACCGCTATGTTGCGAACAATCCTACCAATCACACTGACCCAAGTGGATTGGAGTTACCAAGCCCGTGATATCGAATTGCGCCAAGAACGGATCAAGAGTTGGAGCGCGAGCGACGCCATGAATTGGAGCGCGAACAGCAGCACGCGGCGGTTGAAGCGCGTGAGCTTTACTTAGTTCGGCGACTCGATCCGCCGCGTTTTCCTGTTTGGATAAGGATCTATGACGCTGATCTTCAACAACGAATGACAGTGTACAATGCGGTCCAACAAGCTGCACTTGCAATTGAGCGGGCGGCCTTTCTGCTAGAGAACTTTTTTCCAGAAATACAGCGAGCGCTGCCTGACAATTTGCCCATCTCGCTCCTTTGGAGAGAGCGCCCGGGCGATCATCTGCGCGCTTATCTCGCGCAACTTCGCACCGTCCTGCATAGGTTGAGAAACCCCGACAGTTCCATCGATTTTGAAATTGAAGATACGCCGGGCGGCGGTCGTGCTACACACGGCTACGTTAGGCCCGGCGGGTATCGGATTCACTTGAATCCGCGATTCTTCGAATCCTCGTCCGAAGAGCAAGCCCATACGATTGTCTGGGAGTTGGGACGGCTCGTAGTCCGGATAGATGGTCAATCCGGGAATTACGCGCCCGAAAACATCCAAATCTGGACTGACATTATCTTTGCCCTCAACAACAATTACAACGACCGCATCTTTCGCGAGATCATAAATCGACCCGAGTTTCGATTAGGACCAGACGGACCACGCCTTCTGACACCCGAATAGGGATAATTGAAAGATCATGAGATTGTTCTTGATTTTGGCGGTGTCAAGCATTCTAGCAGGTGCTATTGCTTCTGTGGTAACTCAATGTATGTTTGTGACAATGGATGACAACGTTTGTCATGCGAAGACAATTCACAAGATGCGCCTCCTAATCATGGCAATGGAAAAAATGCCTCGAACCCGCTTGGAAAACATCAAAACAGTACACGAGTTGATCAAAGAGATGGAAGAAAGAAACCTGATTACAGAGCCCTTTGAAGGCTACTACGCTGTCGACGGCTGGGGAGAACCATTCCAAGTCTTCATTGTTAACGATAGATTCGCGATCGTTTCGAGAGGACCGAACGGCGAGGACGAGAACGGTAAAGGTGATGATCTTGTAATTGAGGCGTGCCTGACTAAGGACTAAGCGTTTCGTCCCGGTCCTCGCCACGACATCTACGCTATCAGCAACTCACCGGACCGAGTGACGGTTCTTCCAGAGATCGGCAAGCCAAGTCGTGCTAGTTCTCGAGAATCAACCAGAATAATTGTCTACATTGTGTTGGGAGATCAATTCCACTGCGCCAACTTTCGGTCAGCTTCGCGCAATAAGTCACGGATTTCTTCCACGTCCTCCGCTTCGGCCGCTTGCTCCACGTAGTAACGCAAATGGTCCACGGCTTTGCCCGGCTGCCGCAGCCGGAGCAGGCCGACGCCCAGGTCGCGGCGCAAGGCGGCGTCTTCCGGCGTGATCTGGAACAGCCGTTGCATGACGCGGATGGCGCGCGGGTAGTCTTCGTCGTTCCAATAGATGCTTTTCAGGTTGCGGAGCATGCGCTGGATCATGAGGCCGAGTGGAATCGACCAAAGGGAAAGCGACGTGGCTTCAAATGGGACGCCCGTGCTTTGTTGCACAAGATTCTCGCAATCCGTTTGCGTCAGGAACCGGCCGCCGTGAAACGGGTCAATGAAGATCTCTTCGGCCCCACGCAGGCTTAAGCCTGCGGCTACATCGGGGTCACTTGTAGCCGCAGCCTTTAGGCTGCGGTCTACATCAGGGTCATTTGTAGCCGCAGCCTTTAGGCTGCGGTCGGCGACCGCCTTGACGATAAAGTGACCCGGCAGGCCGACGCCTTCAATGCACAGGCCGACGCGCCGGCCCACGGCCATGGTCACCGCCGACAGGGTGATCGGAATGCCGGTGCGGCGGTCGAGGACGGTGTTGAAATAGCTGTTGCGCGGGTCGTAGTATTCCTTGATGTTGCCGTGAAAACCCAGATCATGAAACAGATATCGGCACAGGCCGCGGACCTGGTCCTCGAAGCTGCCGCTGACCCAGCGGGCCGCCTCCTTGGCCATCGCGTCGAGCTCGGCGATGTAGCCGGCCACGTCCAAGTGCGGGAACTCATCTTTGGCGAGTTCGAGAGCAACTTGCGCAACGTCCAGCGGCAAGTCCGGCTCGCGCGACAGTTGTAAGAGCGTGGCGTCGAGGTCCATGTCATTCCCGTTCCAGGGCGTCGAGGTCGCGGCGGCGCGGGCCCGCGTCGAAGGCTGGCGGCGGCATTGCTTGCACCAGCGCTACTATCTTCTCTTCCGGCAGATCGCGGCGTCGGCCCCAACCACGAAACACCGGCAAGCGGCGCCGCAGCGCCAGGATTTCGCGACGCGTGCGGCCCTTGGGCGCTTCCGGCCAGCGCCAATCCTGCGCTTGAAAATCAAACAACGCCGGTACGACTTCTTGCATGTAGCGCCAATAAGGCTCGTTGTCCGTTTGCAGGAAGAGCAAGCCGTCCGGTTCCAAGACGCGATGCACAAACGCTAAGAATTCCGGCGCGATGAGACGGCGCTGCGCTTGTTCCGCTTCGTGGAATGGCTGCGGGTGATAGCAGTGCAATTCGCGCACGCTGGCAGGCAGTAAGTATTGTCGTACAATTCGCAATCCGTCGCAGGCGGCAAAACGCACGTTCGCTAAGCCGCGTTGGTTGGCCCGCCGCGTCGCGTAGCGCAGCACCAAAGGCAAGATGTCAATGCCGAGGTGATCGTGGTCCGGCCGCGCCAGGGCGCTTGCAAGAAGAAAGCGCCCGTTGCCGCAGCCGACGTCCACCACGAGGGGAGCGCTGCGCCCAAAAAGCTCGGCAAGGTGGAGAGGCCCTTGGGCCGGCAAACGTTTGAGGGCGGTCCGCGTCCAGCGCTCCCGGGCAACGATTTCGCCCGGAATCGGCACGCCAAACTCGCGCTCGATCGGGTTGTTGGACTTTGTTGCCTTCATGCCTAATGAGCTTACACGATGGATCGTGATTTGGGAACGACGCCGCACGAAACGCTAACCGCCATGGTGAGGGCCGCCGTTTCGATTCGCAAGAGTAGTGAGCCCAAACCAACGAGCCGCCAGCCTTGGTCTGTTGCCCAGTGGATTTCATCATCCGTTAAGCCTCCCTCCGGTCCGACCGCGCAGCGCACCGTTTGCGCCGCGCCGGCCGTTGCCAGCGCTTGCTGCATCGTCATGGGCGCGAGCGGGTGCGCGACGATCCGCAGTTCGTTGTCGCCCCCGACCTTGCAATACTCGTCCCAATCGGTGAGCGTTCCAATCCGCATCAATACGTTGCGGCCGCATTGCTTGCTGGCTTCGATGACATACCTGTGCAGCTTCTCCAATTTGCCGGAGCGCGGCTCGACAACGCTATGCCGCGTGCGCAGCGGGACGAACGATGACACGCCCAATTCGGTGAGTTTTTCGATGAGGAACTGCGCCCGATCCCCCTTGGGCAAGGGCGCGGCGACCTCCAAGTGGAAATCCAATTCGCGCCCTGGCGACTCGACCGCCACAATCTCGAGCTGCACGGATTTCTTGACGATGCGCACCACGCGCGCGGGGTATTCGTGACCGTCGCCGTTGAATAGGCAAAGTGCATCGCCCGGACGAAGGCGCGAAACGGCGGCAAGATGGTGGGCCTCGGGGCCCGCTATCGCCATCGGTCCGAGCGCCAAGGGACAATTGATATAAAACCTTTCGGCCATCGTTGCTACAGTATGAATTCACGTGGGGCGAACATTCCTGTTTGCCCAGACGAGGGCAAACAAGAATGTTCGCCCCACTTGAATTCCGAAGAACCGCGGAGACGCAGAGAATCGCAGAGATAAACAGGAGTAGAAAGAACAATTCTTCAATTCTTGCTCCGTTTCTTCCTTCTGCGTTCCTCAGCGCCTCTGCGGTTAACCTCGCGCGGCTTTGAATCGATCGAGGCGAACAATGTCCACGTCCCCGAGCACGGAAGCCAGGCTGCAAAGCACGCGTCAGCTTCTGGATGAGCTGGACGCGCTCATGGAGCGCATGCTGGCGCTGCCGGTAAATGATGCCGACGGTCCGATGCCGGCGCTGCCGGAGTTGGCGCCCGCGCCGACCGTTTCTGCAACGTTGACCGTGTTGCCCCCTTCCCTTTCCCCAACAGGGGCGAAAGGAGAAGTTGCTGGCGAGTTGCCCCTCCATCGCCCAGAGCGCGCCCAGACAAATCCTTCCGTCTTTCGCGAAAGCTCACTGGAAAACCAACCGCAATATGCAACGGAAGGGACGGCATCGCGCGCGCTGGCCCAGGAAGAATCGCCGGACGAATTCTTGGATGTGGCGCCGCCGCCGATCATGACGTTGCAGCCGCCGTCCATCACGCCGGCGTCGCCGCCGACCCGCAGTTGGGGAAGCTGGATCTACCACCCTGTGCTATGGTTCAACTTGATCTTCGATCGCTTGACCATGCTTTTGGGCGGTCCGGGAGAATGGCTGCGCAGCCGGCACGGTCGCAGCGTGCTGGGTTTCGCGGGGCTGACGCTGTTGGCCTTGGCGGTCGGCTGGTTCCTCAAGGACTGGCTAGGTTGGACTTGGTGAAATCCGCATTTTCCAATAAATAAAAGATAATTCGCAGCGAACAACAAGAAGCGGCTCAGGCTGCTTACTTCCAAGCTGCGTCCTCGCATCCGTGCCGATCCGTGTCATCCGTGGTAATCTCCCACTTTCTAACCACGGATGACACGGATGAGCACGGATAAGAGAGAACGAAGCCGTCGCAATATCGGCCGACAGCGGTTGACTTTATTGCGGAGTTGAAACTACTCGACGCGCGAGCGAGAGGAATTCGTGAGCCAAGCCCCAACCTCACAACCCGAAATCGCACACCCATACTCAGTGATCGGCGGCATTCTCAGTTATCTCGTGCCCGGATTGGGCCAGATTTCGCAAGGCCGCATCGGCAAAGGCGTGTTGTTCCTGGTGTGCCTTCTGAGCCTGTTTCATGTTGGGCAGGCCATGGGCAACTGGCAAAACGTTTATCTGCCCCATCAAGATGCGCCCGATCAAAACCGCGGCAAGAATCCGTTCCGCGACATCTTTCAACAGCGCTGGCACTACGCGGGCCAGTTTTGGATCGGCGTGGCGGCCTGGCCCGCGCTCTATCAGTATTACGGCGGGCCGGTCCCGTCCGCGGAGAAGAGTCCGTTTTGGCACAATTATCAGCGGCCGCCGCGCGACGAACAGGCACTCAACCAGATTCTGGTGAACAGCGACAAAACGCCGGACCTGGGCTGGATTTACACCGTGATCGCCGGCATGCTGAATATTCTTGTGATCTATGATGCCTTCGCGGGCCCCGCTTACGGCAAAGGCGCGCACCGCACGAAACCGCAGACCGCCTCGGAGGCCGCCGCCTCATGATCCCCTCTATCGTTTCGCTGCACATGTACTGGCAATTGCCCATCCTGATCGTCGTGATCAGCCTGGTGTATAGCGCCACGCGTTACGACGAATGGGACAGCATTCTGGGCGAAGCGTTTCGCTGGGGCAGAAACATGGCGGCGTTCCTGCTGGGCATCGGCGCAGTGTTGTACGCCGTCTCCGTTTTGATTTGACGATATTCCATGGCCGCGTCAAATCCAGCCCCGGAACAAGACCCTGCATTTCGTTGGCCCGCCGTCTTTCAAAAGAGCACCGAGCCAATCTTTCTTTTAAGCCGCCAGCGCCGCATTCTGTTCGTTAATCGCGCCTGGGAAGCGTTGACGGGACTGCCGTTGGCGGAAGTGAAAGGCCGCACCTGCCGGCGCCGGCCGCGCTCTGTGTTGGTGGAAAAAGCGGAAATTGTCTCGAGCGCGCTAGCGCCGCCGCCCGAAGCGCTCCAAGGACAGCCGGCGCAAGCGCGGCGGCAATTGCTGCTGCCGGACGAGCCGCCGGCGTGGTGGCAGATCGCCTTCTTTCCACTGGCGGGAGTCGATCGACCGCTGGCCATCCTCGGCAAGATCAGCGTTCGAACCAAGCCGGCCGCCGGCAAAGCACAGCCGCTCTCGGAAAAGATGTTGGCGCTACGGCAAAAGATCGCCCTGGCGCATCGGCTGGACAACTTGCCTGCCGCGACGCCGGCCCTCGAACGCGTTGTCGAGCAGATTCGGCTGGCGGCGACGAATGTGCACGCTGTCTTGATTCAGGGAGAAACGGGCACGGGCAAGCGCTGGGTCGCCCGCGCGATACATGAGCACAGCGATCGGCGCGAGCAGTTCTTTGCCACACTGGACTGCGAGCGCTTGCCGGCGAGCGCCGTCGCAGCGCTGTTGTTGCACCCGGCGAGCGCGGGCTGCGCTGCGCTGGGCACTGTGTACTTGCGCTCCTTGCAGTCACTGCCGCGCGAGCTGCAGGACCAATTGACGAACGCCCTGGCAGGAAGGAACGAAATTAGCGCGTTGCCGCGCATCATTGCTGGGTTCGACGAGCCGGCCGAATCCTTCGTTCAAAACGGGACACCGTCAGAGCCGCGCCCGTCAGGAATCGGGACGCTTTCCGAGAAACTGTACTGCCGGCTTGCCACGCAGGTGATCGGGTTGCCGCCGCTGCGCGAGCGGACGGAGGACTTTGCCTGGTGGGTGGAGAAACTGCTTGGCCAAGCCTGCCAGGCAATGGAACGCACGCTCGCGGCGGTAAGCTCGGATGCAATGGAGTGCCTGCGTTGCCATTCCTGGCCCGGCAACCTGCGTGAGCTATACGAGGTGTTGCGAAACGCATGCGCGCGGGCCAAGGGCGAAAGCATCGAGCTTGCGGATTTGCCGTTTTACTTAAAACAAACGCCGCCGCCGCCGGAGAAGCCGATTTCTCTCGACGCCATTCTGGAGCAAGTCGAAAAGCGCCTGATCACGTTGGCATTGCAGTTGGCCCAAGATAACAAGGCGAAAACAGCGGACTTGTTGGGCATCTGGCGGCCGCGGTTGCTGCGGCGCATCGAAACGCTGGGGTTGAACAAAACCGACGTGCCCTAATCATGCAACACGCGCAAATACTCTCCGTCGGCGTCGACGGCCGCTTGGAAGGCCTCTTGGAAGAATTGGCCACGTCGCAAGGTTTCTGGCTGCGGAGCGTGCGGCAGCCGAATACTTGTCTTGGACTTTTGCGCAAAGGCAGCGCCGGCGTTGTCATCGTGAAGTTGGGCCGGCAACTCGAGCAAGAGCTTTCTTTGATTACAGACATTCGCCGCGGTTTTCCCGAGACGGCGGTCGTGGCGCTAGGAGCATCGGAAAACGCCGCCTTGGCCGCATTGTGCTGGGACCTGGGTGCGAGCTATGTCCTGTTCCCGCCGATGCCGATCGAGAAAATCCGGGAAGTGATTCTTGCGCTCATGACGCCATTGTAGATCCCGTTTGGAGTACGGCGACAGTCGCAGCACTCCGAAAAACAAAAGCGGCGGAAAAGCGCCGCACTCCAAAAAAATAGGGGTGAGAGGCCAAGTCGCCGTGACTTGCCGTGCTCACCCCTATTGGGAAGGAGACACACTTACCGGGACGATTTGGTGTCGATGCGCAAACTCGCCCCGGAGCTGACTTGCAGCAGGTGGTTTACTTTGTCGCGGTACTGTGCGGGCACCGCGTTCACGTTCTCGTATTTGTTCGTCACTTGGCCGTCTTGAATGTGAATGCTGTCCGGAACGGCCTTGCCGCCCGTGACCTTACCGACGAGCGTAATGATCAAGCTGCCTTCTTGGTAGCGGGTGTTGAAGCGGTCGCCGTCGCGGAAGCTCGTGGTCATCACGGTATGGGCGCCGCCGACCACGAAGCCGCCGCCAATTCCCGGCACGTTGGGAACAGGCGTAAATGCCGCTTGTCCGCCCTGCGGATTGAGCTGAATGTTCTGCGGGAAACGCACGCGGGCCCCGGCTTCGGGCACCTTCAAGCCCCGGATGGTTTCTTCCTTGCCGCGGCGCAGCACCCAAGCATCGACCGTGCTGCCGGCCTTGATGCCTTCGAGAGCTTTGGTGAACTTACTAACGTCGTCCGCGACCAAGATGTCGCCGACCTTCATGAGAATGTCATTGGCCTTGAGGCCCGCTTTAGCCCCGGCGGAATCCGCTGTCACTTCCGTTATCACCAAGCCTTGGCCTTTGGGAAGGTTGAGCTGATCGGCGAGAATCGCGCTGGGCTTGGAAAGTTTCAATCCAAGACGCGGCTGCTGCGGCCACGTGAAGGTCCAAGTAGTGTCTCCCGGCTTGGCAGGAGCGAACAGGGCTTCCGGAGCCTTGGGCGGAACCGGAATCATATGCCGCCATTGCTTCATCTGCTTCAGTTGTTCGAGCGCCTTGCGAACCTGTTCCATTTCCTGGGCGCTTAGGTGCTTTTCGAGCTTTTCGATGGCCTTCTGTATCGCGTCCACGTCTATCTTTTGCTCGACCAAGGTTCGCACTTGGAGCTCGAGATCCTTGACGTCAATGTTCGGGACAACAATGTCCTGGCCGGCAAAGCGGGCGACTTTCGGCGTCGTGGCCTGCACGCGCATGCCTTGTTGCGGTTGAGCCGCGCCTTGCACAAAGACGACCTCCGTGCGTTGCTGCGGCACTGTGGTGGCCTGTACGCGCACGGGTTGCTGCTGCGTGGCGTCTTGCAGAATAATGACCTGTTTTCCTTGCGGCAGCGCTTGCACCTGCACGGGCGCATTGGGCAGCACTTGAATGATATCCTGGCCGTCTTTGCCGGCTGCCTTCCTGATGACGATAATCCTGTCCTCTGCATTCGCGGTCAAACTGACGCCGGCGAAGACGATGGCCAGCACCATTAGCCCCAGGCCGATGGTCGCCACCCAGCCGCG
>JAKEHV010000601.1 GCA_022614915.1 Gemmataceae bacterium | reverse complement strand
TTTGCCGCGCATTTTTCGTACCAGTATCTGACGCAGGCTACCCAATCTCGAGGGCCAGTTGCGGCCCGTCGAGCAAGAGTCGATACGAGTTTAGGACGTCCCGACCGAGAAGAACGTGCGGTTCGTGTTTGCCAATTACCGCACGAATGTTGATTGGAGCTAACGCATGCACCTGCAGCTGAATCAAGAAAACCGGCAATTCTACGACTTCGCCAGCGAATCCCTGAAACATCATCCGACCATCTTCCACCAACCCCAATTCCTGCACCAAACGATCCGGCAAGACAGTTTTGTCGGCTGCAGTGTCGATTTGCGCGGGGAGGTTGGCGACACTCCGGCCCGTGCCAGGGCACTTGGCCGAGACATTGATGAATGGGGCCGGTGGATTGAGGTGGGTCACGTAACGGTAGCGGATCATTCCTTCACCGAGCGTGGGCGGTAGACGCGGTAGTGCGGCACATGCACCAAGGAAACCTGTTCCGTCACCAGTCCGACATGAATGGGCACGTAGCCTATCCGGGAGTGGACGCGCCGTATCAAAGCAATGTCATCGGAATCACTGTCGATGACTTGGCCGTCGTGAATTGCCACAAACGTATCTTTGTATTTCGGCAAGAGGGTCGGCAACAGGTGAAGGAATGCCTGATATTCGCGCTCTCCCTTCGCCAAGTCCGGAGTGGGCACTTCCACCTCAAATGTCTCTTGTATGACGGAATCTACGCTCATGGGCAACCTCTCACGGCTAAGTTCAACTTCAGATTATATCTGCTGGCGGTCCGCCGTACTAGCACTTTCGAAATGGGCGCTTGTCGCATCGCGCACTTGGATCTCATCCCTTCTTCACCTCCACCCACGTCCCCTTCTTAGCCGAATCCAGAATCGCGTCCAGCACCAGCTGCGTCCCATAGGCGTTGCGGAAATCGGGTTGAGCCGCTTGCCCTTTGCTGAGCCCTTCAAGAAAATCGGCGACCTGGTGCACGAAGCTGTGCTCGTAGCCGATTTGCAGGCCGGGGACCCACCATTTGTCCATGTACGGATGGTCGCCGCCATGGTCGGTGACGTGGATGGAGCGCCAGCCGCGCAGCTTGCCTTCGTCTTTGTGGTCGAAATACTCCAGACGGTGCAGGTCGTGCAGGTCCCACTTGATGGACGCCTTCTCGCCGTTGATTTCGAAGGTGTAAAGCGCCTTGTGGCCGCGGGCGTAGCGGGTCGATTCAAATAGGCCCAAGGAGCCGTTGGCGAAGCGGCACATGAATGTGCAGGCGTCGTCGATGCCGACCTTCTCCACTTTGCCAGTAAGCTGATGCTTGCGCTCCTTGATGAAGGTTTCGGTCATGGCCGAGAGCGAGCCGATGCCGCCGTTGAGCCAGAGGGCGGTGTCGATGCAGTGAGCCAAGAGGTCGCCGGAGACACCGGAGCCCGCGGCCGCCACGTCCAGCCGCCACAAGCCGGTGCCACCTTGCGGCAAGTCCGCGGAGATGGTCCAGTCCTGCAAGAAGTTGGCGCGGTAATGAAAGATTTTGCCGAGCCGGCCTTCGTCGATCAGCCTTTTCGCCAAAGTGACAGCGGGCACGCGGCGATAGTTGTACCAGACCATGTTGGCGACCTTGGCCTTCTCGACGGCCTCGACCATCTTGAGTGCTTCCGGTCCATTCATGGCCAGCGGCTTTTCGCACAGGATCATCTTGCCGGCCTGGGCCGCGGCCAGCGCCATCTCGCAATGCAGGTTGTTGGGCACGCAAATGTCGACGGCGTCGATGTCCCTGCGCTCGAGCAGCTTGCGCCAGTCGGTCTCGATGGATTCATAGCCCCACTTGTCGGCGAAAGCCTTGATCTTGTCCTTGTCGCGGGCGCACGCCGCCTTGAGCACGGGGCGGTAGGGCAGGTCGAAGAAGTTGTTGACCTTGCGATAGGCGTTGGAGTGCGCCCGGCCCATGAAGCCGTAGCCGATCATGCCGATGTTGAGGGGTTTGGTCACGGTTGCTCCTTCGTTCTTCAGAATGGGAATGGGGGATATAGTAATGGAGGGATCACCCATCCTCAAGGGGCGTCGGCTACGGGGAGCTAGCGATGCAAACCACAACAATTTCGCCAGGCGTCTTGGTCGAATCGGAAGGCGGGATCGTCCGATTGACCCTGAACCGCCCCGAGAAACGCAATGCGCTTTCCCGGCAGATGCTTGCCCAACTTGAAGAGGCGCTAACTAATATCGCCGACGATTCTGCGGCACGCGTTGTCGTGCTCGGCGCGAGTGGTCCGGTTTTCTGCTCCGGCCATGATCTTTCCGAAATGGTGGGCTGCGACGAACCGGAATACCGCGAGTTATTCGAGGCGTGTTCGCGCGTGATGCAGCGACTGCGCAAACTGCCGCAGCCGGTGATTGCGCGCGTGCACGGTTTGGCGACGGCGGCGGGCTGTCAGCTCGTGGCGGCGTGTGATCTTGTCGTGGCGGCGCAGAACGCGAGCTTCGCCACGCCCGGCGTCAAAATCGGCCTGTTCTGCACGACGCCGATGGTGCCGCTGGTCCGCGCCATTCCGGCCAAGCCCGCGCTGGAGATGCTGTTGACCGGAACGCCTATTTCCGCGCAGCGCGCCTATGAATTGGGCCTGGTCAACAAAGTCGTGCCGGCGGAGGAGCTCGACGCCGCCGTTCGCCAATACGTCGAGGCGATTATCGCGTCGAGTCCGTTAACGGTGCGACTGGGCAAACAAGCATTTTACGATCAACTTGCACTCGATGAAACTACGGCCTATGAGAGGGCGACAAAAGTGATGACGAGCAATGCGCAGTGCCACGACGCGCAGGAGGGGATGAGTGCGTTCTTGCAAAAGCGAAAACCAGCGTGGACAGGAGGGTAGGGGACAGCGGCAGCGGGCAGGGACATGTCTCTCATTGGGTTTGACCAACTGTTTGCGGATGCTGACGCAGGAATGGCGCGGGTTCCCGTCGCGGTGGCGGGCGGGGCTGATCAGACCGTGCTCGAAGCGCTGCGGGTAGCCACGGACCGTGGCTGGATCA
>JAKEHV010000600.1 GCA_022614915.1 Gemmataceae bacterium | reverse complement strand
TCGGACTGTTGATGTAGGAGCAGCTTCTGCGTGAGTGTGCCGCCGGGGAAGGGCGGCGCGCCGGTCAGAAGAAAGTACAGCGTGCAGCCCAATGCGTACAGGTCGCTGCGGGCATCCGCGCGGCGCGGATCGAGTGCCTGCTCCGGCGCGAGATAGTCCGGCGTGCCCATCATGGTGTTGGTATGCGTCAGGTCGCCGTCGGGCAGCAATTGCGGCCGAGCCAATCCGAGGTCCAGCAGTTTGATGCCGTCCGTGGTCAAAAAGAAGTTGCTTGGCTTGATGTCTCGGTGGACGAGGCCGCGCTCGTGGGCGTGTTGTAATCCCAGCGCGCCTTGCCGGATAAACTCACACGCATCGCCGACCGAGAGCGGTCCGCGCTGTTTCACCAGGTGGTCGAGGTCAATGCCGACCAGGAGTTCCATCGCCAGGAACCACGCGTCGCCGACGTTGCCGGCGTCGTGGGCTTGAACGATATGCGCGTGGCGCAGCTCGGCGAGCAGGCGGAATTCACGTTGGAAGCGTTGCAGGGTGTCCGGGTCGTCGCGCTGATCGCGGCGAATCAGCTTCAAGGCCACGTCGCGGTGCAGAAAACGATGGCGGGCTTTGAGGACTTGACCCATGCCGCCGCGACCCAAGGGTTCGAGTACGGTGTAAGAGCCCAGCACCAATTCGCTGCCGCGGCCGCGCGCGACCTGATTGGCCTGGTAGGGCGTGATCCAGCCGCGCTTGACCAGTTCGCCCGCCAACGCTGCCGGCCGCGCCGCCGTTTGCGCAAGGCGCTCGGCCTCGGCTTGTTGCGGCGCGCTCAGGAGCTGCGCGGCGCGAAGCTGGTTGACAAATGTGGCGACTTCAGTGCTCATGCTCACGGAGTCGAATGGCTTGCGGATTCCTGTACGCGCTGGCTTGAATGCCGTCAGTCGAACGAGTAGCCGGCGAACATCAGCTCATCCGGTTTGCCGTTCTTGTACAAGATAATGTACACCGCCTGACCCCGCTCGACGTCTTCCAAAAAATCCATGTTCGCTTCGACGGCGGCGCGGGTGGGCTGCGTCGTTCCATAAAGCGCCGTCAGCGCCTCGTCGCTGAGCGGGGCCGCGGCGCCGAAGTCCGGTTCGTCCGCGATCGAGGAAATGTCCAAGATCGAGCGCGTGCCGTCGGCGTCTGAATCCGCCAGCGCTTCCTCGATCGAGTCATGCTGCGCTCCCGGCGCCGGCGACTGGGGCGTAATGGGAAAAACAAGAAACGGCATCACAGGGTTGTAGCGTCCCGCCGCAAACTCGCGCTCGCGCAATTCATCGAGAGCATCTTCGATCTTGGGGTTATGCTTGACCACGTACCAATACGGTTCAGCACCCATTGAGCCTCCCTTTCACATCATCATCTTAATCTTGATCTGGCTCTTAATCCCATTCCTAATCCTAATCCCACTCTTGATCCTTGTCTTCTTCGCCGAGCGGCCGTCACGGGTCCCAACTTCCCCCCTTGACGGCCCGCAAAAAGCGCTCGACGTCGCGCGGATCGCGCAGCACGCCCAAGGCCAGCTCGCGCAGCTCTTCCGGCGCGTCCGGCGCCTGCCGGTACAGGGCTGCGATCTGACCGACCAGAATATCGCGTTTCCAGATCATTTCGCGCTGGAACTCCGCAAACCGGCGCGCGGCGATTTGCTTGGCTTGCAGTCGCAAGTGAACCTTGTTTTCGCCGTCGCGCACCAGACCGCGTCCAACGGCCGGCAGCTCGGGCGCTTTGTGCGGCAGCGGGTAGCGCAGCATTTCGCGCAGGCCGGCGAGGTAGACCACCGCCGACCACTTGCGTCGCGCGGGCACGGGCTCTCCCGCCCCGCTGCGTGCTACTTGCACCGCATCTCCCCAATAGCAGTACAAAGTCGGCATCTGCAACAGCTCAATCGGCAGTTCCAGCCCTTTCTTCGCATATTCCACGACCTTTTCGGGCTTGCGCAAGCCGCTTTGCCCGTGGACGTGAGCCAGCCAATAGTAGATTTGGCCGCGCTCTTTCGGGTCGGTGTACTTTTCGAGAAGCTTGCGGCCCAATTCATCAACCTCATCCAGCTTCGTGTCAAAGCCTTTGCGCATGTGGTCCATCCGCACCAGCTCGGCACTCAGCTCCTTGGGAAGCTCGATGGCCGCGGGCGCTGCGCCTTCAACCGGCTGGCGCTCGACCTTAGGGAAGACGGCGGCCTGCTTGCGGACCCAGTCGCGCAAGTCAGTTTTTTCTGTCTTGCCGGTCGACTGTCCGTCCACTTGGAGCGCCGCATCACGGCGTGCGGCCGCGACGCTGATCGTGCCGGCCTCGCGCGCCAACGCCAAAGTAACGATTGTGGAGGCTCCGACAACGGGGTCCACCGTCGCAGCGCCGTTGACATACCAAGCGATTACGGCGTCGGGGCCTTCCGCATTGGGCGGATCAATAAAGAACTCGACCTGTTCACCAATGCCAAACGAATTGCGGTCGCGCGGCAGAGGCAACTCAGCCACGGCCCGGTGCTTGATGGCGCCGCGCAAAGGCGGCTGCGCGCACAAGTCGGGCGGGGTGAGCGCGAAGGTCGCCGCCAGCAATATGCCTCCCAGCGCACATGGCATGGGTGTGCTCCTTCAATTGGGACCAGCGCGGAAAAACACGGTTCGATTATACCAGCGCGGCGGCTTCAGATCACAATTGTCTTCGCTTGTGCATTTCGGTGCGCAAGCGCAAAACGAGTAAGCGGGAACGCTACGCCTCGACACGGACGCCGCGGCCAAAAAATGGCGTTGGCGGTCACCCAACCGTTGATGCGGCCGCGATTATTGCCGATCTGAAAGCGCGTTCCTTGAATTGCCTTCACCATGAGGAGTTAAGGCGTTAGAATTCGTTGCACGATTTGAAACGAAGCTCCGCGTACTTTGGGGGTGCTATGCCACGACCATTTCGTGTTGCCGTCATTGGCCGTACTGGGCGAGGAAACTATGGCCACGGTCTGGATGTCGTTTGGCAGCAAGTGCGCGACGTGCAAATCGTCGCCGTTGCGGATGACAACGAAGCAGGGCGAGTGGCGGCGCAAAAGCGGCTCGGCGCCAAGAACTCCTACGCCGACTATCGCGACATGCTGAAGAAGGAACGGCCGCACATTGTGAGCGTCGCGGATCGCTTCTTGGATCAGCACCGCGACATGGTCATCGCTTGCGCCGAGGCTGGCGCCAGTGTTTTTCTGGAAAAGCCGATCTGCCGGACGTTGGCCGAGGCCGACGAGATGGTGACGGCTTGCGAGCGGCATCACGTGAAGCTGGCGATCGCGCACCAAACGCGCTACAGTCCAAGGCTGGCTCGCGTCAAAGAGATCGTGGCTGATCCGAAGCTGTTCGGCGAGCTGTTGGAGATGCGCGGCCGCGGCAAGGAAGATTCCCGCGTGGGCGGGCAAGACCTGATGGTGCTGGGGACGCACATCCTGGACCTTATGCGCTTCGTGGCGGGCGACTGTCATTGGTGCTACGCGCGGGTCGGAGTCGTGGGGAAAGCCCCCTCACCCCCGACCCCTCTCCCCCCAGGGGCGAGGGGAGAAACGCGGGGATCTTCGGTGTCAAGAAGCGATGTGCGCCAAGGCGGCGAAGGGATGGGGCCAATCGCGGGCGACCATATCCACGCCATGTACGGCTTCGACCGCGGCGTGGTCGGCTACTTTGCCAGCCAAAAATCCGAGCGCGCGTCTGGCGAGCGCGACCGCTTCGGCCTGACCTATTACGGCAGCAAGGGCGTCATCCAACTGACGACGGGAAGTCTGCCCGCGGCGTATTATCTAGCCGATCCCTCGTGGTTTCCCGGGCGCGGGGGCGGCCGCTGGCTGGAGATCTCCAGCGCCGGTCTGGGAAAGCCCGAAACGCTAAAGGACGGCGGACTGGGCCAAGGCAATGTCTGGATCGCCCAAGACCTGATGGAAGCCATTGAACGGGACCGCCAGCCCAAGGGAAGCGTTTATGACGGACGGGCCGCGCTCGAGATGATTCTTGCCGTTTACGAATCGCATCGGCTGCGCGGCGCCGTGGACTTTCCGCTCAAAAATCGCAGGCATCCGCTGTCGATGCTGTAATACTTTTGTGGCGGACATTGCTTGTTAGCGGCTCGTAACAATCGAGGGGGGTATGCCTATGCACGAGTTGGCACTGACGAGTGTTTACTCGATTTGCAAGCTGTTTTTAGGAAACACTTTATGACGATTCTCCCGTCAGTGCCACCAGGGCGAAAAATGTGGCACTGACGAGCCGTTAGTGCCACTTGTGCAACAGAATAGTTGACATGGGACATAGAAGGTGTTTTGTCAATGTCCGCCGCTTCGCGTAGAATCGTGTGCGAAAATCCACGACGAGGTCGCGCATGGCCGCCGAGAAAACCGATACCTTTGACGCCATTTATTCCTTCGCGTTGTCCTTTCCAGGAGCGTTTGAGGACAATCCTTGGGGCGAGCGCGTGGCCAAGGTTGGAACGAAGGTGTTTGTCTTTCTGGGCCGCAAAGAAGAAGCGTTCGGCATGAGCGTGAAGCTGCCGCACTCGCGGACCGAGGCGCTGCTCATGCCGTTCGCGAAGCCTAGTGGCTACGGCCTGGGCAAGCATGGCTGGATTACGGTGCGGCTGGCGGATGGAGAGCCCGCGCCTTTGGAGATGCTGCGACGCTGGGTGGAGGAAAGTTACCGCGCGGTGGCGCCGAAGAAGATGGTCGCGCAGTTGGATGCGCCGCCGCCCTCGCTTGTGCGTCGGGATGGTGTTCCCTCGCTCGCGCGTCGGGTTAGTGTTGCCGCGCCGGCGCGTCGGGATGGTATTGCCGCGCTGGCGGGTCGGGCACGGACGGCTTTGTCAACGCGTCGGACTCCGCGCACGCGCAAGGCAACATCGAGCAAGCGTCGCAAAACGCGCAAATCAAAATCGTAGGACGGATTCAGCATCCTTCCCAAAGGAGAGCGCTATGTTCGCCCGTCTGACGGCGGCGTTGATCGTATTGGCAGCACTGTGTTGTGCTAGCGCGGCCCGGCAGGACGACCTTTCCAAGGTAATGAAGAAAGTCGCAAGCAAGGATATCGTACTTAAGGGCACGCTCACCGGCTTGGAACAAGTCACCCGTCACTCCGTGGAACTGCGCAAGGAAGAAAACTACGCCATCGAGGTCGAAGCGCGCGGCTTTTTCACGCATGTCGAAGTGCAAGACGACGACGGCCAGTCCGTCCATATGTCGTCGCGCGTGTCCGCGTTCCAACCCATGCGCGACGGCGCTTACCGTCTCTTGGTGTCCTCGCCTGGCGGCAGCTCAGGCCAATATACGATTACCATTCGGCGGCTCAGCCTCTCCAAAGAGCCGACGGGAGTAATCACCCTCGGCAAAGACGCCTTTGTCTTGGACACGCTGCTTAACAGCTCCGATCCGCCCGACAAGGTGCGTAAGACACCGTGCCGCATCTACCAATTCCAAATGCATGCGGGCAAAACTTACGTCATCGACATGATCAGCAAGAATTTCGACGCGTATTTGCGGCTCGAGGACGCAGCGGGCAACAAACTCGCTCAGGACGACGATTCGGGCGGCGGCAACAACGCACGCATGAAATGGGTCTGCAAAGCCGACGGCGTCTACCGGGTGATCGCCACGACCTTTGGGAGCGGCACCGGACTGTTCACGCTGAAGTTGCGCGAAGAGGAAGCCAAGACGCCGGATGAAAAACAGAAACCACAAGTTCCCATCGACAAATTGCAACAATGACTCCATCGCTGGCTCGATCGTATCGCTACTGCGAGGCGCTCAGTCGTCTGGCGGCGGGGAGTTTCTATCCGGCATTTCACGTGCTGCCGCGACCCCAGCGCTGGGCCCTGTGCGCCCTGTACGCCTTTCTGCGCATTGCCGATGATCTAAGCGACGAGCCGGGCGCCGCGCCGGACAAGCGCCGCCGGCTCGGCGCGTGGCGACACGGCTTGGAGCAAGCGCTGGCGGGCGCGTATTCGCATCCCGGGCACGAAGCGCTGTGCCATGCCGTCCATCACTTTTCCATTCCGCACGCCTATCTCGAAGCGGTGCTCGATGGCGTGGAAATGGACCTTGAGCCGGTTGTCTTCGACACCTTTGCCGATTTGCAGGTTTATTGTTATCGCGTGGCCTCGGCGGTAGGTTTGGCGTGCATTCACATCTGGGGCTTCGCGGATGAGCGGGCCAAAGGATTCGCCGAACAGGCGGGCCTGGCGTTTCAGCTCACGAACATCTTGCGCGACCTCGGCGAAGACGCGGCGCGCGGGCGCGTCTATTTGCCGCGCGAAGATCTGGATCGATTCGGCTATTCCGCCGACGCCTTGCGCCGCGGCGAACGCACAGAGCCGTTTCAGCAACTCATGCGCTTCCAAGTCGAGCGGGCACGCGGCTGCTACGACGCCGCCTGGCCCCTTGTTCCACTTCTGTCCAAAGCGGGACGGGCGGTCTTTCTTTTGATGGCCAAGTCGTACCGTGGCTTGTTGGAGGAGATAGAAAAGCGCGACTATGATGTCTTCAGCTCTCGAGTGACGCTTGGCCGTTGGAAGAAATGGCGATTCGCTTTGGAAGCACTGCCGGCCCGGTTGGGGTGGGTGTGAAAGAAACCGCAGATGCACGCAGATAATCGCGGATAAGAGCAACGCGTGCATGTGCGGTTCCAGTTTGACGGAGTCTTCTATTGGCTGAGCGGGTCTTGATCATTGGCGGCGGGTTGGCGGGTTTGGCGGCGGCAACAGCGTTGGCCGCGCGCGGCTTTCGGTTGACTCTGCTGGAAGCGCGCAATCGGCTGGGCGGACGTGCGAGCTCGTTTCAAGACGACGCCGCCGAGCAACTCATCGACAATTGCCAGCACGTCAGCATGGGCTGTTGCACCAATCTCGCGCATTTCTTTCGCACGATTGGGGTAGGTGATTTCATGGCGGCCCAGCCGGCGCTTTACTTCATGACGCCGGATCGCCGAGTCAGCCGTTTTGCCGCGACGGACTGGCCAGCCCCATTGCATTTGGCCGCGAGTTTTCTGCGCGCCCATTTTCTCAGTCCTTTGGAGAAGCTGCGCATTGCCTGGGGGCTTTGGCGCTTGTTGCGCGATTCCGCGGGCAGCCCACTCACCCCCGCCCCCTCTCCCCCCCAGGGGCGAGGGGAGAGTTTACCGGTCGACGCTGATTCGCCTTTCGCCGATTGGCTGGCGCGTCACGGACAAACGCCGCGGATTGTCGCGCGTTTCTGGGGCCTCGTTCTCGTTAGTGCGCTCAATGAAACGCCGGACCGCATCGGTTTGCGCTATGCCCGCAAAGTGTTCCTGGACGGCTTTCTGCGGCATCCGCGCGGCTTTGTCGTGGAGATTCCCAAAGTTCCTTTGGGCCGGCTTTACGGCGACGAATTGCAACACTGGCTGAACCGGCATCAAGTCGAAGTCCGCTGGCGAACCGGCGTCAAGAGGATACTGGTCGAGGACGAACGCGTCGGCGGCGTCGAAACACGCGGTGGAGATTCCTTGGTAGCGGAATGGTACATCGTTGCCGTGCCCGACCAGCGCTTGCTTGACCTGTTGCCGGTTGGGGTCGTGGAGCGGCACGCGTATTTCGCGAACTTGAAGAACCTGGAGCATTCGCCGATCACGAGCGTGCACCTGTGGTGGGACCGGCCGGTGCTGACCTTGCCGCACCTGGTAATTGTGGACGGCATCGGCCAGTGGATATTTAACCGTCATAACGGGGGGCAGTCCCCCTCACCCTCAACCCCTCTCCCCCTCAAGGGCGAGGGGAGAAGTTTCCCACGGGCTGGCGGGCAATACCTGCAAGTGGTAGTGAGCGCGGCCCGGCAGTTTCGAGGATTGGGCCACGAAGAAATCGGGCGGCGCGTCGTCAATGAGTTGCGCCGGCTGATGCCCGCCGCCCGAGCGGCCCAGCTGCAAAAATGCCGCGTCATCACGGAAAACGCCGCTACTTTCAGCGCCGTGCCCGGGGTCGACCGCTGGCGTCCCGCGCAATCGTCCCCTTTACACAACCTGTTTGTGGCCGGCGATTGGACGGCGACGGACTGGCCCGCGACGATGGAAGGGGCCGTGCGCAGCGGCTACTTGGCTGCGGAAGCACTGCTGGCGCGCTGTGGACGACCCGAAAACCTGCTGCAGGCCGATTTGATCTGATGCGGGGCCGACGGTGCACGTTGGGCGATTAACGACTCGCTTTGAAACAGTCCCTTGCTCGCGCGTCGGGCTCACCTCGGCGTGCCGACTTTTCGGGTTGTGCCGCCAGGCGTCCCTGGGCAAACGGGGTAAGGGATTTGGCAGGTAGATTCTTGTACAACCCTCTTGCAATTGCGAATTCCGTCGTTTAAAAAGGAGTGGTTCACTTGCTGCTCCGTTCCTAATTCTTTGCGAATTATCTCGTTTTTTTGGGGGTCAGCCATGACTTTTCGCACTTCCCGGCGCCATGGGTTTACGCTCATTGAGTTACTGGTGGTGATTGCCATTATCGGCATCCTCGCCGGCCTCAGTTTTTTCATGTTCACTTACGCGGAAAAACGCGTCAGCAAAGTGCAGTCGCAAGTGGAAGGCGCGCACCTTCGCTTCAAGAAGTTCGAGGAAGAGGGCCTCAAGAAAAAGCTGCGGCCGCGCTACTTGGATGATCGGTTTATTGTCCTCTTCAAGCCCAGTGTGAAAGATCCGGCGGCGGAAGCCGCGCGGCTGGCGGAAAAAATCGGCGGCGAGGTCATGCACGTTTACGACGCTCCTCTGAACGGCTGCGCCCTCAAGGCGGAGGCCCAAGCGAAACAGTTTTTGAAAGCGGACGCCGCCGTCGCCCATTGGGAAAACGACGGCTGGTGCGTGCCGATGGCTCAGACTGTTCCGACGGGGATCAACCGCATCGGCGTCAACCTGCCTTCGTTGGCGAGAAGCAACCTGGGCAACGGCGGCGGCGGAATTGGCAATATCATTGGCGGCGGCGGGTTCAGCAATGAGGGTTTCGAGTACGTCCAAGTCGCCGTGATGGACACCGGCGTGGACGCGAATCATCCGGAATTGAACGTTGTTTTCAACAAAGGATTCGGCCAACCCAATTTTGGCGACGACGGCGGGCACGGCACGCACGTGGCCGGCACGGTCGCGGCGCGGCACAACGACACCGGCGTCGTGGGTGTCGTGCCGGGAGCGAAGATTTGGAACCTGCGCGTGTTGGCCGCGAACGGCGGCGCGACGTCTGAAGTCATTAACGGCGTCAATTTCGTCGCCGCCAATGCCGGCAGCATCTCGGTCTGCAACATGAGTCTGGGCGGGCCCCTCTCCAAAGCGCTGAACGACGCCGTGGAAATCTGCGTGGCCCGCGGCGTGGTGATGGTCGTAGCCGCCGGCAACTCCTCGCAAGATTCGGGGGCTTTTTCCCCGGCTTCGGCGCCCTCGGCCATTACCGTCGCCGCCCTCGCCGATTCGGACGGCAAACCCGGCGGCTTTGGGCCGAAGACGCTCGATGGACCGGACGACACGTTCGCCCTCTTCAGCAACTTCGGTCCGGTGGTGGACGTGATCGCTCCCGGCGTCGACATCCTGTCCACACAGCCGGGATTCAAATACGACGTTTTTTCAGGGACGAGCATGTCCTCTCCGCACGTGGCCGGTCTTTGCGCTTTGATACGTTCGCCGACCACCGGGCCGCGGCCGAGAATCGGCAACATTATCTTGCCGGGGCCGATCAATGGAACACTGCCGTTTCCGGTGCTCGGTCCGGGGACCACTCCGGCTCAAGTACGAAATCTGTTGCTCAAAACATCCCAGCAATCCATACCAGGAATCTTTGATGGGCGTTCCTATCCTTTGATCAACGCCAGGTTTTTCACCACCAATGTGAACTAGGATACGATTCGTCCATTGTTGCCCAAAAAGAGGTCTGCCATGCGTTCTCATAATTCGCGCCGCCGTCTTGGTTTCACCTTGATCGAATTGCTCGTGGTAGTCGCCATCATCGGTATCCTCGTCAGCCTGAGTTTCTTCATGTTCTCCTACGCCGAACAGCGCGTCGCGGCCGTCAATTCCCAGGTCGCAGGAGCGCACGCCCGCATGAAAAAGTTCGAAGAGGAAGGCATCATAAAGAAACGGCGCCCGACCTACTTCGAGGACCGATTCATCGTCCGCTTCAAGTTTGAGGTGAGGAATCCCGCTGCGGAGGCCGCTCGGCTGGCGGCCGACTTGGGCGGTGAAGTGTTGCACATCTATGATCGCCCCATCAACGGTTGCGCGTTGAAGATTCCAGCCGATAGGAAAAAGGCACTTTTGGCCGATGCGGCAGTGGCCCGTTTGGAACACGACGCGATGGCCTATGCATTGGCGGAAACGACGCCGACCGGCATGGGCCGCATGGGAGTGCCGTACCCGCCCACGAGATCAAGGAATGGCTTGCCACTGCCGCCGCCGTTTTCCAATCAAGGCACGGAGTTTGTCGATATCGCCATCATGGACACGGGCGTCGATAATACACATCCCGATCTGAACGTGATTTTCAACAAAGGATTCGGCCTGGCGGATATTGGCGACCCGAACGGCCATGGCACGCATGTGGCGGGCACCGCGGCCGCGCGCATGAATGACTTCGGCGTCGTGGGAGTGGCGCCGGGCGCTCGCATCTGGAACTTACGCGTGCTCGATGCCAACGGCTCTGGCCCGTTTTCCCAAGTCATCGCGGCCACCATGTTCGTCGCTGCCAATTCCAACCAGATTAAGGTTTGCAACATGAGCCTGGGCGGTCCCTACAACCAAACCCTCATCGACGCCGTCGAACTGTGCGTGGCCAAGGGTGTCGTGATGGTTGTCGCGGCCGGCAATAGCAGCGACGACGCCAGCCAGTACTCACCCGCCGCCGCCCCAAGCGCTATCACTGTTGCAGCGCTTGCCGACTCGGACGGACGCCCGGGAGGCACGGGGGGAAAAACGAGCGCGGGCAACGACGACACTTTTGCTGATTTCAGCAGCTTTGGCGCCGTCGTCGATGTGATCGCGCCGGGCGTCGACATCCTCTCCAGTTGGCCCGGCACGTTTAACACCATTTCCGGCACGAGCATGTCCTCTCCCCACGTTGCCGGCTTGGCGGTGCTGATTCGCTGCGACAGCATGACTCTCATTGGTTTCCCCTCCAGACCCAGACCTGGCCAGGGAATCGGCAACATCATCATCGGACCGATTTTCCCAACGCCAAAAATCGGCTCACACTTGACCCCGGACCAAGTGCTGACGATCATCTTGGGCACCTCGGTCGAAAACATTCCGGGGCGCTTCGACAGCCGGCTCTATCCTTTGGTGAACGCCAGGTTGCTCAAATTCTAGAACGCTCATGGGGCAGACTTCCGAAGTCCTCGAAACTTCGGAAGTCTGATCCACTCATTTCGGCAAGCGCATAACTACATACCGGCACCAGGCGCGCAGTCGTGGCCAACAGCGCAATAGCCACGCATCGCAAGTGCCAAATCCGCGCGCCTTTGGCAGGAAATCATGTCCCCAAAAATCCAGTTCGGGAAATACATTCCGCAATCGCTCTAAGTCCTTAGCCACGAGCGGCGCTTCCGTCGCTGTATGGTCTTTCGCGGCGAGCCAGGGCGACGATCGCGCCCAGCGCCACAGCGGATTGCCGTCCCACGGCTCGCAGAAGACGGCCCAGCCGCCGGGCTTGAGCAAACGTCGCACTTCGCGCGCCGCACACTCGATGTCCAAATGATGCAGGATCGCATTGCCGAATACGCGGTCGAAGAACTCGTCGGCCAGCGGGACGTGTTCCGCGTCGGCTTGCAGGAATTGGATGGAAACTCCATTTGCATCGGCACGACGGCGCGCCTCCGCCAAGTAGCCTTGGGACAGGTCGAAAGCCGACACGCGCGCGCCGCGCCGGGCCAGGACGATCGCTGCCATGCCGTGCCCGCAGCCAAAATCGAGGACGCGCCGGCCGGCCACGTCGCCCAACTGTGCGAACGCAGGCCGAATCCACGATGCATGATTGAG
>JAKEHV010000122.1 GCA_022614915.1 Gemmataceae bacterium | reverse complement strand
GCTCGCGCGTCGCGGCATCGATCCCTTGTTCGCGCGTCGGGCTCGTGTCAGGCCTCACGACGCGCAGCAGCGCTTGCAGCATTTGCAGGAAGCGCTGTTCGGGGGCCGAGGCGGTGAGCGGCGTTATCTGGGGGACGAGCGCCAAGGCCTGGTCGATTTGTCCCTGGCACAAGCGCGCCAACAGGAGATTGTGGCCCGCCGGGTACGACGTCGGCTCCAACTCCAAAGTGCGGCTAAACTCTTGGGCGGCCGACGCGAAATCGCTGTCGCGAAACGCCAACACGCCGCGCTGCAAGTGCACGTTGCCGTCGGGTTGGTGGATCTTGTTGAGCAGATGGCGGGCATCGGCGGTGCGGCCCAGGTGCTTGTAGCAAATCGCTAAGAGATACGTCGCGTTGGGATCGGGATTGCCGGACTTGACCGACTGCTCGAGCAAGCGCGCGGCCTGGTCCCAATCCGTCGCGCCCAGCGGCACTGCTTGAAGAACCTCGGTCAAATCGGCCATGACGATCCTTGAGCGGGTTACGTGAAAGTTTTAACCACGGATGACACGGATAACACGGATAGAAGTGTTTGGGCAGTCTTCCCTCATCCGTGCTAATCGGTGTAATCCGTGGTTAAGATTTCCTCATTCTATGCGGTGACGAGCGCAGAGTGGAGCGCGGAGTGTGGAGCGCGGAGTGTGGAGCGCGAAGCGCGGAGCGCGCTTTGCGCTCCGCGCTTTGCGCGAAAAGCGCTTGCCAATCCGCGTGGCGCCCTTCATGATGCACAACGTCCAGTCTGACTCGTATGAGACAACCACGCGAGAGCGGACGATACATCTATTGCACGAGTACATCTACGGACAGGCGTGATAGGCGACATGGATTCCCCATCGCGAGCCCAAGGACGCCTTTTCCTCGTTTGCGCCGCCGTCTTGTGGAGCCTGGGCGGCGCGTTCACCAAGTTCTTGACGGAAGACACTTTCCTCGGCACGAACCAGCCGCCGCTCGAGCCATTGCGCTTTGGCGGCTATGAGTTGCCGGTGCAAATCGCCTTTTACCGCACTCTGTTCGCCGCGTTGGCGTTGGCGCCGTTCCTGCGCCGGCAGGATCTCTCCTTTCGGCCGGCCATGATTCCCATGGCCCTGTCCTTCGCCGCCATGAATGCTCTGTTCATCACCGCCATGGCACTGGGCACGGCCGCCAACGCCATTTTCCTGCAATACTCGGCGCCTTTGTGGATGTATTTGGCCAGCGTCTTTTTGTTCGGCGAAAAGGCCGACTGGCGCGGCGCCGTCACTTTGGCGTTCGGGCTATTGGGCATCGCCGTCATCATGTTCGGCGGCTGGGAGGAAGGCGAACCCGTCGTCGTCGCGCTGGGCTTGGCGAGCGGCGTCACCTATGCGGGCGTTTTGCTGTCGCTGCGTTTCTTGCGGAGCGAATCGTCGCGTTGGCTCACCGCCTGGAATCAAATCTGGAGCACGCTCTTGCTTTTGCCATTTGTCCTCGCGTTAACGCCGCCGACGCTCGCGCAGCTTGGTGTACTGGCCGCTTTCGGGTCCGGGCAATTGGTCCTGGCCTATTGGCTGGCCGCGCGCGGACTGCGCATCATCAGTCCGCAAGAAGCCGGCGCCATCACTCTTCTGGAACCGATCTTGAGCCCGATTTGGGCCTATGGCGTGTCGCCGCATACGGAAGTGCCGCACGCGACGACCTACATCGGCGGTGCGATCATCCTAGGGGCGCTGGCGTGGCGCTACTGGCCGCGAAAGACGGCAATCTGAAGGATCGGCTAGAATGGCGCTGCCTGTGACTGTTGGAAAGATCGAGCCCGCTCCACCCGGCAGACGCGCAATTGAAACCACTCGTACCACTTCTCTTTCCCAAGTTTTTGCGCTTCCTGGTGTTCCGCGACCAAATACCAAGCGCGGATGGCCTGTTCGCTTTCCCAGTAGGAGACAGTGACGCCAATGCCGTCGTCGCCGCGGGCGCTGTCGAGGCCGAGGAAGCCGGGCTGGCGTCGCGCCAATTCTTCCATGCGCTGGGCCATGGCGACGTAGCCTGCGGCGTCGGCGGATGTGCGCTTGGTAGTAAAGACGACGGCATAGTAAGGCGGCTTGGTTTCCATCCTCACCACTCACCACTAACAACTCTACAAGTCCCAGCCTTTGCGATACGGCCGGCGGATGTACTGCGCAGCTTCTTGCAAATCGACGGCTTGCAGCTTTTCCGAGTTCCAGACGATGCGCTTGCCGACACGGATGGCGACGTTGCCCAGGAGCACCGTCTCGGTGAAGAGTCCGGCGTAATCGACGAAATTGGACATGGCCGGCGTGCCGCCTTTGCAGGCGCGCAGCCATTCGCCATGATGGCCGACCGTGTTGCGCGGCAAGACCGGCTCGGCCGCCTTGAAGCCTTGGAAGTCGCCTTCGGGCAAAAGGCGATAACTGTCGCCATTATCGCTCGGTGAAATCAGTGTGCCGCGCGAGCCCACCATCAAGATGCCGCTGCCGGACGGCTTTTGACCGTGAAATAGCTTGCCTTCGGGTAGGCGGCGTTCGTACCACATAAGCCGCACGGACGGCAACCGGCGATTGTTAACGGTGCGCTCCGGAAACTCATAGGTGACAGTGCAGCCCATGGGCGCGGTTTCATTGCTCACGCGGTGGGCCACGTCCGCCGACACCGCAGAGGGCGCTCCGAGACTGAGGGCCATGTTTGGCAGGTTCATGGTGTGGCAAGCCATGTCGCCCAAAGCGCCGGTGCCGAAGTCCCACCAGCCGCGCCATGCGAAGGGCACATAGGCGCGATGATAGGGACGCTCCGGGGCCGGTCCCAGCCACAGATCCCAGTCGAGCCCCTTGGGCACCTCCTGGCGTTCCTTGGGCCGCTCGATGTTCTGCGGCCAAATCGGGCGGTTGGTCCAAACGTGGACTTCGCGCACTTCGCCGATCGCGCCGGAACGGATGACGTCCACGCCTTCGCGCAAGCCGTTTCTGCTGGTGCCCTGGTTGCCCATTTGCGTGGCGACTTTATGCTTCGCCGCCGTTTCGCGCATTTGCCGGGCCTCCCAGACGCTGTGCGTGAGCGGTTTCTCGGTGTAGCAATGCTTGCCCATGCGCATGGCCCTGATGCTGGCATGGGCATGCGTGTGATCGGGAGTGGACACGACGACCGCTTCGATGTCTTTTTGCTTTTCGAGCATGATGCGGAAGTCTTTGTACTTGGGGACGTCCGGATATTTGTTGTAAGCGCCGCGGGCGCGTTCATCGTCCACGTCGCAAAGCGCGACGATGTTTTCGGTGCGGGCGACGGCGCCGAGGTTGCCGCCGCCCTGACCGCCCGAGCCGATGACGGCGACGTTGATGCGGCGCATGGGGTCGTCTTGCCGAGCCGCGTGCGATTCTGTCACGCCCGCGGTCAGGAAATAGCCCGCCCCCGCCGCGAGGGCGCTTGATTGCATAAACCGTCGCCGACTGAGCTTGCGAGTCATGATCTCTCCTTCAACATGGTTGGCTTATGTCAGAGCCGCGCCCGTCAGGAAGCGGATGACTCACTTGGCTGATGAAACGACCTAAGTTTATGGCGACAGCCTCCTTGCCGCAACAAGAAACTTGAACAATCTGGAGAATCTGACGAGCCCTGCAACCTTCATTTCGACAGCTTCCTCACCCCTTGACAGCGCCCCTATAATTTTTCTCTCTTGTTGGTTTTGGCGCAATTTCTACAATGATTGTTTCCGATTTTTCCGCCGAATTGTGCCTGCGAGGAAGGCCATGAAAGTGCGTTCCAGCGTCAAACGAATCTGCGAAAACTGCAAACTGGTGCGGCGGCGCGGTCGGCTGTACGTGATTTGCAACAATCCCCGACACAAGCAGCGCCAAGGGTAAGTTATGCCTCGTATACTCGGTGTGGACCTTCCGAACGACAAGCCGACGCATGTTTCGCTTCGGTACATTTACGGCATCGGCCCCACGACTGCGCTGCAGCTGTGCACCAAGGCCAAGGTCAATCCCGACCGCAAAGCCAAGGAATTGACCGACGAAGAAGTCGCGCGCTTGGCGACCATCCTCGACCGCGAGTTCACCGTAGAAGGTCCGCTGCGCCGCCAGATTCAGCAAAACATCGCCCGGCTGCGCGACATCGGCTGCTATCGGGGTTTTCGCCATCGCCGTGGCCTGCCCGTGCGCGGCCAACGCACGCGCACCAATGCCCGCACCCGTAAGGGTCCGCGTAAAACCGTAGCCGGCAAGAAGGGCGTCAAGGAAATGCGCGGCTAGTACATTTTCGATTTTTGATTGGTGATTTTCGATCTAGTTGCAGCAATCGAAAATCACCAATCAAAAATCCAAAATCCGAGGAGCCTGTGGCCAAGAGCAAAAAGAAAAAGACGCGTCGCAATGTGAGCAGAGGCGTGGCGCATATCAAGTCCACCTTCAACAACACGATTGTGACGATCACGGACACCAACGGCGACACGCTCTGTTTCGCGTCGGCCGGCACGGTCGGCTTCAAGGGCAGCCGCAAGAGCACGCCCTTTGCCGCCCAGCGCGCCGCGGAAGTCGCAGCCGAACGGGCCACGAAGTTCGGCCTGAAAGAGATCGAAGTGAAGGTAAAAGGCCCCGGCTCGGGCCGCGAGTCCGCCGTCACCGCCCTGCAAGGCGCCGGCCTCACGGTCAAGGCCATCGAAGACGTCACCCCGCTGCCCCACAACGGCTGCCGGCCACCCAAGAAACGACGCGTGTAATTTTGGATTTCGGATTGTTGATTTTCGATCGCTGTAATGAACAGCACGAATTTCCAATCCAAAATCATCAATCGAAAATACTATGGCTCGCTACACCGACTCCGTTTGCCAACAGTGCCGCCGCGAAGGCATTAAGCTCTATCTCAAGGGCAGCCGTTGCGAGAGCCCCAAGTGCGCCATCGAGCGCCGCGACGCGCCCCCCGGCATGCACAATCGCCGCGGCAAGCAAAGCGAATACGGCGTGCGCTTGCGCGAAAAGCAAAAGCTGAAACGATTCTACGGCGTCCTCGAGCGCCAATTCCGCCGCTATTTCGCTCTGGCCAGCCGCTCCACCGAGAACACGGGCGAAGTCCTGCTGTCCATCCTGGAGCGCCGCCTCGACAACGTCATTCATCGCATCGGCTTTGCGCCCTCGCGTGCGTCCGCCCGGCAGCTTGTCGGCCACGGGCACGTCCTCGTCAATGGCAAACACTGCAACGTCGCCAGCATCCTGCTCAAGGCCGGCGACACCGTGGCGATCAAGAACCGGCCGGGCAGCGTCCAGCTGGTCAAGCTCAACCAACAATCGCACCCGCAACCCATACCGGATTTTCTGGAGATCGTCGGCGCCGAGCCGCCCGAAGGCCGCCTCACCCGCCTGCCCACCCGCCAGGACGTGGACCCGCGCCTGACCAAGGAAAAAGAACTGCACGAGAATCTGATCATCGAATTCTGTTCGCGTTAGTCGGAATTCCTGATTTTCGATTGGTGATTGGTGATTGTTGATTTTCGATTGTAATCGAAAATCAACAATCGAAAATCCAAAGTCCATTGACGGAGGTCTTAAAGCATGCGTATCAAATGGCGTGGGCTAGAACTGCCCAATCGTCTGACTTCCGAGCGCGACACCTTGACGGACACCTATGGCAAGTTCTTCGCTGAGCCGTTCGAGCGCGGCTTCGGCGTCACGATCGGAAACAGCCTGCGACGCGTTTTGCTCTCCAGCTTGGAAGGCAGCGCCGTCACCCGCATCAAAATCCAGGGAGTGCAGCACGAAATCACCACCATTCCCGGCGTGGTTGAAGACGTGACCGACATCATCCTCAACATCAAGAGCCTGGTCGTCAAGAACTTGAGCGAACAGTCCAAGGCGATTCGCATCGACCGGCACGAAAAAGGCGTGGTCACGGGGGCCAACATCATCGCCGACGAAACGGTGCAGATCATCAATCCCGAGCACATCCTCGCCACCATGACCGACGACGTGCCCTTTATCGTCGAAATGACAGTCGAGAATGGCCGCGGCTATCGCACCGCCGAGGAAAACGCTGGCAAAGAGAGGGAAATCGGCGTCATCCCCGTCGATTCGAGCTTCTCGCCGGTGGTGCGCGTCAAGTACGAGATCGAGGAAACCCGCGTCGGCCAGCGGACTAACTACGACCGCCTGGTCATGGAAATCTGGACTAATGGCACGCTGAGCCCGCAGATGTCGCTGGTCGAAGGGGCCAAGATCTTGCGTAAGCACCTGAACCCCTTTATCCAGTTTGCCGAGCCGGGGCCCGAGATGACCCTCGACGATCGCGCGGAGATCGGCGGCGCTGCCGACACCGTGGACCACGACCTGGAGCGCAAGCTGAATCTCAGCCTGGCCGAGCTGGAATTGTCCGTGCGGGCCACCAACTGCCTCGAATCGGAAGGCATCACCTCCGTGCGCGACCTGGTGATCCGCACCGACGAGGAATTGCTCGAAGTCCGCAACTTCGGCGAAACCACCCTCAAGGAAGTGAAACAGAAACTGACCGAACGCGGCTTGAGCTTGGGAATGAAGCTGCCTTCGGCGCAACGACGATAGAAACTTGCCATGCGTCACCGAAAAGCAGGCCGCAAGTTAGGCCGAAACGCGTCGCATCGATTGGCGTTGTATCGCAATCTGGCGCTTGCGCTATTCCGCAACGAGCGGATTATCACGACCTTGGAAAAAGCCAAGGCGGTGCGTCCGTTCGTGGAGAAGCTGATCACGCTGGCCAAGAAGGGGACGCTGCACGCGCGGCGCTTGGCGGTCTCGCGGATGGGACCCTCGTCCGACGCCGAGGTCAAGCCGGCCACCGGCATGAAAGACGACAAGCCGGACGAGCGCACCATTATGCAGAAGCTGTTCAGCGAAATCGCGGCACGTTTCCAGGACCGTCCCGGAGGCTACACGCGCATCATTCGCCGCCACGAGCGCCGCTTGGGAGACGCCGGCCGCACTGCCTACCTCGAGCTTCTAAAAGCCGGCGAAACCAAACAGAAGAAGG
>JAKEHV010000121.1 GCA_022614915.1 Gemmataceae bacterium | reverse complement strand
GCCTATGCGATGAAGTATGCTTGCGACGCCGGCCGGCTGGCGTATCTGGCGGGACGGATTCCGAAGAAACTGTACGCGCAGGCCTCGAGTCCGATGGAAGGTCGGATCGCGGCGAGCCAACCGAAGGAAGGCAATAAATAATGATAAAGACGATTCACATTCAGAACTACAAGTGTCTTCGTGACGTGAAAGTCAAATTGGGCCCATTCAACGTTTTGATTGGCCAAAATGACAGCGGCAAGACGAGCGTACTGAACGCAGTTGACTTATTGGGTAAATCGAGTAACTGGAAGGTCGCTCACATGGGGGGAGGTGCGCCCCACGTGCTCTCCGCGTATTTTCCGGCTTCTCCCCAGTCCATCGAAGCAGGTCGAACATTAACTTGGCAAAAAAAAAGAGGCATGATTTCTTTTCATGTTACTGGACGAAGGGAAGAGGACTTCGAGTATCGCCTGAAACTTGATTTTGCAAGCCAACGGATCTCGGAAAGACTTGTGGTCGCTGGACAGTTGATACTGGATGACCCTACTCCTGACAAACCAGTCAAATACAAGGAACTGGGACTGGCCACACATCCACCGCAGACACTTCTTTCGCAGCTAGGCTATTTTGAAGCATTGAACGCGAGCGGCAATAATCCGGTACTAGACGTTGTCGAAGACTTGGGATCAACAGAAGAATACCACCTGAATCCCGCACTACTCCGAACTATTGCACCTCCTGAACAAAACCCGGTTCTCACTCCAACTGGTGACAACCTCGCCGCTGTTCTCCACGGTCTGCTGATTGGGCCCGATCGAGATGCGATCATATCACTGGAGAAACAGATAAACGCGGCGATTACAACGATTAAGGGAGTGTCAACTCAGATGCCAGTTGAGGGACAGGGCGGTTATGAGATTCGCTTTACACTGTCAGGGGAAGCCAAACCTCCTGTGACGATACCCTGTAGTCAGGCTTCCGATGGCGCGATGCTGTTGACCGCATTTCTTGCCTTGGCTTATGCCAACACTCCAGGAATACTCCTCATCGAAGAGCCAGAGAACGGACTCCATCCATCGCGATTGAAGATGGTGATTGATCTCTTGCGAAAAATGAGCTCGGGAGAAATCGGCAACAAGGCCAGGCAAATCATCATCACAACGCACAGCCCACTGCTCTTGAATTTCGTCAAACCCGAGGAAGTGCGCATCTTCCAGCGAACGACGGACGGCGCGACAAAAGTGACGCCCATGATCGAATTGCCGAACATTGAAAACCTGCAAAAGGAATTCGCTCCCGGCGAGATCTGGTATCTTTTCGGTGAGGAGGACCTGGTCAAGGGAGCGACCGCATGAAGGTTCTTTTCGTTGGGGAGGGCAAGACCGACGTCGGCGCCGAGTTTGCCCCCATACCGCGACCCGCGCGCGGCGTTATACCGCATCTGTCCCAAAGAGTGTGCCCGACTATCGACGCAGCGAGCATCGCCTACTTCTGGCGCGAAATCCCGGTCATCAATGACAAGAAAAGAGCGCGCGGCCTGGCGGCCAAAGTCAGCAGCGCCATCGCCCTTGCGCTGCGCCACCAGTGCGTTGGTACAATTTGTGTGGTCGACCGCGATCGCGACACGACTCGACTGAATCAAATGGAAGAAGGCGGAAACTCTGGGAAAAACGCAGTTGGGCAAGATCATCAAGTTGTTTGCGGCGTCGCCGTGGAGTCGATTGAAGCTTGGACTCTGGGCGCTCCGACGGCGATCGCAAGAGTATTGAAAGTCGATCTTGCCAAGGTCCAATCGCTTTACAAAGCCAGTGAAGCTGAAAGGTTTTACGAAAGAAGCGGCAAGGAAGAAAAGAAACCGAAAAAGTTGTTAAATACGGTGACGGCAATCGCACACAGGGAAGATTCGCTCGAGTTCAAGGAAGAAGTCGCGCAATGCACGGACCTCGAAGAACTAAAGAGACACTGTCCAACAGGATTCAGACCATTTGCTGAAAAACTGACCGCCTGCTTTGGTCCTCGGCAACCGAAAGCATAGTGCGCGAAACGAGAAACTGTTGAGGCCACCCTACGCTTGCGTCTTTGTGGTTGTTCCATCGCGCGGCCAATCGTACACTGTCCGCCATGGCAACTTCCCCGCAATCGTCGCCCGGACTTCTACGCGCTTTAGGGCCTTGGACCGCCACGGCGATTGTGGCCGGCACCATCATCGGCTCGGGCGTGTTTAAGAAACCGAGCTCCATCGCCGAAAGCGTGCCGGGCTTCGACTTGATCGCTCTGGTTTGGGTGCTGGGCGGCGTCTTGAGTCTATTGGGGGCGCTGTCTTTGGCGGAAGTGTCGGTGCTCTTTCCTAAGGCGGGCGGCAACTACGTCTTCCTGCGTGAAGGCTTCGGCCGAGCCGCCGGCTTTCTCTGGGGCTGGGTCGAATTCTGGATCATTCGTAGCGCCTCCCTGGCCGCCTTGGCCACGATCTTCGTCGAATCCCTCCACGATATTCTGCGCGAGGCTTACGGCGTGACTTCACAAGCCGACGTGCTGTCCTTTTGGGACCAGCGGCTGGTGACAGTGGGCGTGCTGGTGATCTTGGCGCTCGTCAACGCCCGCGGCGTGCGCTGGGGCGGTGGCTTGCAATTCTTCATCACGCTCATCAAAGTCGGCTCGCTGCTCGCGATTCTCTTGTTGCCGTTTCTCTTTTGGGGCAAAGTCACCGAGCGGCCGGAAAACCCGCCCGGCTCGCTGCCGGCGTTCACCTGGGCGGGATTGGGCACGGCCTTTCTCGGCGTGCTCTGGGCCTACCATGGCTGGATGAACATCGCCCCTGTCGCCGGCGAGGTGAATCAGCCGCAGCGCAACATTCCGATCGCATTCTTGGCGGGCGTTGGCATCGTTATCTTCTTGTACCTGGGCGCTAACCTGGCCTATCAGCTGGTGTTGTCGCAGGCGGAGATCAAGGCACTGCAAGACACTTCCACGACTACGGTCGCGGCGTTCGCCAACCGATTGCTCGGTCCTGTCGGCACACTGCTCGCATCGGGAGCGGTCATGTGCTCGGTGTTTGGCGCTCTCAACGGCAATCTCCTGGTGGGCCCGCGGTTGCTTTACGCCATGGGAGAAGACGGCCTGGCGCCGCGGGCTTTGAGCCACGTGCACGCGCGCTATCGCACCCCCGTGCAGGCGATCTTCGTACTCACGGGCTGGGCGTTGCTGCTCGTTCTGGGGGCGGCTGTCGTCCACCAGTTGGAACTGTCGCCAACCAAGAAACCCATATTCGATTTTCTTACCGACTACGCCATGTTCGGCGCGGTGATCTTCGAAACACTTGCCGTGGCAACAATCTTTGTTTTTCGGAACAAGCTGCCGGATGCGGATCGGCCATACCGCTGTTGGGGCTACCCCGTGGTGCCGCTCTTGTACTTTCTGCTGCCGGCCTGCCTCATTGTGAACTATTTCGTCAATCAACGATTGGAAGCGGCCATTGGCGTCGTTTTCATCGGCCTGGGCGCACTGGTTTACGTCTTGGTTTTCGCGCGGTCCTCCGAGAATACGACGTGAACGCTCTGGCGCCGCGACTTGAACGTGGCACAGGAAAAACCAAAGCGGCGGAAAAGCGCCGCACTCCAAACTTGTCTGCTTTCGCGCACTCCATACAAAATCCATTTCAATGCATCAGAATCAGGGTCCGCAGTCGCCATGATCCGACACGAACGCGTCGAACTCGGGGAAAAGTGGTTCTTGGTCGGCGTGCTGGGCGCCCTCGCCAGCGAAGGCGTGCTGACCATCATCACCAACGCCTTACACTTCACCTGGATCGGTTTGCTTTTAGGCGTGGCCGGCTTTTGCCTGGTCATGGGCCTGGCCAACCGCATCTATGCCGGCAACAAACAGGCCGTGCAGATCGCCTTGGCGTGGGTGGCGTTTCAGCTCGTCTATGCCGTCGGCATCTTGCTCCTTATGACTACGTCCAGCCACGGCGCGGAGATCGCCCAATCGCTCGGCGCACCGGTCGCCTGGACAGCGCTGTGGAAGGGCATCGCTTATTTTGGTTTGGGCTGGGTGCTGTTCCGCACCCCGGCCGTCCGCGACTTCTTCGCGCAAAAACGCGGCGACGACCTGCACCTGCAAGAGGCAGTCATCGAGACCAAACCCGCGGCAATGCCTGCCCCGGACGCGCCCTTGGCGCTAACCGCGGAACAAACGACCGGCGCCGCCGATCTTTCGGGCTATCTGAAAAAGACGATGTATGCCTTGCTGGCGCTCGGCGTCTTGCAGATCATCCTCGCCCTAACCAAACTTCAGATTACCCCGCTGCCCGGCGTGCTCGGTTTGGTTGAAGGCGCCTTGTGGCTGGCTTTGGGCCTGGCGATGAGCGGGCCGTGGCACGAGATGTCGCTCCTGGCCGATAAAGACGGGCAAACGCGAAACCATCTGCTCGGCGGCTTTGGCAGTCTCGTTTGTTACTTCAAGACCCAAGCTGCCTTGACGCTGGGCTTGATTGTGGTTTGGGTGGTTCGGTTTGTGATCAGCTGATAGTGAGTTCAGCGAGCGCGGGGAATACTCCAAGCGCGAAACGATTAATCAATTGGGAAGGCGGCTCATGGCGGAAACCAATCCGACTCTCGAGTTCAACGAAGCAGAAAGCAAGACCGTTTCGCAGCTTAGCAAGACCACAAGTGTTTTGGCGGGCGCGCTGCTGCTCGGGGGTGTGACACTTATCGCCGGCGGCGTTTATGTCTTGTTCTTTGTTTCCAATAGCGGCCTTCTGAGCATCATTCAGGGCCTTCTGACCCTGTTTCTTGGACTCATCTTGGTGACTTCGGCGCGCGATGTCCGCTTCATGGTGGAAACAAAGTACACGCCGATTCACCTCGGCAACGCGCTGCAAAACCTCGCTGCTTTTCAGAAGACGCAATTCGTTCTCGCCGTCCTCTTGATCCTGGTAGCCGGCGTGCGCCTGTTTGTGAGTTAGATCGGCCGACCGACAACTTGTCCTTATGAAGTTTCTCCTTCTTGATGTCCCTGCCTTACACCTGGGCTACGTCGGCTGCTACGGCAACGACTGGATAGCAACGCCTAACCTCGACCGCCTGGCCACGCGCTCGGTCGTCTTCGATCAGTTCTTCGCCGACGACGTCACTTGGCGCTCGACGTTTGCGACAGGGCGCCATGTTTTTCCCGCGCACGCGGACTCGGAACCCGGGTTCGAATCTCGCCTGGAAAGTGTTGTCCGCGATCACTCCGTTGTTTGGAAAACGATTCGACCCAAAGCCGACGACGGTTTGGCCAAGGGTCTCAAAGAGATTCAGAAGAAGACGGAGAAAACTCTCGCTTCACTGGCGAAATCAGACGGGTGGGCGCTGCAAGTCGAATTGCCCTCACTTGCACCGCCTTGGAACTTGCCCGAAGATGCGCTCAGGATCTATTGCGACGACACGGCGCAGGCGACTGGCCTACCCAACGAAGACCTGGCCCGCCTGAAAGACACCTACGCCGCCGTCGTCACTTATTTCGACGCCTGGCTCGAAAACCTGCTCGATGCCCTGAGCGCGGAGCCCTGGTGGAACGAGTGCTTGATTTGCCTGCGCGGCACGAGCGGCTTCCCATTGGGAGAACACGGCTTCGTCGGCCCGGTACAAGCCACGCTCCACGAAGAGACCGTTCACCTGCCCCTGTGGCTGCGCTTGCCTGACGCCCGAGGCGCGGGCTCACGCGTGCTCGAACTAACACAACCCGTCGACTTGTTCCCCACCGTCCTCGAGCATTTTTGTCTGCCGATTCCACCCGGCCACGGCCACAGCCTTTGGCCGTTGCTTGGCGGCGAAGTGGAAACAGTCCGCCCCCACGCCTATTCGAGCATTCGCGTCGGCAACGAGATCGAATGGTCGCTGCGTACGCGCGACTGGGCGTATCTATTGCCGGTTGATGGGTCGGGGGTGAGGAGACCTCGGCTCTACGTCAAGCCGGACGATCGCTGGGAGGTGAACGACGTTAGCCAACAGCATGTGGAATTGTGTGAAGATCTGGAGCAAACGCTGCGCGGTTACGCGGCGGAGTGCGCGAAAGACTAACTCGGCGGGATTTGGCCGCGCCATGCGTGCCACTTGCAATACCGCTCAACTGCGGGAATCTGTCCACCACGAAGAATCTTGGGATGTCAACACCTTCTTCAAAGCGAATGCCCACTGTGCACCCCGCCCCGTCTCGGTCCGCGCCGCGCCTGACGCAGCCGGAAGCGATGAAGACGAAGACTTACGTTAATGGCGTCGAGAAACTCAACGGCTATGACGCTTGGGCGTTGTTCGAAGCCAGCGCAACGGGCGACGTGCCGAGGGTGAAGGCACTCTTGGCAAAGGACCGGCGCCTGGTCAATGCGCAATTCTGGTATCAGTTTCCGATCCACATGGCCGTGTTCGCGGGCCAGGCGGAAATTGTCAAGCTGCTGCTGGATCAGGACGCCGACCCAGGCCAATCGGTCTACACCTACAATTCCTGGGATAAGTTGCTTCTTGGCGCCAGAGAGCGCGGGCATGGCCAAATTGAGTCATTGCTCCAACGGGCGATGCAAAAAAGATTCAACTACATGCCCGATTTCGATGTGCTGAAGGAAGCGATCATCGCCCGAGACGCGCGCAAGATCGGCGCGGTCTTGCGCCGGCAGCCGAACCTGGCGCGCGCGAGCGATGCGCTTGGCAATAACCCTCTCCATTGGAGCGTAATCACCAGGCAATTGGGTTTGATCGAACGCTTCGTCGAACTGGGAACACCGATCGACGCCGAGCGCGCCGACGGACAAACTCCGGTGCTCCTGGCAGTGAACGGCGCCATGGATTATTGGTATCGTGACACACGCGGCCGGTCGCATCCTTCCCTCCGAAATACCTCCGTGATAGTCGGCAGCTTGCTTGCGCAGGGCGCGAATTACACTATCTCCGTGGCGGCCGCGGTCGGCGATCAGGAACGCGTCGAGGAGCTTTTGCGAAAGGATGCCGGCCTGGCAAAGCGGCTCGACTCGGCCCGTGCCAGCCCCTTATCCTATGCGGCGGGCAAGGGTCATCTGCACATCGTCCGTCTGTTGCTCGAACGGGGCGCGGATCCGAATACGCCCGAGGCTTCGGCCCCCAACGGCGCGGCGCTGTTCAATGCCTGCTCTGGCAATTACTTGCACGTCGCCCAGTTGCTGCTGAAGCACGGCGCCAATCCAAACGCCGGCTCGGATTCGAATGGCTGCTGTCTCACGATTGGCGAGGTGTGCCACGGCGACAAGGCCAAGGCGCTGCAACAGCTCTTGCGCCGGTACGGGGCCTACACTCCGGCGTATGGCATGAGCGTGCCACAGATGAAGCAGGCGATTCGCGACGATCATGCGGTGATCCGCGACGACGAGTTTCTCGGCAACCTAATGCGCAAGCGCGACGCGGAATTGCTCGAACTCTATCTGGACTCCGACCCGACCGTGCTAAAGCGCATGGAACTGCACAGCGGCATTGTTTATCCCGGGTCGCCTGCCTTGGTCCGAATGCTGCTGGCGCGCGGACTTGATCCCAACAGGCCGGACTGGATCGGCAAAACGTTTCTCCACGCCTGCGCCGAGTACGGCGACCGGTCCGTGGCGGCGGTGTTTCTGGAGGCCGGGGCCGACCTTAACGCACGCGACATCGAATTCCAAGGAACGCCCTTGGCCGCCGCCGTTCGCTCCTGTGGCGACGTTGAAGACCCGAAGCAGTCGGAGCGCGGACGCCGGATGGTCGAGTTCCTCTTGAAGCGCGGCGCCGCGACCAACCTGCCCGGCGACGCACCCTGGGCGACACCTTTGGCTTGGGCACGCAAATGCGGTCGGGCGGATATTGAAAATATTCTCAAGAAGCACGGGGCCACGTGACACGGCCTTCCACGCCGGAGTTAGCGGACTACAACTTGAGGAGCAAATGTCATGGCAGCAAAAGCCAAGATCAAAGCCACCACCATCGACGAGTACCTTGCCGGCGTAAGCGCGGACCAGCGCGCCGCGCTTCAGAAACTGCGCAAGACCATCAAGGCCATTGTGCCAAAGGCGGAAGAGTGCATCAGCTACGGGCTTGCCGCCTTCCGACTTGACGGGATACCGCTTGTCGCCTTTGGCGCAAGCACGAACCACTGCTCCTTTTTCCCCATGAGCGGCACGACCGTGGCGGCTCACAAGGACGACCTCAAGGACTACGACACCAGCAAGGGCACTATCCGATTCCCGGCGGACAAGCCACTGCCGGCCGCCCTGGTGCGCAAGCTGGTCAAAGCCCGGATCGCGGAGAACAAGGAACGATCGAGGTGATTCATGCCCAGCCGAACTCCCTCGGATCCTTGGCGGCGCTAGCATCGGCTATTCGGACTGCTGCTCACGGACCATCTACGCGGTTCGCCGTTCACCGTCGAACTGGAGAAAGACCTCTCTCATCGGCAACAGCTGCTCGACGTGGTGATCGTCCGCCGAGGCAAGGGCAAAATGAACCGGGCCATGCCGGACGGTCTGCAGGATTTGGCGAACCACAACCTCCTTAGCTTCAAGTCGTTTTGGGAGCCATTCGACGATTGGACGCTGAAAGACTGACCGGACACTACGTTAACTACCGCAAACAAGCCAGCCCGTTGCGGGAGGAACTGTTGCCGGAAAGCGAGTTTCGTCTCTTCGGGATCTGCGCCCGGCATCCGCAGCAGCTTCTGCAAGTCATCGCCCATGACAAGGTCCAGAACGGAGTCTACGATTGCCGGCGCGGGACGGACGTGATTCGGCTCATCGTGGCAAGAGACTTGCCGAAGAAGGAAGAGAACGCGCTCTTGCACCTTTTCAGCGCCGCCCAGGAACAGGTAAAATATGGAGCGGAGCACTATCGCCTGCAGTCATCGGATACCAGCACGATCGTAAAGCAGCTGTTCGGAGAATATCATCAGGAGGGATTGAACATGCCGTATACGATGGAAGACTTTCGCCGTGAGGTGGCGCTCGAGTTCTTGGAGCAGTTGTCGCCACAGGGAAGGCGTAATTATTTGCAGCAATTGACTCTGGAGGAACGCTTGGAAGGCCTGACAGAGGACGAGATCAAGGCCTACTTGGCCAAGCTGCACCAGAGGCAGTCAAAAGCCAAGCCGAAGAGACCGAAACGACGGCCCCGCTGACGAATCGTTCATCTGCTCGGAGATTCCGACCAATCCCTGTAAATTGCCAGTCCATCCTCCCCGAAAACGGTGGCAATGACGATTCCCATCAGTTAGTCTAGTTCCCAACACCCAGTCATTGAAACTTGTCCGCTGGAGGCGAAAATGTCGCGCTCATTTCGTCTGTTGTTTGCGCCCCGTGCCCTGCCCTTGCTGCTCTTCTTCGTGACCGCGGTCGTTTTGGTCGAGCTGACCTCCGCGCAGGCGCCGGCGGCCAAAAAACCAATCACCCATGCCGACTACGACGGCTGGAATGCCGTGCAGCAGCCGGTCCTGTCGCGCGACGGCCGCTACTTCGCCTACAACCTCATGCCCCAGGACGCCGACGGCCAGTTCGTCGTCCGCAACATCGCCACCGGCGGCGAACACCGCGTGGCCCGCGGCAAGTCCGGCATCGGCGTTGCCGGCGCGGGCGAGAAAAAAGGCGCACCGGCGACTGCTCCGGGCGAATCCGCGGACGATAGCTGGGATGAGGACCAGAAAAAAGGCTTCGGCAAGGGAGGCGGTGCGTTCGGCAAAGGAACCGGACTGCCGGCACAGACCCAAGCTCCGAACCCGCTCGCCTCGGCGGCGCACCAGTTCACACCGGACAGCAAGTCCATCGTCTTTGCGCTGATTCCAACCAAAGCGGAGACGGACAAGGCCAAAGCGGAGAAGAAAACACCGGCTGAGATGCCGCGTCCCGTCGTCGCCATCATGGACCTGTCGAGCGGCAAGGTCACGGCCAAGATTGAGCGCGTAAGCAGCTTCACGGTCGCCGGCAATGGGGCCGGCCTGCTCGTCTACCGGCGGCAGACGAAGGGAGCTGAAAAAACTGAGCCCAAGCAAGAAGAAAAGAAAGAAGAACCCAAGACGGAGAAAAAGGACGACAAGCCCCAACCGAAGACGCCGCCGCGCACTTTTGGCAGCGACTTAATCCTTCGCAACCTTGCCGACGGCGCCGAGCGCGTGCTCGCGGACGTCACCGATTATTCCATCACGCGCGACGGAAAGATGCTGGTCTACATCGTCTCGTCCAAGAACGAAGAGAGCAACGGCGTCTACGCAATCAGCCCGCTGCCGAACGGCCCGGCGTCGCCGCTCTCAAACGGCAAAGGCAAGTATTCGCGGCTCACCTGGGATGACAAGCAGTCTCAACTTGTATTTTTCAGCGAAAAGGAAGATGCCGCGGAGAAATCAAAGTCGAAGCTCTACCACTGGGACCGCAACGGTAAGCCTCGCGGTCCCCTCACCACTAGCGCCTCTCCCCCTCAGGGGCAAGGGGAGAGCAGCACGCCCGGGAAGGGACCCAAGGAGGCGAACATCCCTGCCTACGCACCAGCGACCGACCTGTTGACGCTCAAGCCGGACGGCATCCGCCCCGGCTGGTCCATCAGCGATCGCGGCGCGGTCAGCTTCAGTTTGGATGGCAGCCGGCTGTTCCTGACAACGTCGGAAGATAAGGCAGAAGAAAAGAAGGAGGCGAAGAAGGACGCTCCCGGCGCCAAGCCCGCTGAGGAGAAAGCGGTCTTCGAACTGTGGCACTACAAGGACGAGTTGATCCAGCCAATGCAAAAGGTACGCGGACTGGCCGATGGCGCACGCGTTCACCGCGCCGTCTATTTCCTCAAGGATAAACTCTTCCGCCATCTGACCGACAAAGACAGCGACGTCAACGTCAATCCCCTCGCGGCCGGCGAATGGGCCTTGACCAGCAACAACAAGCCGTACAAGAAACTCACCGGTTACGGGCCGAGCCTCACCGATTTCGGCCTGGTCAACATCCGCACCGGCGAAGCGCGGCCGCTCGTCAGCGCCTGGCAATGGCAGCCGGTTTCCTCCCACGACGGCAAGCACCTGGCCTACTTTGACGGCAAGGACTGGAACGCCGTCGCCGCCGCCACCGGCAAACGCATCAACTTGACCGCCAAGCTGCCAGCAAAATTCGTCGTCGAAACCTGGGACCAGCCGAGCGAGGCGCCCGCCTACGGTTTCGGCGGTTGGACCAGCGACGCCAAGCACGTGCTGCTCGACGATCGCTACGACATCTGGAAAGTCGCCGTCGACGGCAGCGACGCGAAGATGCTGACCGTCGGCATCGGCCGCAAGACGCGGACGCAGTTCCGCATCAGCCGTGCAGGCTTTGGCGGTCTGGGAGGCATCGCCGGTCCGCCCGCGACCCCCGCGGAAGACGGCCAGCGCGGCACCGATCTATCCAAGCCGCTTCTCCTCAAAGCCGTCAACGAATACACGCGCGACGAAGGCTTTTACCGCCTCGAGCCCGGCGCGGCCGAGCCGAAACTGCTCGTCATGGGCGCCCGCGCCTACGGCACGCCGATCAAGGCCAAGGACGCGGACACGTACCTCTTAACAATCTCGACGTGTTACGACTATCCCGATTACTTCGTCACCGGCGCCGATTTCCGCGAGTTCAAGCGCGTCACCAACGCCAACCCAAAAAAGGATCAGTTCGTCTGGGGCAAGTCGGAGCTCATCCGCTACAAGAACACCGACGGCGTTGAGCTGTCGGGTATGCTCATCAAGCCGGAAAACTTCGACCCGCACAAAAAGTATCCGCTCATGGTGTACATCTACGAGCGGCTCTCGCAGAACCTGCACAAGTTCACGATGCCCAACGCCGGCACCTCCATCAACCCGACCTATTACGTCAGCAACGGCTACCTAGTGCTCATGCCGGACATTGTTTACACCGTCGGCTCGCCGGGCCAAAGCGCGATGAAGTGCGTGCTGCCCGCCGTTCAGGCCGTGGTGGACAAGGGCTGCGTCGATGAAAACGCGATCGGCATCCAGGGCCACTCCTGGGGCGGCTACCAGATCGCCTACATGGTGACGCAGACCTC
>JAKEHV010000120.1 GCA_022614915.1 Gemmataceae bacterium | reverse complement strand
GGTGTGCCTCCGAATTCCTCGCAAAGTGGTTGAATTCATGTGACAGCATAATTGATGACACGATCGTAAAACATGATGTGTCAGCAATTTAAGTTGAAGTGAATACTATATTTACATCCAAAACCGACCTCAAAAACTGATGACACATCGCTCATTTTGGGAGTCGTGTCATCAATTGTTGTTACTCCTTTCATTGCAGTCAGTTGTGGAAAACGGATTGATGACACATTGCTGACATGCCAGAATCTGGTCATCAATCCGACTACTTCGGCAGTCGTTTCTGCATGTCCGCAACATGCGCCCGGAACCCCTGGGATGCCACCAGAACTTGCAACAGCTTCGATAGGGCAGCGGCATCAATGCCATTGGCCAAGGCCAGGGCTTTTTCAATTGAAGTCGGCGGGCGGCCCAGGACCGCCAAGAACAACGCCTCGACTTTTTGCTCGCTCGTCCGTTTGCTCGCGGCCAACCCTTGAATGAGCTTCGTAAACCGATCGTCCACGTCGGCTGGCTGGACCGCGGGTTTAGCGGCTTTGGCGGCTTTGGCCAGTTGCACTTCGCCATCGAAATTGGGAAATGGGTCCGCTTGCGCCGGGATGGTTGGGAATTGTCCCCAAAGCACCAATTCTTTTTCTCTGGTCAGGGCCCAGACGTATTTGCCATTGGGGCTGAAGCCGATGCGGGCATAGTCGTGGTTCTTCTGTGGGTCGTGATGGGCAGCGACCACTGCTCCGGTGGCCACGTCGCGGAGGATGATCTCTGTACGCGCCGCGGGCCGCGTGGACTTGTTCGAGTAAACGCGCGCAAAGCCGTCTTCGGTCGTGCCGCTCGCGGTGACGAGAAGTTGGTCGTTCGGTGAAAAAGCAGCGCAAGTGACCCAGCGCTCGTGACCGGGAAGCGTGCGAATGGTCTTGCCGGTGGTCAAGTCCACCAAGCGCGGGTCCTCGCCCGGTTGCATGATGACGGCGCGAACGCCCTCGGCATCGAGGTCGAACTGAAAGTAATCCTTGTCGCCGAGATTGGTTTTCGCGCCGGGCTTGCCGGTTGCCGCATCGGTCACCCAAACCCGATAGCCGGTGTAGTAGCCCTTGGCACGTTCCTTTTCCACGGAGAAGAGATGATGGCCCCAGCCGCGCAGGCCTTCGCGCATCATGCACTTCTCGGTGTCCTCGTTCTTGCCTGCGGGCCAGCCGATTTCTTCTTTGTCGCGAAGGTCGTAGGACCAGAACTGCTTAGCCGGGCCCCACCAGCTATAGCCGACGAGACGGCGGCCATCGCGGCTGAAGCGCACCTGCCAAGCGCCGAGTTTAGCGCTGCCGTTCAGGTTGGCCACTACGTCCATCGTCGTGGCGTGGCGCAACGTGACACCGTCGCGCCATTCCGCCACGGCCAACAGCTTGCCGTCGGGCGAAAACGCCGCGTCCTGTACGCTTTCGCGGGTGCGGAGTGTCTGGACCACCTTGCCGGCGCCCAGGTCGTAAACCGCCAGGATGCTGCTGTAGCCGCCCAAGAGCAGCTTCGTGCCGTCGGGGCTGATGCCGAGCAGCGTGTGCCATTGCCACAACTTGCCCAGAGAGCGGACCGCCGCCCACGGCTTGTCCGCGTCCTGCGGCTTCGACGATTGAGCCGAGCCGCCTGCGGCGAAAAGGCAAATGAAGAGGAGACTCACCAATCCCGATTGAGCGCGCATGGCCGGTCCTTTCATGCACCGCTTTCTTCCCATTGCAGCTTGTTAGATTCTATCTAGTTCGAGTTACAATTTAGACGGGCCAAGCGCGCTGCGCGTTTGCATGGCGGCATGAATGCACTTATGGCCGACGGCTCCGTCCGCACAATTAACTGGAACATTAACCAAAGAACGTTTTTCAGCCTCGGCCACAAGAGCGATGGCACCGTGCTTGGCGATTTCTAAGCGGCCAAACCACCTGGGTCCGACGCGGGCTAACTCCAGTCCGACGCGCGCGGGACCTTTAACACTCTATGCGGGCTTGACCACCGGCGAGAAACAACCGGGCAACGGAGAATGAGGAACCGAGAATGAATCTGTTTAGTTCTTCATTCTCGGTTCGTCATTCTCCGTTGCCCTGTTAACTGTCCCTCGCTCGCGCGTCGGGCTAGTGTTAACAATGCTGGCCGGACCCGTTCGCCGTTTGCGCTTCGTCTCGCTTGAGTGCTCCGCTCCCTCACGGTCGCGGCTCGGACAACTGCGACGTGTGTCCCGGCCTCGCCGGGAATACAACCGATCTTTCTCATTTTCCGCTGGACAATCGCCATGGGGCTGACTTAGAATTCATCAAAGGAAGTCGCTACGAACCGCCGAAGCTAGGAAAGCGACTGTTGATTGCCTGCCTCATACTTGCCAGTTTTTTCGATTGCTTCCTGCCTGCCATAGCGTTACCATCAACAAAGCTCGCCCAACAGCTGCCACACTAACCGTCGAGGGGGGAAACCATGTTCACCATTTGGGGATCCAAGCAAGGATTCTGCGACGGCGTTACGCGCCGCAATTTCCTGCAAATCGGCGCCTTCGGCGCCAGCCTAACTCTTGCCGACATGCTCCGGCTGCGGGCTTCGGCCAACGCGCCGACCACCAGCCGAGCCAAGTCCGCGATCATGGTCTACTTGGGCGGCGGCCCGTCGCACATGGACATGTGGGACCTCAAGCCGGACGCGCCCGCCGAATTCCGCGGCGAGTTTCGGCCCATCGCCACCAACGTCACCGGCGTGCAGATCTGCGAGCACTTCCCCCAGCAAGCGCGCATGTGGGACAAGCTCGCCTGCATCCGCTCCATCGTCTCTGTCGATGAGCATTCCGATTCGCTGGTGATGACCGGCAAGAGCCAGCGCGAAAACATGACCGCCAACCATCCGTCGTTCGGCTCGGTCGTGTCGCGCGTCCGCGGTTATTACAACAATATTCCGCCCTTTGTCAGCCTGCGCGGCATGTCGCGCGGCACCGAGCCCGGCTTCCTTGGCATCCAGCACCGCCCGTTCTCGCCGAGCGGCCCCGGCGTGCAAAACCTGCAGCCCCTGACCAACGTCAGCGCCGAACGGCAAGGCGACCGCCGGGCCATGCTCGAAGGCTTCGACAATGTCCGCCGCGATCTGGACAACAACATCGCCGGCTTGGATAGCTTCACCGCCCGCGCCTTCGACATGATCTCGACCGGCGCGGTCCGGACCGCGCTCGACCTTGGCCGTGAGCCGCAAGCGAATCGCCAAAAGTATCAGGGCATCGACAACTTCCTCACCGCGCGGCGGCTCATCGAAGCGGGCGTCGGCTGCGTCACGCTGTCGTATGGCGGCTGGGACACGCACGGCCAAAACTTCCAAACCCTGCGCCGGCAACTGCCCATCCTCGACCGCGGCATCGCCAACCTGGTGCAAGACCTACACGAGCGCGGCCTGCAGAACGACGTGGTCCTGGTGGTCTGGGGCGAGTTCGGCCGCACGCCGCGCGTCAATAACAACGCCGGCCGCGATCACTGGGCCCCGGTCATGGGCGCGCTCGTGGCCGGCGGCGGACTGTGCATGGGCCAGGCGATCGGCGCTTCGTCCTCGCGCGGCGAACGTCCGCACGACCGCCGCTACACGGTGCCGCAAGTGCTCGCCACGCTGTACCGCACCCTGGGCATCGACCCCGCCCAGACCTTCCTCAACGGCACGGGCCGGCCCATCCATATCGTGGATGAGCGTGAACCGGTGCGCGAGTTGATTTAGAACTCATCCGCAGATTCACGCAGATAACGCAGATTAGAAGACAGAAGAGATTACTGAACTGCGTTCATCAGCGTGAATCTGTGGCTCCACAAGACTGTCACGGGATCGGGCATCAGGGCGACCGCTCCGATTCCCGATCTTTTTTCTTTGGGCCTTCGCGTCTTTGCGTGAGTTGATTTGCTGAAGCCTCTTATTCCGAATGGGGAACGATCATGAATCCCACCATCCGCTGCCTGGCGTTGGGTTTCTTCCTTGCATATTCCGGGTCGTTGCTAGCAGACACGCCTGCCGCCAAGAAACCAACATCGGACACCATCGTCCTGCCGACTCCCGCCGAAGTGAAGGAACTTATCGCGCAACCGGCTGAGTTCAAGCTGACCGGCGCCGACGATTCGCGCCAGCTCATCGTCAGCGGCGCTTTGGCCGACCGCCGCCAGGATTTGTCCGGCGACGTGAAATACGAAGTCGCCGATGAGAAAGTCGTGCGCGTCACCAGCGCAGGCCGCGTCATTCCGCAAGCCGATGGTGCAACGACCATCACCGCCCGCTACGGCGACAAGTCGGTGAAAATCGCCGTCAAGGTCGAGTCGTACGACGTGGCGCTGCCGATCAAATTCGGCAATCACATCGTCCCCATCTTCACCAAGCTCGGTTGCAACAGCGGCGGCTGCCACGGCAAGTCCGGCGGGCAAAACGGCTTCGCCCTGTCGCTCCTTGGCTTCGTGCCCGAGTTCGACTACCAGACCTTGGTGAAAGAAGTGCGCGGCAGCCGTCGCATCCTGCCGTCCGTGCCTGAGCACAGCCTGCTCTTGCTCAAGGCGACGGGCAGCATGGCCCACGCCGGCGGCAAACGCATGGACGTCGGCTCCGACGAGTACAAGCTCATTCGCCGCTGGATCGCGTCCGGCATGCCCTTCGGCAGCCCCGCCGATCCCACCGTCGCCAAGATCACCATTCATCCTGAGCAGAGCGTCATCCCGCGGCAGAATCGGCAACAGTTCGCCGTCCACGCCCACTACACGGACGGCAGTGTGGTCGATGTGACGCAAAGGGCCCAATACGAGAGCAACGACCCGGATATCGCGGTGGTGGACGGCGCGGCCTTGGTCCGCACACTCGACGTGGCCGGCGAAGCGGCGATCATGGCCCGCTACCAGGGGCAGGTCGCCACGTTCCGGTCCACGGTGCCGCTCGGCATGAAGATTCCCGATTACCGCTTCGACTACAAGACCGTGGTCGATCGGCACACGCACAAGAAATGGCAAGAGCTGGGCATCGTGCCGTCGGAACTGTGCAGCGACGACATTTTCGTCCGCCGAGTTTATCACGACATCACGGGCACGCTGCCCACGCCGGCGCAAGTGCAGGCGTTTCTGGACGAAAAGGACGCGAACAAGCGCGACAAGCTGATCGACGCGCTTTTGGAGACAACCGAGTACACGTACTACTTCGCCAATCGCTGGGCGGACGTGTTGCGCGTCAAGCGCGGCCAGCAGCAGAACACCAATCGTGCGTTTGGCACCTTCGCCTTCCACAATTGGATTCGCGAGAGCATTGCCCAGGACAAGCCTTACGATCAATTCGTGCGCGAAATCCTGGCGGCGATCGGCGATGAAACCAAGTCGCCGCCGACCATGTGGTACCGCGACTTGCAAAAGGCCGACCAGCTGATGGACGACGCCTGCCAGCTATTCCTTGGCGTGCGCATGGCCTGCGCCCAGTGCCACCATCACCCGTATGAGAAATGGAGCCAGGACGATTACTGGGGCATGGCTGCGTTCTTCGCGCAGATTGGCCGCAAGCAACTGCCGGTGCCCGGCGTGGTGCAGCAGAACCCGCAGAACAACCGCCTGGTGATCTTCAACAAGGGCAACGGCACGATCAAGAATTTGAGGACGAACAAAGACGCGGTGATGAAAGCGCTCGACGCCGAGCCACCCGTCTTGAGTCCTGGCGACGACCCGCGCCACAGCCTGGTCGATTGGATGGTTGATCCCAAGAATCCGTTCTTCGCCCGCTCGGTCGCCAATCGCTACTGGGCACATTTCTTCGGCAAAGGCATCGTCGATCCGGTGGACGACATGCGCGTGACCAACCCGCCCTCGAACCCGGAGTTGCTCGACGCCTTGGCCAAGGAATTGGTCGACAACAAGTTCAGCCTGAAGCATCTGGTCAAAGTGATTTGCAAGAGCCGGACCTATCAGCTCGGCTCGAATCCGAACGCGTTCAACATGCACGACAAGAAGTCGTACGCCCGTTATTACCCGCATCGCATGTCCGCCGAAGTGCTGTACGATGCGGTGTCGCAGGTGACCGGCAGCCCGGCGACGTTTCCCGGTTTGCCGACCGACAGGTTCAGCCCGAACCGCGCGATCATGCTGCCGGACGAGTCGTTCCAATCGTATTTCCTGGACGTGTTCGGCCGGCCTCAGCGCACGAGCGCCTGCGAATGCGAGCGCGTCAGCGAGGCGAACCTGGCCCAGGCGCTGCACCTATTGAACTCGCAGGAAATTCAGAACAAGCTGGCGCGCGCCGGCGGCCGCGCCGATCAGCTCGTGAAGGATAAACGGCCGGACGCGGAAAAAGTCGAGGAACTATTTCTTTGGGCCTTCGCGCGGCGGCCCACGCCGGAGCAGATGGACTTGGCCATGACCAACATCCAGCGGCATGAAGCCAACAAGCGGCTGGCCTACGAGAACATCATCTGGGCGCTCATCAACACCAAGGAGTTCATCCTGGTGCAGTGACAGGCGCGGCCCGATTGTATTGCATCTGCACGCTGCTTCGGCGACAATAGGCGCATGGCGCGAAGAGTGGTGTTTCGCCAGGAGCGATCATGCGCCAGTACCTGTGCCTTTTCTCAAGCGTCGCCGTTGTTGTCTTGCTGACCACGGCGGTTCATGCCGGCGGCAAAGCCAATCCGAAAAAGCAAGCTGAAGTCGCGGCCCTGTGTTTCGCCAAAGCGCTCAACGAACGCGCGGCGGACGATCTTATCGCACTCGCGAAATCTCCGTTTGTCGATGGACAGCGCTATTCGTTTGGCAGGGGCAAGACCGCCGTTGCCGTCACGCTGACGACGGAGAGAGAATTGCGCGAGCTCGTCGCCAAAGTCGAAGGCAAGCTGCCGCTCGAG
>JAKEHV010000119.1 GCA_022614915.1 Gemmataceae bacterium | reverse complement strand
GCTGCAGCTTGCGATAGGCCGCTTCGGTTTCCGCGTCAGGGCGCAATAGGACATGACCGGTGCGTCCGTCGAGAACCAGCAAATCGCCGGTGGCGACGCGCTGGCGGATGCCGCGCAATCCGGAAACGGAGGGAATGCCACGCGCCCGCGCCAGGATGGCGGCATGGCCGGTGCTGCCGCCGGCCTCGGTGATGATGCCGACGATGTTGAGACACTCCAACGCCGCCGCTTGCGAGGGCAGTAATTCCGGGGCGACCAGAATGACCGGCTCCTTCCTTTGCAGACACTGCGCTTCTTGGCCGCCGCGCGCGAACTGGGCCATGATCCGGCCGACGACGTCGCGGATGTCCGCCAAACGCTCCCGAAAATACTCGTCGGCGATCTTCTCGAACATCTGCGTGTAGTCGTCGAGCGCTTCGTGCAAAGCCGAAGGCGCGTCCACCTTTTTGTGCAGGATGGTGGTCTTGACTTTGGCAATGAGAGTCGGATCGCGCAATAAAGCCTTATGGGCCCGGAAAATGGCCGCCTCGTCCTCGCCGAGCTGTTGGCGGACGCTGGCGACGACTGCTTCCAACTCCTGCCCAGCAGCGACGACGGCGCTTTCGAAGCGGACGACTTCAGTGGACAACGCCGCGGCGTCAAGCGCTTGCGGCTCGCGCCGGGCCAGCACCTCATCCACGCAATAGGCCCGGGCCACCACGACGCCGGGGGAGACGGGCACGCCTTTATGCATCCTGTTATTCTAGCGCGGCAGTCGCGTTGGACAACACGAGCGGCGTCCATGACCGCGCTCAGTTCTTGTTTTCCGGCTTCTTGGGCGCTTGTTCAATGGACCAGTTCCTTTCGAGGGACTCGTACCAGAAAGCTGCCGGCGCTTCCGAATCTTCCATCCAGATCCGCCACCATTGGACGGGCGACTCTTGCGCCGTCTTGGCCGCGTTGCTCCTAGGATGCTCCTTGCGCAGCTTGTCACGCCAGGCGTCGGCTTCCACCGCCTTGCCCTGCGAGCGATAGATGAGCGAAATGTGCAGCATGGCGTCCGGCACGTCCTCCGCCTTGGGGTTTGCTTTCACATAGTCCATGAGCCGTTGCAAGTAGTTCGCCGTGATCGACGCCACGTCCTTGTTATCCTTGATGGCTTGCAGATCCTTATAGAAGTCGCGCTGGATCACCGTGAATTTGCTCAAGCGCGCCGGATCCGCTGCCAGCGCTAAGTCCGAACGCCTTTTGTACACCCAAAGTCGCGCCGTGGCGTCGTTTGACGCCGATAGTACGCGCACATACGGCGATGTCGGCGTTTTCTCTTCCGCCTTTTTCTTGGCTTGGCGCTCTTGGATGAACAGGTCGATCAGTTTCTGCCGCCGGTTGGCGTCTTTGTTGGCCAGAAAGAAGTGCACCTCCGCGGGCGACGGATTGACGCCGCGCAGGTCCTTGCTCACCCGGCGCAGAAACTCCTCGTCGCTTTCGGCTTTGTCGCCTGCCTGGGCCACGACGAGCGCCGTGCCCGAGTCGTAGTCCTGGGCGTGGCTCACCGATTGAAGCGCTCCGCCGACCAGCGCCGCCAAAATGCCTGCGCAAACAAAAAGTGCCGTACCGATTTTCAGTTTCGTCAACAACATGACTTTCATTGCCTCCTGAGCGAGAGTAACGACGTGCGGCGCGATGGCGCTCAGCGGTTGCCCGCCGAGCACGGCCGTCGCCGCTTTGGTCGACGCGACAACAAGAGTAGGCGACAACGCCGCCTTGGTTTGGGATGCGGAAAAAGCGCTGGCGAATAGGGCCGCCGACAAGGTCAGGCCGCGCTGGCTGAAGCGCTCGCGCAGGAGCTTGCGGCCACGTTCGAGCAAACCGTGCAATGCCCCGGGACTGATGCCGATCTCCTGAGCCGCCTCGTCGCGGGTTTTGCCGTCGAGATAGCACAGGATGAGCGGCGCGCGATAGCGCTCGGGGAGCCGTTGCAGTTCCTCGTCGAGGACGGTCTGCAATTCGCCCCAGGTTACGTTCAGCCCGCGCCGCTCCGGGGAGAGGGCAGGGGAGGACGCGGCGGCGTGTTCGCGCCGCAAGCGCCGCGCTCGTTGCCGTTTGAGATTGGCGGCCACTCGATAAGCGACGCCGTGCAGCCAGCCGCCTAGCCCCTTGCGCTTACGCAGTGCAGCAGCCTTGCGGGCCAAGACGAGAAACGTCGCCTGGCAAGCGTCGTCGGCGTCGTCCGCGTTTTGCAGCACGCGCCGGCATAAGCCGAGCACCATGGGGCCATGCCGCTCGACCAGCACCGTAAAGGCCGACTCTTCGCCGCCGACAAAGCGCGTCAAAAGCTCGAAATCGCTACGGCCGCGGCCGGTCTGCACCGCCGCCAGGCTGCGAATCCTGTGCAAGACGCCGTTCAGCGATTGCTTGGCCATATGCAACTGCCCGGAAGCGTGCCACACAACTTCACTTCCATAACATATCTGGTCACGTCTCTGGGTGGGAGCGCGCGAAAACCTTCGTGGAACGTCAAGTTTTGGACACGATCTGCTTTTCGAATCAAAAAAAAGTGAAAAGTGAGTCGTAAGATTGCAACTCATTGATGATACAGTACTTGGCGCAAAGGTGACCACCCCACTTTTCAAATCGGCGAATAGGCGGGAAGTTGAAAAGTGAACCTCAATTGGCAGTTTTCTGTGGGGGGATGTTGGGCGCAGCATCAAGGTCTGTGATTCTTACCTGGAAGCCGGATTGGACATTGCCGCAGGCAACAAAAGGACTTTTGAAATCCAGGGTAATCACATTATCCTTCGCATCATGCCAACTTGGGTGCTTTTGCGAGACATGTTTAAGACTGATCATGAGGGCCTTGAGCCGGCAGTCATTTCGATGGACGCCTATGTCAGCATCCTGCGTTACTGGAAATCGATCGTCGCCGCTTGGGACGGAAAGAGGCCACCTGCCTCCCCTCGCCCTGAGGGAGAGGGGCTGGGGGTGAGGGGGTCACCCACCGATTCGCCGGAATTCACGTATGGCGATCCGAGGCCGATGCCGGAATTGACGCCGGATGAAGCGGATCGGGCGTTCAAGGCGAGGGTGGCAGATCGCTCTGGAATCGTGTGCGATCTTTTCCGGCAGGAGACGATAGAATAGAGTGGAAGAACGATTGAGAAAGGACTGGCAATGCCTTTGCAATTAGAAGAATATACTCAACAAGTACTCGAAACTCTTAACGTCCAAGCGAAGGCCCGGAACTTGGAGCTTGCCGCGTATCTGCAACTTCTTGCGGACGCAGGCCAACTCGCAGCCCCTGGCAATGAGCCTTCTCTTCAGGAGTTTGAAGCCCTGCTTGATCAGCTTTCGGAGGGACTCGCGCTTTTTGCCCCTCTGCCAACGGACTTCTCGCGCGCGGACATTTACGCCGGACACGATTGATGCTCGTTCTTTTGGATTCTGGTATCCTGCTTCGGCTCGTGAACCGTTCGGATCCTGAACACGTCACGATTCGAGCGGCACTGCGCCTGTTGAAACAACGGGGCGATTCGCTTGTTGTCGCTCCGCAGAATATCGCTGAATTCTGGAACGTCTG
>JAKEHV010000599.1 GCA_022614915.1 Gemmataceae bacterium | reverse complement strand
TGCGATGCCTGGAAAAAAGTCACCCCGAGTGATTGCCAGGGATTCTTCGCCTCTTGCGGAATCCCGGTGCCCGCTACAGCAACCTGAAAACCGCTCTAGTATTCCGTCAGCACCATGGGCCCGGCCAGTTCCTCGGTCTTGGTCGCCTTGATGTGGTTGTTTTCATCGACGAAGACGATGCGCGGCTGGAAGCCCCTAAGTTCCGCATCGTCCACCATGGTAAAGGTCGCGATGATGACAAGATCGCCCGGTTCGACCAAAAGCGCTGCCGCCCCGTTGGCACCGACGACGCCGGAGCCTTGTTCGCCGAGCATCGCGTAGGTGCGAAAGCGCGTGCCGCGCGTGATATTCCAGACGTGGACCTCCTCGTAGGGTACGATGTCGCCCGCGTTCAACAGCTCGCGGTCGAGCGTCAAACTGCCTTCATAGTGCAGGTCGGCGTGTGTGATGCGGGCACGGTGGATCTTCGATTTCAGCATGAAGCGTTGCATATCTGTTTTATCGCGACTCTTCATTTCAATTGCAAGATCGAGTCGCGCTTGAGCCGACTGCGGCATGCTTCAAGATTCTTATTACCACCAGAATTCGGTGCGCACGAAACGCAGAACACGGTCGAGAAGATATGCGCCGAGTTGCCGCTGGCCTGTGTAAATGCGGGCGTGGCCGGTCATACCCGGACGGAGCAGCAGGTTTGAGTCGGTGAGTTGGCAATAGACCGTGACGGTACTTTCCACCTGTCCAACCGCTGCAGCAGGGGCGATACGGCTCACCGTGACAGACCAGGTCTCGAACGGCAACGCGCGGACTTTGAGCGCCATTTCTTGGCCCACCTTGACGCGTTCGACGTCCTGCTCGCTCAGACTGACTTCTATTTCCAATCGGCCGGTTTCTTCCACCAGGCAAATCAACTCTCCTTCGCGCAAATACTGGCCCACTTTTTCCTTTAACCGCGCCGTGGTGATCACTCCAGGGATCGGACTAAATACGGTCAACTTGTTTTGAACCACTTCCAGATAACCGACTTCTTCGGTGAGCTTGGCCAAGTGGGCACGGGCAGCGTCCACGTCCTCGGGCCGGGAACCAGCTTCAAGCAGGCCCAACATTCCCTGCGCATCGCCCAGTTCTTTCTCGCGGCGGGCCAATTCCATCTCCGGCTCAAGTGTGCCCTTGGCTCGGCGTGCGCGCTGCTCCGCCTGCGCCTGGTCCAGCTTCGCCCGCGCGACCAGATGGGCACGCTCGGCATCGCGGGTTTCTTGCGGCGCCGTCGCCTTGCGGGCCAAGAGCGTGCGGCTGCGTTCCAGCGCTTCCTGGAGCGCCTCCATTTCCGCTCGGCAGGCGGCGATCTGCTGGTCCAACCGCTGCAGGTCTTCCGTTAGAACGATTTGTTGCTGGGCGAGATCCTTGCGCGCCAAGTCGCGCCACTTCTTGGCCCGTTCAACACGCTGCCGCTGTTCGGCCACTTCTTCCGGCCGTGACCCGACTTCCAAGAGCCGCAACTTGGCCTTGGCCTCGTGGACCTCGGCGCGTTTCTGAGCCATGCGGCTGGCCAGCTCGGGAATCTCGAGCCGGCCGATCACCGCGCCGCGTAAGACGCGGTCGCCTTCGTCACAATAGACTTCTTTCAAAAAGCCGGCCACTTCGGCCCGCAGTTCGGCGCGCGTCGCGGCGCGCACCTGGAACGGCCCGCTGGAGCGGTCTTCGATCTCGATGAAGTACAACGCGGCCGCGGCGCCTCCCACAAGTAGGAGCCACACCACAGTTCGTTTATGGCGCAGAAGCAACATTTTTCGGACCTCCCCGGCTGAGAATCCCTGGAACAGACCGCGCGTGCTCGCCCACCCCAGCAGCACGATGCCGCCCAGTCCCAGCCAACCCCAACCGGACCAGAGGAAATGGAAGAATGCCCACAGCATGAGGGCGAGAAACACCAGTGAATACAGCCAACTGACCAGCCCAAAACCCAACAGGAAGCGGCCACGTGGCTGGCGCTCCGGCCGCGACGCACCCCACATGATCCAGCGAATATGACCGGCGACGTACTGCCAGGCGCGCTGCCGCAGGTTCGGGATCTCCTGCCAATCGCTCAGGAGGTAGTAGCCATCGAGCTTCAAAAGCGGATTGAAATTGAACAGCGTCTGCACTCCGCAAATCATGAGCACGATCCAGGCAATATAGTTCGGCAAGCTGCCCGGAACTGTTAACCGCCAAGTGAAGACCGCCAAGGCCCACAGAAACAGCTCGAAATAGCCGCCGGCAAACGTGACCCACAGGCGCTTGGATCTTTCCTTGAACAGCCAGGCATCGGAGACATTGCAGTAGAAACACGGCAAAAAGAACATCAGCAGGAAACCGATTTCGTGCACCTCGCCGCCGTAGTGCTTGCAGGTCAAGCCGTGTGCGAACTCATGCAGCATGGTTACGGTTAACAAGGTGAACCATGCGAGAGCGAACGTCTCCCAGCGCAGCACGCGCGGGAAATACGTCGCCAGCTCACGTCCGTTGGCCCAGACCAGCGCCATCGCCAGGAGGATGCAGCCGGCCGAGAGGGCGAAGAAGGCGCGTGTCCAGAAAAACCGAACCTTCGGCTCCAACCAGGAGATGAACCGATCGGGGTCGAATAGACACTTGCGCCAATAGAGGATGCTTTGCCTGGGACGTGGAGAGTCTAGCGCGGAGCGCGGAGCGGCCGCAGGGGGCACTTCTCGGCCTTGCTCAGCGCGCTCCGCACGGTGCGCTCCGCATTCCGCGCTTTGGAGAAATCTCCGACCCCGCGCCATCTCCACAAATTCTTGCAATTCCTCCTGGGTCAACGGTTGGCTGAATCGTTGGGTGAAGGCTTGGCAGATCGTCTCGGCGTCCTTGCGGCCGTCGAATTGCTCAAGGAGGAAGTGTTCTTGCGAGCCAATATGGAAATACTCCCCGCTGCCAGGGTCTTTGACGACGTACCGTCCCCCCTCGCCGAGCGGGCGGATGACCAGCTCGGGCCGGCGCGTCGGACGTGATGTGGCGAGGGCGGACATGGCGGTCTGGACTATGAACTTGTCAAAAGCAAAGGAACCACCCGACGCACCATTGGCGCAGCAACGTTGCGGACCTCAAAAACTCAAACACGGCCCGGCAGCTCGGCCGGGCCGATGCGAGTCACTAACCGCCGGCGTTGGTTAATTATGCCCAGGCGGTGCGTGGCCTGCGGGGTTCAGTCTGGGTACCCCATTGGCTTCGCCATTGGGCGTATTGCCGCCGCCGTTGACGGCGACAATTGTCGGGGCAATCCGTTCCTCCAGCTTCTCGATCTGGAAGCGTCTTTGCCTCTCCTCTTGGCGGAGTTCTTGTCGGCTTTCCATGATGCAACTCCTCTCAAGGAATAAAAGGGGAAATCGAACCTCTTCTCCATCTTGCTCTTGTTTGAAAATGCAGGCTTGGAGCGGATGAGCTCCAAGCCTGCCCAGGTCACGCCATCAGCCGGTCGACACCCGACCGCCAGTGCCTTCGTTGCCTGGATTGTTGGTATTGTTGAGCGGTGGGTTTTTGTTGCCGGGATTGCCGGTGGCAGTGGGAGCGATCCGCTCCTCTAGTTTCTCGATCTGGAAGCGACTCTTCTTCGCTTCCTTGGGCGCCTCGTGGCGCAATTCCTTGCGCGGTTCCATATCAAACTCCTCGAAGTGTTAAAGGATCACAAAGGACTTACACGCGTTCGAGTGCACGAGTTGACGGTCACTTGTCATTGCTCGGGTTCGTGGCGGGAACCTCGTTGGGGTTGCTCTGACCCGGAGCGTGCGCCGGGTTGCCCGACGGGAATTGGCCCGGCGGGAAATTGCCGTTGGA
>JAKEHV010000598.1 GCA_022614915.1 Gemmataceae bacterium | reverse complement strand
GCCGCGAAATTCCGAATCGTTGATAAGCGGAATGCCATTGAGGAGATCGAGACGGCTGGAGCTCCCAGCGTCCCGCCACACCACGTCAAAAGAATCGTCGGCCAGGGCGAGCGAAGCCCACGCGGCCTGACGGACATCGCGCGAATTTTTCGCAGCGGTCAATTTCGCGACGCGAGCGCGCGCGGCCTTCAGCTCTGACGGAAACTGGGTAGGCAAGAGCCGGGCGAGAGTCGCCGAGCCTTCGCCGGATTCGAGCGCCTTCAGGAGTTCTGTGAGCCGAGACGTTTTGCGTTGCGTGGCCAATTCGTCGAGCGCCTCAACACGAGTGGCGTCGGTAAGATCGGGGCGGGCGAGCGTGGCCTGCAAGACGGCGGACGTGCGCGGCAGCTTGAGGAGTTCCGCGGAGCTCACGCTCTTGACCAGATAATTGACCGCGTCGGCGCTGCCGATGGATTCGCCTTTCGTAAGCGCGGTCCGCCAATACGGTTCCAGTTGGCGCAGCGTTTCCTTGAGCGCATAGTCAAGGTAGTAGTCGCCGGGGTATTTTTTTGCGGCCAAAGCGATGCCAGCGGCTTCAGCATTGCGGAAGAAACTGGCGGCGCGGACGGCTTCGAGGCGCACGCGCGGATGTTCGTCCGTGGCTTGAGTTTGCAGGAGGGTCAGGACATTCGGCACGCGATCGCGCCAATAGCACAGGACACGCGTGGCCGCGGCGCGGGCGCGCGGTTCAGGCGAGCGCAACATGCGGCCGAGCAGATCGGTATCGACGACATTGTGCCATTGATGGACCCAGAGGGCCTCCAACATGTGGTGTTCATAAGCCTTGTCCTTGTTGTCGAGAGCCGCAGCCCATTTTTTGACGGCGCCGATGACCTCACTGCTGTCGCGTTTGCCCAGTTCGATTTTGGCAAGCTCACGCGTGCTGTCTTCAGGTTCCTTCAGCAGATCGAGCAGAGCCGGGATAGGCTGGCCGTCGATGGCCTTCGGCTTTAGCAAGGGACGGCCTTCGTACGTGATGCGGTAAATGCGGCCATGGGCCTGGTCGCGATTCGGATCGCGCAAATGATGCTGCATGTGGCCGATGAGCGGCTTGTGCCAATCGAGGAAATAGAGCGCGCCATCGGGGCCGACGTTGATCGCCGAGGGGCGGAAGTTCGGATCGGTCGAATGAACGAGATGCTCAAGCGTCTCGCCTTTGAGGCCGGAGCCATCCTCGGCGAGCTTGACGCGATAGATGCCCTGGAAGCTGATGACGTTGATGTTGAGAAAGTTGCCCTGGAACTCATCCGGAAAATGGCGGCTGCTCAGAATGCCGGTGCCGGGGCACGGCCGCGACGGGCGATCCCAAAATTGCTTCATATTCGGATGTTTTTTGGGGTAGTCGATGTAACCGCTGAAGGCCGGCCCAAAATAGCTGTTGTTGCCGGTGGCGTCGGTGACGAGGTCATTGCCCCAATAATCGAAAACGCGGCCATGGGGATTGGCGAAGCCATAAGAGATGTAAGTCTCGAACTTGCCGGTGCGCGGTTCGAAGCGATAGATGGCGCCGTCGTCATTGCGCACAACCCCGTAGGCAGTTTCGACCTGGGTGCGATGGAACACGCCATCGCTCAGGTAAATGGCGCCGCCGGGTTCGTAACACATGGAGTTGGCAGTGTGATGGGAATCGGCCGAATCGAGGCCCATGAGCACGCGCTCCTTCCAATCGCCTCTGCCGTCGCCATCGGTGTCGCGCACAAACCAGAGATCGGGCGCCTGCATGACAAGAATACCGTCTTTGTAAAACTGAAAGCCGGTGGGCGCGTTCAGGTCGTCGAGAAAGGGAGTTGATTTGTCAGCCTTGCCGTCACCATCCGTGTCTTCAAACACGAGGAGGCTGTCGCCCTTTTTGCTGTCCGGCGTGCGCTCGGGATAATTGTGCCACGCGGAAACCCAGAGCCGGCCCTTGGTGTCCCAGGCCATCTGGACGGGACTGACCAAATCAGGAAATTTCTCCTCACTGGCAAAGAGATTCACTTTCATGCCGGAGTGCACGGTCATCTTGCTGATAGCTTCTTCACCGCCGAGGAAGACGTGCGTTCCATCGGGATTGGGGCCGGGCTTGTTGGATTTGATGCGAGTCACCGAAGGAAGGTTGGAATCATCGACTTTCAGATCGCGGCCCTGCGCGACAGCCCAGACGCGCTTGTCGCGATTGGCGGTGAGCACGTCGCGCTGCGTCATCTCCTCCTGCATGATCTGGAAATTGGAAACCTTCGGGCCGCCTTTGCCTGACTCATAGCTGAGCTTCGAACGCCCGCCGTAAACGTTATAGCCGTCGATCGTGCGATAACGCGCATGCCACTGCGCGTTTTTCTCGTTCACGGCGACGCGCAGTTTCTCAAACTCTCCTGCGGGCGCTTCCTCGCCAAAGATCGACTTGAACATCACTGGGGCAAGAATCTTGTCTCCCTCCTCAGTCAGATAATGTCCATTGACGGTCGATGAACGGCCTTGCTTCGCCGCGGCGGTGTAGATTTCCTGTGAAGGCTTGAAGAGATCCACGAACTGAGCTCCATTCGCTTTCGCGACATCGGCCATGGCAGAAGTGTAGTCCTGAAGGCGTGAGTTGTTTGCGCCAGGTTCCGGGTAATTCGGGTCGATATGCTTTTCATCCGCGGTGGGAGAGAGAAGCACGATGCGCGGCGCGCCCTTGCCGGAGAAATTTTTGGCGCTGGTTTCCTTGAGAAACTTATCGAGATCGGACTTAAACTTTTCGAGGCCGTCGTAACCTTTGAACGACTCGTTGTAACCGAAGAAGGCGAAGATGACGTCGGCCTTCGTTCGCTCCAGCCAATCGTTCGGCATTGCGAAATTTTCCGAACGATGGCGCGTGATGACTTCGTCGCCGGCGACTGCGAGATTGCGCACGACGAGTTCATGCCGCGGGAATTTGGCGTGGATGAGTGTTTCAAGATAGCCGGAATGCTGCATGCGATCGGCGAGCGCGTTGCCGATGAGCGCGATGTGATCGCCCTTCTTCAATTTGAGCGGCCCGCTGCTGCCTTTTGGCGTCGGCGCTGAAGATTGCTTCTTTTCCTGCGGTGTGCCTGCGGGTAATACCTTGCCGATGGCATGGTCGGACGGCTTGAGGCCGCGGCGATATCCGCCGAAGCCGTACATCGTCGGCTGGAAAGGGTCGACGTAGGCGACGTGGGCCTTCGCGGGGATATCGAGGTCCAGCGCCCAATGGACTGCATTGACGAGAAGGCGGCGAAGCCCTTCGTTTTGCAGGTCCGTGGCCGAGCCCATCGTCGTGGCAAAGATTCGATTCTGATTTCCTTTTTCGTTGGTGTGCAGCCGGGTCCAGACAACCGGCATCATGGGATCGTTGACGCCCTGTTCCTTTCTGTCGGTTGCGCGCTTCTTCTTGTAGTCCGCCGCCGGATCGGAGGGCTGCATACCTTTCAGCACCTGGCCGCGCACCAGGATTTTCGCATCAGCCGGCGGATGAGCCTCGTACACATCCGTATCGCCGAAAATATCGGCGACGCCGCGCAGGAGAGGGTCGTTTTTGGCGGAAGGTTCGATGACGCCGCGAGTGGCCTCTTTTTTGTGCGCGCCCCAATGGCTGACCCACTCCTCGCCAATCACGTTCTCGCCAAAGCTGTTGTAGCTCTGAAACGGGCTGTTGGCGGGGAATTGGAACGCATGCGTGCTCGTGCGCAGCGCGATGATGGGCACGCCGCGTTCATAAGCGGCGATGAAGCGCTTCATCGCGTCGTCAGTCCAGGCGCGAAAACGAATGAGCATAACGATCTCATCCGCGGAATCCAGCGCTTCGGAATCGGGCAGGCTTGTTTTCGCGTCGGGGTTGATCGTGCCGTCGTCGTTCAGAGAAAAGAGCACCGTGCATTTGAAGCCGTGGCGCTGACCAAGAATTTTCGCAAGCATCGGCAGCCCTTCCTCGCTGCGATACTCTTCGTCGCCCGTAAGGAAAACGATATGTTTGCCCTGGCCGGCGCCGGCCTTCGCAGGATAAACGATCGAACTGTCGGCGGCCAATCCGGTCAAAGCCGCGGTGAACAAAAGCACACAGATGCGGGTGATGAGCATACGTATCTTGCAAGTATTAACAGACAGACTGGCGGCGCAAACTCTTATTCAAGTCATCCTTTGTATGATTTGCCGGCACCTGCTCAGGACCAGCAAAAGCGTGGACAGTTTTTGGGGGCTTGAGGCATTCTGAACCGGCAATCGCAAAGCTGAATTATGAAAACTTTAATTCTCGGCATCGATAGCGGGACGCAATCGACGAAAGTGCTGGCGGTGGACGCGCGAGACGGGAAGGTGCTGGGCACGGCGTCGCAGGCGTATGATTTGATCCCCAATCTCCCGCCCGGCGCGAAGGAGCAGCATCCGCACACATGGCGGGAAGCGACCGCGGCGGCCATCCGCCAGGCATTGCGGCAGGCGCGTGCGTCGGGCTCGGATGTGAAGGCTATCGGGATCAGCGGGCAACAGCACGGCTTCGTGCCACTGGATAAGGATGGGGAAGTGGTCCGTCCGGCAAAGCTTTGGTGCGACACATCAACAGCCGCTGAGTGCGACGAAATCATGGAGGAACTCGGCGGCTTGAAGGCAACGATTCGCGCGCTCGGCAACGCGGTGCTGCCCGGGTTCACAGCGTCAAAAATTCTTTGGCTGAAGAAGCACGAGCTAAAAAACTACAAGCAACTCGCGACGGTGTTGTTGCCGCATGACTACTTGAATTTCTGGCTCACGGGCGAAAGGACGATGGAGTACGGCGACGCGAGCGGGACAGCGCTGATGGACATAAAGAAGCGCAAGTGGTCGTCCGCGGCGATCAACGCGATTGATCCCGAACTCGCGGGCAAGCTGCCATCGATCCAACCGAGCGATAAACCGGCGGGCAAACTGCGAGCATCGACTGCGCGGTCGCTCGATCTCTCGGGCGACGTGCTGGTGAGCGCCGGCGGCGGCGACAACATGATGGGCGCCATCGGTACGGGGAACACACGTGAAGGCGTGATCACGGCGAGTTTCGGAACGAGCGGGACGATTTATGCGTGCGCGGAAAAGCCGGTGGTCGATCCGCAGGGGGAAATCGCGGCATTTTGCGATTCGACGAACCGCTGGCTGCCGCTCTTGTGCACTATGAACGTGACAGTAGCGACCGAGTTGATGCGGAATTATCTGGGTTGGACGCACGAGCGTTTTTCGGCGGCCATCGCGCGCGTGCCCGCGGGTTCGGGTGG